>JAPLNJ010000275.1 GCA_026692885.1 Planctomycetota bacterium | reverse complement strand
CAGGCGTCTCTCGACGAAATAACGGAGGGCTTCGCCAACTGCCTCCCCATCTTCGGGCCATCGGACAGGGAACGGCAACACGGCTACGCTGTTGTGGTTCAGTGCCTCGTGGAATCCGTGCCCGATCTCGTGAGCCACGGCACCAGCTTCGCAACCCAGAAGGATCTCGACGAAACCGGCGTCCTCGCTCTCACCCGTCCAGACCGCCGTGCCCACTTGGTCCACCCACTCGTACCGCAACACCCTCTTGAACGGTAAGCCGATTTCCAGAAGCAGGTCGTATGTGGCCTGCTCGACCCGACTCACGTCTTCAAGTTTGGGATGACAGTTCATGGGATGGACTCCGCAACGATGGAGACGGTCAACGCTCTGGGCCATGCTGCTGAACCACGGCCAGTTCCCGCTTGAAGATGCACAGGAAGTCCTCGACTTGCCACGGCTTCAGGACCCGCACTTCCACGGGCAATTCGGCCATGTCCACGCGGCCCCGGCGAAGGTCCAGGCCCAGGGCCCTGGCACCGGCTCTGGTGCCCGCGTGGAGGTAGACCGCCTTCGGCCACAGCTTCAGCCAGACGCCCAGCCGAAAGGCTGTGTCGTACACCGCCAGCTCGCCGAAACGGTAAATCCCCTCGGTCGCCCGACCGACCAACGCAATCAGATCGGCAAATGACCTGCAGCCCCGGATTTCGTCCCGGTGCCGAAGCAGCCGTTCGCACGCTTCTTGAAGAATTCTCCGTCCCACTCGACGCTGATGCCCAGGCACTTTGCCGACCGATCCCGTGGCATGTCGGATGGCGTCGGCTAAATCCCGGCAATCGGCGACGGCCACGCTGGGGTCGTGCTCGTGGTCCCGTTTGTACTGCTGGACCAAATCCGCCAGCGTGCCGCCAGCACTGGTCGGCCGAGAGCAGGGCCTGGATATGGGCGTAGGCCGTGAACCGCAAGGGATTCTGGGCTGTTTTCGCATTGTTGGCTCTCCGTGGCATGGGCACGTCGACGCAGCACTCCGTCACGGAGCCTTCTTCGCCTTGGGCTTGGCCTTCCTCGCCAGCACCTTTTCCTTGCCGGCCTTCAGGATCGGCTGAGCCGCCTTGGCACACGCCGCAAGCCACTGCATCCTGGCGACGGCCTCGTCGTACCGCTCGGCCAGTTCTTCGGGGTTGTCTGCGGTTCCCTTGGCGATCTCGATGACCGGATCGTTCGCCCGGAACCAAACCTGGGAGAACTTGCGAAGCCATGCCTCGCTTTCATTCAGCAGCTGATCCAGGCGACCTTCCAGTGTCGCAGGTGCTGACGGTCGTGGCCCCGACTTGGACCATTTGTAGTGGCGGAACGTGTACACGTCATCTGCCTTTGGGTTTCGCTTGAACTGTGTCATGGTGTGTTCTCCAGTGCTGGTTGGGATTCTGGGAAACCGGGGGCACATCGGCCGGTCGCCGTCTGGTGCCGGGACGCCGATCACCATGATGGGCCGAAAACGCCCGCTTGGCAACCGGCCTGCCCGCCAGGATCGCCCTACCGCATCGGCGATATGCCGCGGGTCCAGTACTGCCGGATTCGGCCCCGCGGTAGGCTCGCCGTCGCCAGCCGAGACGGGGACTTGATCGGAGTGGCTCGCCCATCGCGGCCATGGGCGGACGGCGAAACAGCAGGGCGAAGGTGGGCCAAAAGAAACGCCCCCGGTCCCGTGGTCGGGAGCCGGGGGCGTTTGGCACTTTCCAGCAAAGTGAGAAAGTGCAAAAGTGAAAAACTGAGAATCTGCGGCTAAACCTGCCCCGCTACCTCCAGTTCTCGCCGACGTCGGTAAAGCGAGGCGGAAGCCTTTCCCGTCAGCGAGACCCACTGTTGTTCTCGCTGAGTCCGGTCATCGGGAAATTGATTGAATAGGCCCTCGGCGATGTCCTGTTCCCACTGTTTGCGGTCGGCACGTCGTACCGGAACGCTTTGATTGTCGTTGGCGGTTTTTCTCATGCCGGACCTGACCAGTGTCTGCCAAATGTGCCGACTCTCGCCCGACTTCCAGTAGGCGTAGTCCTCCCACCCGGCCGTCATGTGCCGGAGGTCAAGCCGGTGCTCGGCGTTTCGGGCCTCGGTGATCACGAACTCCACCACCTCCAGTGCTTCCGCAGGGGTGACGTCCTTGTACCCCCTTAACGCTTTCGCACGCATGAAGGCCGCGACCATTTCGTCGGTGGGCTCGTGTTCCAGGAGCCGCACCCTGCTGATCAACGCGTCCGTGATTGGGTCGCGTCGCGGCAGCAGGTTAGCGATGATGATAAAGGACCCCGTGAACTCGAACGCGGACCGGTCGGTCTTGGTCGCGTAGGTCACCATCCGCGGTTTCCCCGGCTCACCGCCCAAGCCGGCGAGAAGCACCTGGACTGCGGCCTTATTGCTACAGAGCGTGGCCACGTCGTCGACCACGATCACGCCGTCCGCGTTTTCCTTCATCATGCAATGCAGCCCCATCGGGCTGATTCGGGAGTTCCATCCCTTCCAGGACGCCTTCATCTCGTTCAAAGTTGCCTCGACCGTATGGGTTTTGGCAGTGCCCGGGCGTCCAAATATGAGCACTCCGTTCAGGACTTTCTTTGTCGCCTCCGTGGTTCGGTCGCGGATAAAATCGAGTTGCAGCTCGAACGCGTCGAGGTGCCCCTGATCCTCGGCCGATAAGCCCAACTCGCCGGCCTTCTTCACAATTCCTTGTTCCTCGATCTTTTCGGCGTATTCCAGGCCCTCCGCCGACAACGACAGACCTTCAATCGTTTCAACTTCAACAACATTCGAAACACAAGATTCAACAAACATCGTAAATTCTCCATTGGCCGAAATTCGGCCGAAAGTTTTTCCACACCTCGACGAGGAGGCAGATATTTCGCTGCCTGTTTGTCGATTGGGTGTGTCACTCACGCCGCATTCGGGCGGGTGCATGCCACCCCATAGAATTTGGGGCGGCTCATTCATGCCGCACAGGCGACTCACTGCGGGACGTATCGAGGTCAAAGAAGCCGCTATGTCGAGGCTCCATGCGGAGCCACCGCAGAACAGCAGACCGTAGGCGAACACATGTCGCAAATTTCGATACGTCGAATCGTCCATTTGGTTGGCCTAAGGAGTTCAAGAACCGCATGCGTTCCACGCAAGGTTCTCAACCTCCCGCCACCCTCCTAAATTAGTGTGCTACGGCCAAGTCCGGCGTCTAACCGAACCAAGCCACTAGGGCATTCCATTGCCCCATACCATCACATTTAGATCTCGGTCTCCACTAGTAGTGGCTCACCGAAACCAGACACACTAATCCAATCCGACGAGGACCAGAAACACGTCATCTGACCGTAAAGAAGATCAACAATGACAGTGGAAATTTTATCGCCTGCCGACGCTTAGTCAAGATGCCGCAGCCAAAGATTTTTCAGGCCGTCGTGGCAAGCACCGCTCCGTCAAACTGCAAATCTGCAAATCTGCAACGTCCAGGGGCAACGGCCGGCATTTCGGCAGCCGAGGGCCAGTTCGCGGCGATGACACGGGCATAGAGGGGGCGGCAACGGCGAGGCACGGGGCGTTCCCGACTGCGTTGGCGTGGATCAGGCACAGGCGTGGCCCCCTCGCTTCCTCAGGTACCTGGCGGCCGACGATGGCCCCTTGGTCCAGGACGCAGGCTGCGAGCGGCTGGCGGGGTCGAGGGGTGCGGGCTCCGTACCGGAAGTATCACGACGCGGGTTCGATTTGCAGCACCTCCACTTCCACGGCCAGTAAAACCGAACAATCGCCACTCGACGCATGAGCATTGATGTAAGTTGCTTTACTCCAACAACTTAAGTGCTTAAGTCAGTGCTCAGTTGCTAGATGGGGCACGTTCCCAGGCTTGACTAAATTCCGATTTGGAATAAACTCCGGTGTTTTGCTTCCCGAATATTCCAGAACGGTATAATGATGTGGGCCTTACAACCGACTGGCGAGTTCGACAAGAAACAGAGGAAGTGGCCAAAGAAGTACCATCGGGAACTCAAGAACATGCTCGACAACTTGAGCACGTTCCACAGGTCTTTGTGTATGGGAGGCACTCCTCAGTCCGCGGCTCAGGCGGGCTTCGTTCATCCGGAGCCCTCGGGCGTGGTGGCGGTGGATCAGTCCGGTCCTGGTGCCGGGCTCAAACAGACCAGGCTGTACGTCTATCCCGACGTTGATTCGCGGACGCTTCATCTGATCACCGTTGGCGACAAGAGTTCGCAGGGAGCGGATATCAAGTTCAGCCGGGAATTCGTAGCAGGGCTCTTGAAGCAAGAGGAAGGAGAAAGGAAGTCGGATTCGGAGGGAGGTTGAGAGCCTGAATGTGCACGTGGTGGAGAAGGGATGTCACACGCGAAAGGCGGCAGGGAAGCTGTGAATGATCGTATGAGTACGAATAACGATTGTGGGGAAATCGCGATGGCCGAAAAGAAGTATTCTAGCGTCTCAGATATGCTTGCTCATAACGCTCCGAGCGACAAGTTTCGGAAAGAATTTGAAGCTCAGATCGCAACCCGCAGGGTTGTGAAGCAGTTGATTGCACTTCGAGCGGCGAAGGGCCTGTCACAAAAGGACATCGCAGATCAGATGAAGTGTTCTCAGAGTCGAGTCTCGAAGCTCGAAAATGGCACAGACGATGACATGCGGCTCGGCGACTTGCGAGCTTACGCCAATGCCTTGGGATACAGCACGGGGTTCCTCTTCAGTGATCGCAAGATGACGACCGTGGAAGAGGTCAAGCATCATGCGTTCTGCATCAAGCAATTGATGGACCGTTTGGCTCATTTGGCGGGCCGCGACGAGGGGATTGCCCAGGCCGTGTCGGCCTTCTTTGGCGAGGCGTTCTTCAATCTGGTAAAGATCATCCAGGATTCGGCGAGCAAGTTGCCACTGCCGCCTGACAGCGATTCGCCGTACATTCGGATAGAAATTGCCAACAGCGGGGCAGAGCAACTCGCCCTTGGTAGCGATTGCGATCTTGCGACAGAGGAGGAGGGTGAACTTGTCCCGGCATAGACTTCGACGGGGAATGGGTCCTTTCGACTTACGGCGGAGGCCCGCGGCGGCTGCTCCGCGAAATCAGACACGTGTCTGAACCAAAGGGGGAATGTCCTATCGCGTGTCTGATTTTTGGGGTCCGAAAAAATTCCAAGATATTTTTCGCGTCGCATGTCGTTTCAGGAAAGCTACTTATGACGACCTGACGGGAGCCTACGGCCCTTCCCGCCGCCTCCACTAGAAGGCCACTTACGACATGATCGTAAGTGGCCTTTTTTATTGCACTTAAGCTATGTTGCTCGTGAGTGCAAAACGCACGTAAAACAGATTTGGGTGCCTTTTTCAGGTGTTTTTGGGTGCCTTGGGGCTTGTCGGTGGGTGCCGAAGCGGATATATTTCCTGCAATGACACCCAATACTCCAAATCTAATATGGAGCAATCGGCAATGCCTCGAAAACTCACCGATGAATGGCTTTCAGATGAACGGGGACGGTATCGGCGAAAGGTCGGGTGGTGGATCGATGACCACGGGACTCGGAAGCAATACCCCTTTCATTTTGGGACGAACAAGGATCAAGCCTGCGCCCGTTACATGCGGGTGAAGGAACTCTGGGCTTCGGTCGAGGAGAAGTCGAAGCCACTGCCCTTGGGAGAGGGGGAGTTTCGTTGGCAGCCAGAGGAGCCGAAAGAGCCCGCTTGGAACACCCAGACGCTCGGCTTAGCCCGCCAACTCGCCGCTGGCCGGGTACAGATTGTGGTCGAACGAAGTACGACGGAACTTCCTCAGCCGTATTGTCAGAAGATTCAGCATCTAGCGAGGGAGTATCCCTTTCTTCATTTCGTTCCCGATGACCCCGAGGCTTTTTCGGCAGGGTCGGACTTCTTGAAGCGGGGGACGGAGTTCCGCCTCAAAGAGATCCGCCAGATGGCCCCCAACGTCTTGCCAGAAGTCACCGAAACCCTGCACGTTGCCTTGGACGCTTACGTCACTGACATCATGAAAAACGACATGGAACCGACGCCTGAGGGACCGACGCTGACTCAATTCGGAGCGTCGAAAATCGAGCAGGCGAAGCGACTCAAGCAGCGCCACCCCGACTGTCCCCTCTCGACACTGGACCAGGATGGCTGCCAGGATCTTCTCGATCTTTGGCGGATGCGCCCGCTGACAACCGACAAGCGGATCAGTCCACCTCGTCCGATGAAGAAGAAGACCTGCGAGAACCACGTTTCTGAACTCAAGCGGTTCCTTAAGTGGCTTCACAGGAGCAAACAGTTTGGCTGGCGCAAACCCGATGATTTCGACGAGCTACGGACCAACGTCAAGGACATCCAGGAGGAACGCACCGATATCGCTCACAACCGAGTCCCCGTCTATTTGCCGGAAGAACTCGCTGTCCTGAATAAGTACGCCACGCCTCTCGAAAGACTCCTGCTGCTTCTCGGGCTGAACTGCGGCTTCAAGGGTGCGGAGCAGGGCACGCTGCTGCTCGACCACATTTTTCTCGACCGGCCGCATCCAAACGCCAAGTACCTGAAGGAGACGCAGAAGTACGAGTGCCAACCTGCGGATCGGTTCATCCTGTACAAACGCAACAAGACCAAGGTGTACGGGGAGTTTCTCCTCTGGCCGCAAACCGTCGAGATCCTCCAATGGGCTATCGAGAGACGTAATCAAATCTGCGAGAAGATCGGCCTTTCGGTTCGGACTCTACTGGTTACCGAGCGAGGCACGCTCTTCTACCGCTTGACCTCGGGCAAGAAAAACCAGAGCCAGATCTTCGGCAACAAGTGGGACGCCCTGATAAAACGCATCCGCAAAGACGAGGATCACAAGGACTTTCCCGATTACTCCTTTACGTCGCTTCGTGACACGGCAGCAGACATGATCCGACCGATTGCCGGTGGAGAAATCGCCTCGGTCTTCCTGATGCACGGCAAACCTGTGAAGGAAGACGACCTGTTGGACATCTACAGTAACCGGCCCTTTGGCAGGGTATTCGACGCCCTCCGTGTCATGCAGGAGATGCTGAAGCCAATGTTTTACGCCGTGCCTCAGGGCGTTGTCGAGCAACCGATGCAGCAGTACACTCCGCTCAGCAAGCGGGAGCAGATCATAGAACTGAAACGCCAGGACAAGAACGTTACCGAGATCATGGCAGAGACGGGCCTGTCGAGGATGACTATCGTTCGGACCCTTGATCGATTCTGGTTCGTGAAGGGTAAGCCCAAACAGACGCAACCCAGCAGCGATGCGAAAGGCCGTTCCGAACCGAGCTAGACCAGCGGTCACACCTTCCTCGGGCTCGCTCATCATCAATCGACATCGGCTGCGTGCCAAAGCCACCGCCGATCAAAATTCACTTGCCGATCATACCGGCCCCCGCCACCCCACCGCCAACACGGTATGATGACGCTAACGGGAGAACAGACATGGACTACGCCCAGCTAATCGACGACTACCTTGCCGGTCCAAAGAAGCTCCGTGCCGCCGTGGCCGGAATGAACGCCGAACAACTCGACGCCCGGCCAATCCCCGGCAAGTGGTCAACCAAGCAGGTGATCTGCCACATCGCCGATTTTGAGCCGGTGTACCTGGATCGCATGAAGCGGGTTATCGCCGAAAACGAACCCACGCTGTTCAGCGGCGACCCAAACGGAGTATTTCCAACGTAAGGGCATCCACTCCGAAGCCGGGCCGATCACGCTGGAAAAGCTGCTGACGAACATCACCAATGCTGGAAAGCATCCGGGATGTGTCGGGCGTGGTGCTGGGGTGGGTGAGGCCGCTTCACCACAACTGATCGATCCTACTCCGCAACCACCACGCTCACCCAGGCCGGGTTTCGGCCAGATAATTCGCCATTCCCAGCGGTCTTCATGCTTGCCGCCCACAGCCGTCTTGCCGCATCCAATCCGCCGTGAGGGCAACTTTCCCAGTGTAAAGTGCCCTACTGTCGAGTTCATCTGGCTGCGAAAGCCGGTGTCACACGGCCCCTGTCGCCGCCAGCCCGACTGCTGATGCCCGGTGCCCCTAATTGAGCCGGTTTCTCCCGGCTTGACGGGCCTTTCCGTGGCCACTAGCGAAAAGCCGGAATTGGACGTGACCGACTCACGGGTTGTCAGACCGAACGGAAACCGGCAAACCTGCGGTACTTAGCTTGCAGGCCGATTGTCGCTCGGATACCATCGGAGCATCTGTCCTGCATGAGCAGGCGGACGTTTTGACAAAAGCAGTAGGAGGAAAACCAAACGAACTGGTCCGCCAGGACCACGAAATTACAACTCGACGACGTGCGAACGTCAGTTCTGTTTCCTTACAAACCGCCAACCTGGGCCTCCGGGTCCTTGAACACACGAAAGCAGTGCTGGCTGATCGCCTCCCGCAAGGGGGGCGTCGGCCATGCGCTGTTTCGTGTGCCCCTTGGCGGGGGTGTAAGGAGCGGTCATGGTGCGGACGCTCCCTTTTCTATTGCGCCCGCCACGGCTGCTGACACCGCCTAGTTCGATTTTTGTGAGCAGGTTTGTGAGCAGGTCTCGCTTACTGGTATGCCGGGAAACCACGGACAGTAGCAGGACAGCGAGAAAACAATGGAGAGCCCGGTAGTTCGGGCGTGAAGCCAGGAGGACCACCAAATGTCGCAGGAATGGTACTACGCTCACGGCGGCGTGCAAAAAGGCCCAGTCACTGAGTCGCAACTGAAGGCTCTGATTCCCTTGGGGCAACTCCTGCCAAATGACCTCGTTTGGCATGACGGGATGGGCGAATGGACGAAGGCGGGGATGATCAAAGAGCTATTCCCAGTGAAATCGGCACTCCCACCACCGCCGCCACCGCCAGCGTCCAAGCCATCACAACCCTCCACGCCGGTCACGCCAACCGCAGCCCCCCAACAGCCCACGCAGACCACTCCCCCTGCTGAAGCGACGCCCACCGGCGTTACGTCGGTTGGGCCGTCCCCGGTCAAGAAATGGTACTACACCAAGTCCGGCACGCAGTTCGGCCCCGTAGATTTCGGTCAGTTGAGCCAGCTTGTGACGACTGGCCAGATTCGGCCGACCGACTTGGTGTGGCAAGAGGGAACGGCCGAGTGGCAGAAAGCTGAGGCGATACAACGGACCTATTCATCGCAGCCGAAGTTGACCCAAACGAATCAACCTGCTCAATCCTCTGTGGATTGGCGACATCTACTCCAGAACCCTCTGGCGATTGGCCTCTCTTTCCTGTGCTGTTGGCCCGTGGGGCTCGTGCTGGTCGGCATTCATCCTCGAATTAGCCGCAAGACGAAACGTATCGTCTTCGGATGCTTCGCTGCCTTCCTCCTGATTACGCTGATCATCGCAGGAATCCGCACAACTGTCGCCTACAAACAGGCCCACCAAGCTAATGCCCTCTGGGAAGAAGGCAAGCACGAGGATGCCGTCGCCATCTATAAGAGCCTCGTCGCTGGAGAAAGCGGTGGCATGTTACCTGATTCAATGAAGCCCACCGTCTATGGACGACTTATCGATCACGAGGCTTCTTTAGGGAATGTCGCCAGTGCCACGAAGTGGATCAAGCAGGCTGAAAAATTCAAGGCAGTTCCCGATGTTCGCTCCGAAGAAGCTCAACGAATCCTCTCATCTCTTGAAGATAGACCCACCGAGGTTGCTAATCAAGCATCTGAGTCGGATGTTGTCACGTCCGACCCTGCACCGACGTTGCTCGTTGAAGCGACAAGCGGCAAGAATAGCTCCGTTTCAGAGCAGCAAGACACCAAGAGCGTGGAGCAAAAGGCTGCAAAAGGTATGGCGTCCGAGCCGAACAAACAATTGTCGGGCGATCCGACTGTGAAGTTTGACACACTAGACTTCAACAACATCGACTATAGCACTGGACCGCAAGGGCAGAAAGTTTACGAAGTTGAAGAAATGTCTGGCCAAGAAGTGAATCGGAAATATCGTGGTCAGGATGGGAAACTCTACGAACACGGAAGACAACTGCTTCAGGTTCCTTCTTTTGTCAAAGGCTGTCGTTTTCCAGTAAGGGCGGAAACCAACTATGTGTACGGACGATTACACGGGAAGAAGATCGAATATGTTCCTAACACGCCTCAGCCGATCTCTGAAACTACCTACCACAATGGTGACCAACGTCATCTCGTGGTGTGGCTAAGTACTTACAAGCAATCCGAATCGGACTGGCTGAATGGGAAAAAACACGGGTGGACAACCCACTATGCTCTGGATCTGAATGGCCGAGTATACAAGAAGACTCGTTATGAACACGGGAAGGAGGTCGAGTCGAAGAAGTTTGATGCTGAAAGCATCATCCCATAACAAGCATTCGCTAAACCAGGAGGGCAGTGTTCTTTCCCTTTCGCTTTTGGTTCCGAGAGAGACTGACGCACGCCGCCATAGGACTGGAACCAGCGGATTCGGGAGAACACGGTGGCTGTTCAGAAAGTTCCCGATGACAGCACGACCGATCCCACACCCAGGATGCCACCCCCGCTGCCGCCAAGTGACGATCTGCCACCGCCGCCAGTCGGCAAGAAAGGTCCGCCACCGTTACCCCCCCCGTAGGATAGATCCATGACCATCTCTATCAAAACGCCGTCCGGCCAGACAATCAACCCGCATTATTCACGCTACCCCCTTGCGCATTGGAGGAATTCTGCTAATTTGGCCGCTGTTCACTGGGTTTTCTGACTGTCCCACTTCGAGCATGGAGGTTCATCCAGTGGGTGAACGGAAACGGCCCTTCTTTGAG
>JAPLNJ010000274.1 GCA_026692885.1 Planctomycetota bacterium | reverse complement strand
TCTTGTCGGCCAGCGGATCCCAGGCGTTGTCCGAGCTGGCATCCACCACCGCCACGGTCACCGTGCTGGTCTGCGGCCCGTCCACCGTCATGTCATCGGCCGCCGTCAGCGTTACCGTCTGCGCCGTGTTCCAGTTGGCCGAGGTAAACGTCAAGGTCGAAGGCGCGGCCGTCACTTCCCCCGTGTCGCTGCTGGTGACCGAGAACACCACGTCTGTTAGCGGCTGCTTACTCAGCACCACCGTAAACGTGTCCGTCGTGTTGGGCTCGCTCACCGTGGCCGTTGCCTTGCTGAGCGTGAAGCCCGGCAGCGAGGGCGTCGTTCCCTCAACGAAGAGCCCGTACGGACTGACTGTCGTACTATTGATGAGCCGCAGTTCACCCGCGGAATCCACCGACCAAAATGCGTACAGACGAAACTCGACGGAATTCGTGAGATCGACGAACTTCGAACCCTGGTTCAGGAGGTTGACATCATAGCTGCTGACACCGGCGTATAAGACATTGCTGATCACGTTCGTAGTGAAATTGTCGAGACTCGATCGAATCGCAAATTTCCTAGGACCCCATGTTGATTTCTCGTAGCCGAAGTGAAGCTGCGTCAGAGTCATCGAACTCTTTGGCGTCCAAGTGCCGAAGCTGTAGTAGTCACTAAGATCCAACGTAGTGTTGGTCGTCCAGTCCACAGAATTCATTGAATTGGAGGAAACGGCGGGGGTCACGCCGGGGCCCCGCTGAACGCATCCCGTCGCGTCGACACCCGGCTGGCAGGAAACCGTTATGTTTGGGTCAACGTACGCCGGAGTCGGGTACGTGAACTCCTGATCGCCCGAAGCCCCCGTGAAATCGTACTGAACCAGCGCCGCCAATAGCGTGCGCGGCTCAAGTTGTTGGTGAAACAGGATTCGTCCGGTGCGTCGGCGGCGGGCGAGGGCCTTACGGCGATCAAGCAGGCGAGAAAACGTACCCATGATTGTGTCCCCTTGTCTTTGAATCGAACTGTCATACGGCCGTCGCGGCGTCGACCTGGGCCTTGGAATCGTTCTGCTCGTAGACATCCTCGGTGCTTCTAAAATCGGCGTAGAACAGGTCGTAGGCGCCGCCGGAGTCCGTCGTCCCACCCGCGACCGTCGCGTCGCCGAACACGACCGCGTAGTAATCGTCGGCCTGGCTGACGATGGTTTCAAAGAACGCGAACCCCTCCAGACCCGGGCTGCGAAACGGATTGCCGCCAGTGATGATCTGGCCGCTGCTGTTGGCTAGGACCATCAGGGGGAATACTTCGCTCGCGCCTTCCCGCTGCACAGCTACGCGGATCAATTGCCCGGCGGCCAGGTGGCCGCGGCCGAAGTAGTGGGCCTCACCCGCCGGAGCGATCGTGCCCCGCCACATGCCCTCATTGCCGGTTGCCCCGTAATACCAACTTGTCGCCGGCGTCGGCTGCCGGTAATCGAAGGTGGAGATCGGCCGGGCGTCGGCCAGGCTGTCGTTAGCGGCCGTATCCGACAGCGAGATCGTGACCACGTAGCTGCCGATGGAGACCACGTCCACGTGATTGGAGGAAAGGGGGTACGCGACCGTGATCGTGTACGTGCCGGTGGTCGGTGCTGTGAACATCTGAACCGTGTCGAAATTCGGCCCGGGGGATGGCAGTCCGGGATCGAATCCGCCGGGACCTGTCACCAGTACTTGCGGGAAGTAGAACCCGCTCGGCGTGGAACCAGCGATGTTTACCGCTTCGCCCGCGTTCAGCGTGATGGTGTACAGATCCTGCTGGCCGATGCCATCGCCGTAGCGCAGCACGGCCACGTTGCCGTTGGCCGCACGCAGCGGGTCGAGGTTGGTGGTATCACCGGTCTCGGTGGGCACGGAGGCGTCGTAGATCCCGGCCTCCAAGGTGTAGCTGCCCGTGTTCAAGTTCTGGCTGCCGACTTTGAACAGGTAGCGGCCGGTCGTGGGCACCGTCACGCTGACCACCGCCGCATCACGAATGCCGGAGATGGCGGCGTCGTTGGCGGCCAAGACTCCGCCAGGGCCGGTAATGATCAGGGCTGCGGCCAGTCCCTGGTTCAGTGCGCCGGCCGGCAACACGGTGATCGTCCGCTCGTAGTAGTTGCTCAACTCGTCCGCCTCGGCAACCATGTCGCCGTAATCCAGCCAGATCCGGAAGGTGTGCGCGCCAGCCACCAGGGGCTCGACGGACTGGTCGTTAGTCAAATCCGTCGACGCGTTGGCGACACTGTTGAGGTCCGTCCATTGGTACGTGCCCCCACCCTGTCCCGTGACCTGGGCGACGATCGTGTAGTTGCACGCCGGCCCGATGCCCGGGTTCCACGAGAGCCAGTTGAAATGGAGCGTCTGATTGCTGTAGTAGGGCCCATCGCAAGCGTGTGGGGCGGCAGCGGCGTGCTGCGTGACATCGATGGGAATGAAGTCGTTCCAGTTGCCAAGCCGCGCATTGACAAGGTCGGGCTGGGGCGGACTGAGGCTGCGAATGCTCACGTTGTCGAAGTCCCCAACGTCCACGGCATTGCAGTTGTCACCGAACAGGATGACCTGTTCCACGGACGTGGCGCCCCAGACTACTCCGGTATAAATCCGTGAGCCGCCGTAGGAGTAGTTGATCGTATTGGCGCTGGCGTCCACGTCGATAGTCACGGTCTCGTAGCCGCCGGTCGTCCAAGCTACGCCCGAGTCATACCACTGCAGGCCCGAGCCCGTGTTGTCCCGGATCCAGATGTGGCCGTCGTACGACAGATCCAATTCGGCGGTCAACTCGCCCTGCGAATTCGACTGCGCGACCACGTAGTAATCGGCCCCGCCGCTGGCGCTGACGGCCGCGTCCACGGAGACGACACAATGGCCGGCAACTTGCCTGCCAAGACTGGGACTGAACGCCCCGACCAGTGTGTCCTGGGCCAAGCCCGCATGTGCTGCAATGCGCAGATGCTGGCTGCCGGTGCTGGGATGGACGGAGGAAATCACCGGCTCCGTGGTGGTGTTGCTGAAGGTTGACCACCCGCCCTGCGTACCGATGAACCCCGTGGAGAACCCGTCGATGGGCTCGAAGCCGACCGTCTGCAGGACCGTGTCGGCCAGTGGGCCTGGCAGGATGGGTTCCGTCTCGGTCAGCGGCGACGACAAGTCGTCGACTGCGGGTGCCGACAGTAGGGCTCCGCCAGGCGTTTCTGCAGGCGAATCCAGCCACCCTACGTGAACAACATTGATCGGCGTGGCCGCGTCCCCGGATTCCTGCACTGCAAGCGCGGAACTCGGCGACAAGGATCCAGCGGCGACAGACACGTCAGCAGGCGGCAGGGTCAATCCGAGCCGTGCGGCCAAGTCGGTCGAAATGGCCCAGTTCGGATTGGCCGAAGCAGTCCCGGTAGAACCGGAGACCGGAGGTGGGGTGATGAGCACCGGGGCGGCCGATCTGGGGGCGGCCGTTGAGGCGTTACCACTGCTGCCCAGGCCCTGCATTTCATCAAGTGTTGTTGGTCCGAAGGGGGTCACAACCTGGACGGAACCTGGTGCGGCCGATTTAGGGGCGAACATAGCGGAGCTGATTCCGCCCTGCGCGAGCGATAGTGCAAGCGTTTGGTCTGGCGTCAACCCCGATTGCGTCAGCGGCTTGGTGTAGAGATTCGACAGATCGGAGTGTCCGCTGTCTGTAAGTGCCGCGGACGCGATCAGCCGAACGGTCACGGCGGCCAACTGCGATGCGGACGAACTGGCCGTGACGGCACCGACTCCAAGCAGTTCGGACGAGACGTGCTTGGCGATTTCGACCACCGGTGGGCCCGTGGCCGTAGGCACCCCGGGGTCAACTGCCAAGTTGCCGAAACTCGTTTCGGTAAGACCAGACAGGACGCGTCTGGCCTCCAAACGCTCGAACAGGAGTTGTCGCTGACGTTGGTGGCGATGATGATCGAATCGCTGTTTTCGTACGCTGCATTGGTGGGCCGGGGCTGCCATGTGTCACCTCCCATTGTGACGAAAAGTCTGGGGTGGCGAACAACGGCGGGTGATGCAAGGCACGAGGGGTGAAGGCGGCCAGCGCTGATGGTCGCCGCCTGTGCCGAACAAGACGGGTCGGTATTCCTTTTCCTCTACCAGGCCGTGAGCCAGTTCCTCGCGGATGAGCCGTGCCAATCCCTGTGGCCAGCCGGCCCTTGAGGCCCGCCCACGGCCTACTCTTTGCGATTTGCCCCTTTCTCGCTCATCTCCCTTGATTCCCCATTTCCAAAGCGGAGAATGTGTGAACGGTTACTCGGATTCGCTCTGTGCAGTTGCGAATGCCTTCGTCGCCAAGAAAAAAAAGAAGCCGACGCGGTGGAACACCATGAAGGCGTTCGACCATGTCGGCTTACTTATTAACGAGTCCCCGGCAGCGCCGAATTGCTTTTCACCTAGTCATCCGACCATAGCCAAGCGATCTTCTCAGGGAGCCGCTTTCCAGGTCACTTCGGACCTGGTTCATTCGTGATTATACGGATCGAAGCGGGGAACGCAATCGTGCTGGCGTCTTGATTCGGAGTTTCGTAGCATGTGATTTCGAATGCCAGCCAGAAAACGATCACGATGGTCTGCGCCATGGCTCGCTCCTCGGACCAACCAGCTCCGCTTCGTACGCCGCCTACGTGCCGCCTGGAACCAGTTCCCGGACGACCCGGAGTGCTTCGCTGACATGGCGATCCGCCGCAGGGGCGCTGGTTGCTCGGTCAAGCCACGATCGAAGGCACACACGAGAAATTGCCGGCCGCCACGGTTCCCGCCACCCACGGCGTCCGGTGGTTCGTCCGATAAGCACCCGCTAATGTATTTTTCCCGCCAAGAAATCCGTTCCGTGCCGTAAATCACGGAACGAAGTGGCTCTTATATTGGGAAGCCATACCTGAGCGGGTGCTTACGGCGCCGCAATGCCATTGAAGTGCGTACGTAGCAGAGCGGTCCAGTTGCCTAAACCCCCACGGTCTGAGTCATCCATACGCGATTGCCTGCCATAACGCCGGGAGAACTCGGGTTCAAGCGGCGTGAAACGCCGTGGAAGGGCGAGATTCTTCCAATTATTTCGCACTTGGTGTTCGATATCGGGCCGCATGCCGGGTCGGCGTAACTTCCCGAATTGATTCCGCGGGTTATTGACAGCTCTAGTTGATTAGCGGGAAAATTATCAAGATGGTCCAATGTTCGGCGTGGTTTTGTGGCGGGTACGCAATGCCGGCCACCGTGGGGAGGGCATCCATCATGAAACGTGTCTTCTACTGGTTCATCGTCGCGGTCGGCCTGACGAGCGTCACGCGGGCGGAGGACGTCCTTCTGCTCGACAATCAGAGCGAGCAACCTTTCACTTACCAAATCCGTCACGCCGGCTCCGACGATTGGAGCGAGCCGCTCGCCCTTGCCCAAGGCAGACAGCACTGTTTTCGAGCGCGCGCATGTCATCCCTGAGTCGTTATTCCTATTGGGAGCCAGAGTATCAATCACCGCAACTCCGAAGCGACCGAGCCGATCCCCGCCGCCGCGCCGTTTCGCGTGCTCCTCATTGGAGGGGCGAGAATTCATCACGTGAGGGGTTTCGCTGCGTAATCGAGGAGCAATAGGCCATGTCTCAGACCACTTCCCGGACTGTCGAGTTCACTTGCCCGCACTGCGCAAAAGCCATTCGTGTCCCCGCCAGGCACGCCGGTCAGGCGGGACCGTGCCCGAATTGCAACAAGCGAGTCGTCGTTCCAGCCGTGCTTGACAGAGTCGCCATGACGAAGGTGGACCAGGATAATGGTAAATTGTCGACGACGGACCCGAATCCGGCCCTCACGGCACTAATCGGCGCCATAGCGGCTGCGGGGCTATATCTCTTGGTCTTCCTCCCGTTGCATCACGCCTACCTGGGGCGGCTGATGATCGACCGGGGCCCGTGCCAATACCTGTCCACCTTCATAACGTGTTGGGGCTTGGCTACGCTCGCTTTGAAGTTCTACGCAGTAAAGGAGCAAACGAGTTACGCGGATCTCGAACTGGATTTCATTCCCTACGACATCAACATGCAGATCACGCCGCGTAATGTGGGCACCTTCCTCCAACATGTCGAGGGAATGCAGCCTAAGGCACGCGGCAGTATTCTCGGACGGCGGATTCTCGGTGCCTTGGAGCATTTTCGGGCCCGCAACCAGGTGCCGGAGGTCCAAGCGTACTTGTCGTCGGTTAATCAAGTGGACTCCTCTTCCGTGGAATCCGGTTACACCTTGCTAAAGGCGTTTATTTGGTTAGTGCCGATCCTCGGGTTCATCGGCACGGTGACGGGAATCAGTGATGCCGTATCGAGTCTCTCGTCCCAGTTCCAGAGCGTTCCCGCGGCGGATTCCGTGACCGCTCGTTCCTCCGGCGGGGCCTCACCCGACGTTGAAGGCAAGGACACATCCCGGGACGGGGATCAGGACCTTGCTGACAAGCTCGTCAAAGCCATGGGGGGGGTTACCCAGGGCTTGGCTACCGCCTTCGACACGACGTTCCTCGGGCTTGTCTGTGCAATCATCCTACTGTTTCCAACCGAGATGCTCCGCAAGACGGAGTACGCGATGCTCGACCGAATCGAGGTTTTCCTGTACCACTCGATCGTGCGACGCATGTCTGATGAAGGCCACCAGTCGCCGCTGACGCCCGAACTCGCAAGCGTGCTCGAACCCGCCTTCCAGGAACATCAACGCTGGCTGGTGAAGTGGCAGTCGCAGGTGGGCGAACTGGGCGACGTTATCGGACGCCGGCTCGAAGAGCACATGGAGGGAATCCAAAAACGACTTGCTGAATCCAATGGTTCTCAGGCCCGGTTAATGGGCGACGTGACTACTGCCTTCGCCGAGGGTGCCCGCTCCGTGACCGCCAGCTTCGAGTCATGGCATCAGGTGGCCGATCGCATCGCTGGGGACCACCAACGCTTGCTGGAGGCCACTACCAGGCTGCAAGATTTGCTTCGCGACAACTCCCAAAGGCTTGCCGAGCTGATCCAGAAATGCCCGGACCGCTGGCAAGCCCTGACGGTATCTCTGGATCAGCTTCGTGAGGCAAACGCAGCAAGCTCCGATCGATTGCTACAAATCCTCTCCGACGGCCACGCCGGGCGCAGCGAGGTCCAAACGCCATCGAACAGAGGTTGGTTTGCCTTCTGGAAGAGAGGTCGTTAGTTCCACGAATATCGTTCCGTTAATCTGAAATAACCACCTAAGTACTTCCGACATTACGGTTCACCGACTTGCGAGAACGTCCGCCAATGGCGTCTTGGCGTTCCTCGGGGGATGAACGCTATGCCCGCGCGTCGCGAAAAACTCGATGTTTCCCTGTTTCCCTTTCTCAGCGTGCTCTGCAC
Organism: Planctomycetota bacterium; assembly: GCA_026692885.1. The sequence goes on along the minus strand of JAPLNJ010000274.1, from coordinate 16,967 downwards.
CGTCATAGCCGTCATGGTGGTGTTGGGAATCATGATCCTAAACACACGCGTGGTCGCAAGGGCAGAGCAGGGTTACAAGAAGCTGTCCGCAGGCGCCGCCTCCAGGCAACCAGGCTCTCAAGACGCACCCAGCGACGGCATCGACAACGAGCGTTATCGGCAGCTAGAAGAAGAAGTGACTCAGCTTAGCCAGTCATTCGACGAACGCAAGAGTCGCATGGCCTCGCTACGGCTCAAGTTCAAAGAGCTTCAAGCACTGTTGGAGTCTTTAAAGGATTCGGAAGGAGAACGTATCGGCGGCGCGGGGCGCGAAGCAGGAGCGCCCGATCCGATTACCATGGTCCCGTTGGATGGCCAAGAGATTCGTTTGAAGCCGATCTTTGTCGAAGTAAGAGCCGACGGCTATACAGTGCATCCGTCCAAACAGCACTTCCCAGCGATTCAAGTGCAGCAGGAGGTCGGTACTCGGTTGCGGGTCGATTTGAGCTCTGATCTTCGTGAGTTCCTGACGAACGTAGATACGCGACGCCAGCAGGAATACTTAGTGTTTTTAATCCACCCCAATGGAGCCACCGCATTTAGTACTATGCGATCATACCTCCTTTTCAACTACAGCAAGTTGCGCATGGGCTGGGAGCCATTCGCCAGGACGTGGATAATGACTGAGTCTGAAGCGGAATAGGAACGTCAGCTATGGGCATGCTTAGAGGCCAAAAAATCGAGTTCAATTTTGATAGCTTGACCGATTGCATCACAAACCTCGCCGGGAGCCTAATCTTGGTCACGCTTATTCTCTTCGGCCTTACCAAGCCGAAGGAAAGCGGTAGCACACGGCCCGAATACGTGAGGCGAAATATTGGCGGCGAGGCGTCGATGGCCCCGCTGGTCCACAAACTCGAAACGATGCGGACGGAGTTAGAGCATATTCACCGCGAAGTGGAAAGTCTTAGCAGCCAGCTTCCACAGACGGTTTCCGAGTTAGAGAAGATCGAGCTAAGGAGCAAGTCGAGATGACTGAGATCCTAAAGGAACATCACCGCACTTGCTTTGGCGGCATCTTCATCGCTGCACTGGTCTCTTGGACCCTCGCCGATGCGAACGCCCAAGAACTCGTTGAAATGTCGCAAGAAACCCTCGAATCGCCCCCTCCACTGGCGCACCGTTATGCAGCGTTAGAAGCCCAACTTCTACATCTCAAGGAACAAATTGCTAAGCTCGACGCTACGATCCCGAAACTAGAAAAGCAGGTCGATGAACTGACGGAGCGGACGGACTTATTGATTCCTCGCCGGTCCGATGAGTCGACGAAGTCGCCGTCGAAGACGCCCCGAAAGGAGGTCGGCTACCGAAGACCAATCGAACAACGCGAGAAAGACTTAAAGACACCGGTCATTTTCGTCTGCGAAGAGAACCGAGTCGCCATCTTTGACTTGGATGCAGCCAACCGTGAACTGCAGGAGGAACTAAGGAGGAAGGGCCGAATCTCACTAACGCCCGGAAAAAGCGTTACTTTCAAATTGAATGCGGGGGATTTCGTACTCAGCGTTACGGGCATTGCTGTTGGAAACGATATCACGTTGCGACAGGAAGGTTCCCGCACAGCCGGGTGTCCCGGCGAGCCAATCGCTGATCTGTCGAAATCTGACTCAAAGATTCGCAAGTATCTGAAGCAGATCGAGTCGCAGGCCGCCAGCACAGTTATCCAGTTCATTGTCTATCCCGACAGTTATGATGCTTTCCGGGAAGTGCGCCAGGTCGTCTGGCAAGGACATTTCCGCGTGAACTGGGTGCCCATGTCCCACGGCGAGAAGATTGTCTTTGGTGCGGGGACGGGCGACGTCGGCTATCAGGGCTACGGCGTGGGCATGTGAGTCGAGTCTGCTTCGTGGTGAAGGCATTTCCGTCTGTGAGTGAAGGCGAATTCAATTGGTCGTATGCATGCCAATAGAAGCGGTCAGGTAAATATGAACGCGCTAAACACGAACAGCGTGATCGCGGTCACAGGGCGGGGCCCGTGTCTGTTTTCGACTCGCACGGTGAGTCGCACAATTATGGCCTTTGTGTTCGCAATCTTGGTGCCGGGCCAATCGCGGGCAGACGAATTCGTCATTGAGAATAGCAGTTCGAAACCGTTCGTGTATCAGCTTCGTCAGTCCGACAGCAACGAGTGGTCGAATGCTGTTAGTTTACCTCCGGGCTCACAAAAACGTATCCCCGCATCCGGCCCGTTGGTGAGTCGGTTTCACGATGGGAACGATTGGGTTAGCAATCTACTCGCGCCTGGCAGACGTTTCCGATACCAGGTGGATTCCAAGGGTGTTCCGCGGTTGGTAGACGCGGGACCGCTGGAGAAGGGGGCTACGCGAGACGAGAGGACGGCTGCGCCGAGCGCAGAGAACTCGCCAGGCAAGCAAGACGCCGGTGTAATCCTCGGTCACGGTCCACCGCTGCCGGTTGCCGAATTGCCTAACGTGATTCTTGCCGGGTCGGAGATTTCTTCGGCGCGGATCAAGCCTTTTTTCGATGCGGCGCTTCTAAACTGTGACATGAAGCAGGATGGGAGTCTGTTGATCGAAGAAGGTTGGGTAAGGACGGGTGTTGCATTTGATACGAACAGAAAGCTGATGATCTACTTTTCGATTTGGCCAGTTAAGACCACTGCCACGGAGGCTGAAAAGCTTCAGCTGGTCAACACACTTAATCGGGATGTAATGTGCGTGCGTTTCTTTTTGCGTAGCCCGTCGACGGTTGTTTGCGACTACACTGTATCGTATGAAAAGGGCTTAAGTCCCAGTCAAATACTGGCGAGTTTTCGTCGGTATCTCCGGGCGGTACAGGGGGGGTTGATGAACAGGGACGCCAGACGGATCGTCGGGTTCGGCGGGAATAGGTCGGATACAAAAGGCGTCAATAAGTTCATTGAACTTGGGACGTTACCTAACGTCTCGATGTTCAAGGAGGATGCGGACCTTCAGTCAGTTGATGGCCTGCTTGTGGGGTCACAACTTGACGCTGTAAAAGTCGGAGCCGTTTTTCACCTCGCTAATTTGAGGTGTGAGGTTAAGCCGGATGGAAAATTGATGGTGGAAGATGCGGGGGTTAAGACGCTCGTGTATGTTGACGCGGAGCGGAGGTTGATAACGTACGTTTCGGTTTGGCTGACGAAGTCTAGTGTTCCAGAAATTGACAAGTTTCAGCTAGTCAACACGCTGAATAGGGACTTGATTTTTGTGCGGTTTCACATGTTAAGCTCGACCGAACTTGCGTGTACGTATCAACTACCGTTTGAGAGGGGTGTATCCGCGGACCAGTTGTTGGCTGCGTTTCGCGTCTACTTTGGGGTGGTCCGGGGTGGATTGCGGACAAAGGACCCGAAACACATTGTTGGAGCGGATGAGAGCAGAAGTGTTGAGGATGATCAGACGGCGAAGCTCCCGACGCTGCCCGCAGATGCAATGGTGAAGGAAGAAACGGCGACTTGGGCTCCGAAGGCATCGGCTGGCAACGAGCCCCTTGGGGGCGGTGGGGAAGGTGAGCGACCGTCTAACAGATCCTCGTCGGCGGAAGAGGATGTATCGGGCGACGGCAATCGACAGACGCGACCCGTTCTTGCGGAACAAGATAGTAAGGATGCGAAACAGCAGGGACTAGGTAGTACGTCTGGAGGGAAGCGGCTTCGGGCGAAACTGAGACAGCCCCAGAGCGACTCTTCGGGCGATGAGGCTAGGGTTGATGCCGGGGGGCCGGAAGAGCAGTATCGCGGCATGGACCATCCGGCCCGGCGCTGGCCGGTGATACCTGCTGTGGGCATAGCCTTGTCGGCTGTCGTCGCTGCCATACTTACGGTATGGCACAGGCGGCGCGCACGCGGGGGTCAGGGGAAGACGTTGGTCGTTCGCTCTTTTTGCCCGGCGACTATTTCGGTCGCCGATGCCTCGGAGTGGTTATGTGATGCCGCAGTTGTTTCCGCAGACGCCTCTTCGGCAACCGGCGGCATGGAAACGGGCCTGCAGGGAGCCGTTGATGCATCAAACGGTTTGATGACGTTTCTTTCGGCGGCGGATCCTGCGGCGGCTGATACGACTTCCAGGCTACAGGATTCCCCGATTCTTCCCTCTGCTAATGGCCGGGCGGCGACTGTAGACGGAGAGGACCGTCTGGAGGAGGCGATGGATATGCTGCTTGGCGCGGCTGATGGAGAACCGAGGGAATCTTTGCGCGGAACGGGTCGACCGGCTTGTGCGGCGAGCGATGTGACCGCCGTTGCCGCTCGTGTCCGCGTTGAATCGCCGCGATTTATATTCGGGTCAGAAGCCACCGATGAGATGGTCGTAGGAACAGTTTCCTGCCCGAATTGCGGTAGGGGAATTTCCTACCGACTTCGGGACATCGGTTCGCGTCCTTCCTGTCCAGCGTGCCACCGCCACGTGCTGCGTATCGGCGAGTCTCTTCTCGACGGAGGTCTTCGACCGGTCGCCGAGAAAGACGGGAAAACGGGCGCACCGGCCGTGTTGGTTTTCCCAGGGATGCGCTGGCGGTGGCATTACGCTCTTCCCTTGGCCTTGGCGGTCGCTGCCGTGATGGTCGCCACCTTCGCCCCCGTATCTCAAATGCCATCGGATAGCCGTATCCCGGCGGGAACGATCGCGCTCCGTGCCTCAGAAAGAGCCGGCGATTTCGAGGAGGCTGACGTGTTGGCCGGGGGCGCGCCGCCGGAGGAAATTAGCCTACAGGCGATCGTCGGATTGTTGGGCCGGGACGATGCACTAGCAGCATTGCAGCAGGCCGAGAGTTGGCAACAGGTACTCCGGGACTACGGAATTGGCGATTCCGACTCGCGTATGGTTAAACTTGCGGAGATTGTCGAAAAGTTGCGCCAGCGGACAAGACTTCCGCCGGTGCCCGCGCCGCCTTGGATCGACCAATTCCCAAAGGAATTACAGGCCCTCCGCGACGCGCTGAGAGTCAAGAATATCGCGGCCGCAAAGGCAGCCCTTGGGCGATTGGATAAGCTGTTCCGTGAGCACCAGGAGGACTTGACGCACTACGGCCGCAGCCTTGTCACCCTCAAAGCGAGACTCGATCAATTGGTGCGAATCCAGGATGGCCCCGCCACCATTCGGCGACTCCTGGATCAAGCGACGAAGGAATTGGAACGCGAACAGGCGACACCCGCCGCGGAATGTCTCGGAAGGGCAAAATTCCTGACACTAGGCGTGCCCCTCAAGGATGATGAGTTTGCCTTGATCGACAAGGATGTACGTCGCATCGAACGGGAACTGCGTTTTGTCCGCGGCAAACTGGCCGTCGCTTCTGCCGAAGAGTGTCTGACCCTAAACGATGCCGTAGCCCGGGACGCGATGGTCCGTCTCGCGCTGGATCTGTTGCCGGATCTCCCCGCCAGCCGGGTTCGAAACCTTACAAACCAAGCCCGAGAAGTGGAGAAAAGGCCGATCCCCAATTCCCAACCGACACCGCGCGGACGGGCGATGATTTACCGCATGGCGTACGAAGACGCGCTGCAATTCTACGGTCGCGACAAGAAGCTGCGAGAGGTAACTGATGCTTGCCTACTCGCGCGGAACCGACTCGAAACGATGCCAGACCCCGACGGACGGGAAGGTGCCAAACTCAGCGATCTGGTGCTCACCGCATTGGAGTTTGAGGTCGGAAACCTCGCCGAAAAATCCATCACGGCGCCCGATCTTCCTGGCCGGCTTTCAGACGCCAAGATAGCCCTAGAGAAAGCAGTTCCCTGGAGAGGATCCCCGCGATGGGTCGCCGCTCGTGCGACAGTCGCTGCTAGGGAAGAGGAGATCGGCCGTGCCGCGATTGCACGCGCGCAATTGTACGCTGCCAAGCGAGACTACCAGCGCGCGTCGGAGGTTATCGCCCCGGCTTTGAACCTGGGTTCCCCGCAAACCCGCGAGCGGGCTGCATCCCTTGGCAAGCAATGGGAGCATCTGGTCGCGCAGGAGAAGGAGTGGCAGGAGGTCCAGGATTTAGTCGCGGAGGGCAAGGCGATTGAAGCCTGGGTCAAGTTCCGTACGTTTGAGGAGCGCTTTCCGAGTTTCTTCAAAGATAAGGTGAACACGTTTGGCAAAGACCTGTACCCTAAAGCGGCCGAGGCGTTAAAGCTTCTCATTCAGCAGACCGAGAAGCAAATGGCGCAGAAGGACTGGGGTCCATTTCGAATATCTGTCGAACAGCTGCACTCTCTACAGACACACAACGCCCGCTATGATGCCCAGTTGGAACGTCTTAACGCGGAAGCTGACCTCATGTATCAGCAGGTCAAGGCAAATCCGTCTGCCGGCACGCCCCAACAAGTCGCGGCATTGCTCGAAAAGCTTTCGGAAATCATAGAGAAGAACCCCAACCATCCCGAAGCTGGCGCCTGGTATCGACAAACAAAAGCGTCGGGCCAAAGGATGGCAGAGTCACTGCTTCGTGCCCTCCGCGTCGCGTCGTACAAGGGGCCCGAGTATCGAACAAGGCTCGAACTGGTCAAACGATTGGATCCTGACGGAGAATTCGGGGCCGAAGCGGATAGGTTGTTGCGTGAAGACACGAAACACAAGTGAGTTCTAAACCAAATTAGACATACAAGATGTAGGGTTTGTTCACCGTATCAACGGCATTGACTCCCTTTTGCGGAGCCCCAGGGGAAACCACTCGAATGACAAGGCGTGGGCCGAGGCCAAAACACCTGCTCCGGGGGAACAGTTGAATGGGCAATGTAAGAAAACACACTTGTTTTGTCGTCCTGGTTGTCGGTTGCCAAACGACGGCGGTGAGTTCCGGACAGAACCGCCACAGGGACCAGCGGAACGGCCGCGGTTTCGGCGGTCAGCTCCACTAGCAAGATCAGCGGCCGATGACCAAGCTTCGAAAGGCAGCGATCAAAAACCCTTTTTCTCGACCCAGACCAGGTCATTTCCCTTCTTGCAGACAAAGCGAATAGTCCCATCCTCATCAATCCGAATACCCGTGTTCCCAATGATGGCATCACATGGCTCGGAAATGGGCTTGCTGTCGGAAAACACGAACCACTGCCTTTCCTTTAGCTTCGCGGCAAAGCTGACGTGTTGGTTGTCGGGTGAAACTGCCATCTGGCCGACTTCAAGGAAAGGTCCGCAGTCCACCAGTCCATGAATGGTCCATCCTTCCTGCGTCTTGGCGGGGTATACGGCGTCGACGGCTTGGCCAAGGAAAACAGGGTTCCCCACATCTGCTAAGGGTTTGCTCTCGATTTCATCGACAACGACGACCCAGTTCTCAGCGACTTTTGCGGCGTAGGCCACATGCGCACCATCAGGACTCAACGCAATTGACCAAATACGGATCTCCGGATACTCCTTGAGCCTCTTACCGTTATGGACGACCGCCATAGGCGCTTTCTCGGTCCCCGCCGACTTTGTCGTTGAAGTGCAAACGACGTATGCGTATGACGAATAATCCTTGCTCCATGTGAAGCTTCCGGGGATTGACAGAAAACCGGTTTGTGTCCAAAACACCTTTGGAAATGCCGGACCCTTCCGCCCGTCCACGACAACGGCCTGCTGTCCGTCTGCGGCATCGACTGGTACGGCGAAATGCCGACGATCGCTCGATCCAATGATTCTGCCGGCTGCCGAGCCGTACTTGCCAAGAGATTCGTCGCCGGACATGATCGCCCACGTGCTTCCATGCTGTGCACGGTACAGCAGTCTATTCCCTGGCAGGAGGTATAGAGCGCTGTCGACGCCATCGAAACTCGGTCCCATCTTGCCGTCTATGTACATGTGAGGAGAACGGCTCCCTGGAGGACCCACGGCAAAGCAATGGTGGCCGCCATCCGGGCTCAAAGCGATTCCTTCCTGCCAGAAGGAGCCGAATCTGATCGGGGACCAGTTGCCGTCATTGAACACTCTGCCCTCGTCATCCTTGTAGCACAAGATCAGGTAGTTATCGGCCTTTTCGGCGAACCAGATGGCAAGGGTATGCCACATTGTAAAGCTGTTCTTCCCGCCAATCTCGTGAAGTCCTGTGCCCTTGGTCAAACTTGTGAGAGTGCCTAAGTCTGCAATTTCCTTGCCGTCTTTCACAAGGAGCCATTTGTCATTCCGTTTGCCCGCATAGTAGTAGTGATTCTCGTACGGTGAAAACTCCACAACGGTGACATTGTTGTATGCCAATTCAGCACGTCCGTCGATGACCGCCCGCATGTCGCCATCCTCCCCCACCCCAAACGCGACTCGACGCCCATCAGCGCTGAAGGCAACCGACTTGTAGCTTGGAGGTATAGGCACGGCGCGAGTTCCATGCAAGACACCTCTTGTCGGGAGGTTCGTCGTTCGGGTCTGTGTGTGCGTCCCCTTGCGTTCTCCACTCGCTGCTGGTGTTTGGGGCAGCGATGCAACGTCAGTGCGGTTTTCGAGGTCGCCCTTCTTCGCATTAGGCTCTCCTGGCTTCTGCCTTGCTTGAGGGCGGGGCGGGGCGAGTGCCTGGTCAGCAGCATTTCCCGGCAAGCTTGGTTGATGCTTACCTGGCGGGTCTTGCGCTAGTGGTTTGAGTTGGATAGCCAGTTCACGGGACTGGGCATGGTTCATGTAGTCGGTCACGATGTTGAACACCTCGTCGAGATAGAAATCGCGGTCGATGCCTGACGAATTCTTGTTGAGCTTCCCGATCGCTTTCTCCTCTTTCTTGGCGGCGTTCAAGTCGGCCCGTTCCTTGAGGAATTTGGCCTCGTTGAGCTTGACCACCTTCCTGGCCTTCTGCTGTCTATAACGGACGATGTCGCGCTCGACCTGCTGGAACTTCTCCGAAGCGGCACAGCGGGCGGCCGAAAGCCGATGAAGTCGAACGATCAGCGAAGAATTCACCTGATCGAGCTTCTCGAAGGTCTGGGGCGGGACCTTGTCGTAGGGCAAGGAATAATCCAAGTCATCCTCACCTATATCCCGATGCGTGCTCAACGACGGCAGTTCAATGTCCGATATCACGCCGCGGCGCTGCGTGCTTTCGCCGCCGGGACGGTACAACTGTTGCAGTGTCATCATCAATGCGCCCATCTTAGGGGCGTCGGGAACGCCTTTGAACAACTGCGCTCCCAGGTCCAAGATCGAAGACACCGTACCACTACCGTGGGTCGACCTGTCGCCCACGATTAGGCCACGGCTATAATCCTGGATGGCTCCGGCGAGAATCTCGCTCGCAGAAGCGCTTCTCTTGCTGGTGAGAACTACGAGCGGCCCCGACCACGAGATCGTCGGATCGGGGTCGTTATACGCCGTCACTCGGCCATCGTTACCCTTGACCTGAGCAACTGGCCCACTCTTGATGAACAAGCCGGTCAAACTGATGGCCTCCGTCAGCGAGCCTCCGCCATTGGTGCGCAGGTCCAGAACCACGGCGTCGACTCCCTTATACTTGAAGTCTTGCAGAATACGGCGCACGTCGCGGGTGCTGCTTTTGAACTCGGCCTTGCCTTGGCGAGCGCCCTCCATATTCATGTAGAAGCTGGGCAGATCGATTACGCCCACCTTACAAGGTTTTCCATCGGCGAGACGTCCCGCGTCGAAGATCTCGCCCCGCGCATCGTCGCCTTTCAAATCCTTGGCCGCCCGTGTGATCTTGATCTCTCGCGGCTTGGGATCTTCGAGCGACACCACTTGTAGGCGGACGACCGTATGGGGCTTGCCTCGCGTCATCCTCGCAACATCCTTGAGTTTCATGTCGACGACGTCGACCAGTTCACCGGTTTCACCTTCCCCCACGGCGATGATCTTGTCTTCGACTTTCAGGTGGCCTTCCGTTTCGGCGGCCCCGCCGCGGATGATCTTCGCGACGACGGTGTAACCGTCCACATTCTGGAACGACGCCCCGATACCTTCGAGATTCGACCGCGCGATGATCCTAAAGTCTTCCAAGCCCGACGGTGACATGTAGGTGGTGTGCGGGTCGAACGAAGTCGTCAGCGACGTGAGATACATTTCCAGAAGCTCATCAGGACCAGCCTGGTGCATTTGTTCAGCGCGGCTATGGTAGCGATGTTTCAACCGCTCTACGGGGGTCTTGCCCTCGCTCTTTTCGGTCTTGCTATTAGCCTTCTCGGCCTTCAATAAGAGCAAATCGTACTTGACCTGTTTCCGCCAACGATCGTAAATCTCTTCGGGCGTATTGGCGTAGGTAGTCGCGCCCTTGTCGATCACGAGTTCCTCATCGACAGCGAAATCCTGAGGGCTCGCCAAGATTTGGTCCACCATCTTCACCCGTTCGTCAGCGCGATCAAGGAACGTGTTGTAAACCGTGTAGGCAAAGCTGATGTCTCCCCCCTGAGCCAAATCCAAATCCGCGAGACGATCCTTGCGCTTCGTGAAGTTAGAATAGTCGCTCTGGTAGAAATACATCTTTCCCGGATCAACTCGCTGCAAGTTCTGCGGTCCATCGCACTAGGCATTGTAAGCTGCGCCGCTTCCTGTGCTCTTGTTTGGGGATCGGGTTGCATTGGCGTCAGGCCGGCGCGCGAAGGCTCGGTGGCGGGCGTCACTGCGGGCTTGCGGGATTGCCCAACCGGCGATTTCGGAGCGGCGCTGGAACGCGCGGGCAGTGGTTTGAGTTGGATAGCCAGTTCACGGGACTCCCGTGGCTGTGGAAGGACCTGTTGCTCCAGCGGTTGGTAGCCGTCAAGAGTCGCGAGCACGGTCACTTTGGCCTGTCCATCGGGATTGGGCACGGTGAGCGTGCGTGTGGCCCCAACCCCATCGATCGTGGCTGTCCCTCCCTTGACCGCAACCTTCGCGGCCGGCGGGTCGATTTTCAGGGTGTAGACTGCGGCGTTTCCCCGCTTGCCGCCGGCCCCATCCGCTGCACGCTCAGATTCTTGCTGCTTGTGGTTCGCAAAATCCGCGACGGTACCAACGTCCTGAAATCGGGCATTCCCCTTGGCCGCGGTCTCGTACCGGAACCATTTTCCGGGGCCGAGCTGATACTCGGTCGAGCCTTCGCCGCTACGAAAACGAATCACGAGCGGGGCTGTCGTCCGAAAGCGGTGCTGTTTACCGTGGGCAATGGCGAGCGGTTCGCTCCAATCGTCGGAGCCGGCGCGGCGGATTTGGTAGGTGAAAGGCTGCTCGCTCTGATTGTCGAGCAGAATGACGTCCTCCGCCCGCGTGACGCTCGTCAGGCCGACCGCGACGATGAACCACCAGGACGCGCGTCCCATACCCGAAGCCCTCCCTAAGGTAGCAGGTCTCGCGCACCTACAACAGAGTCACCCCGAACGTTAGTCCATCACCATAAGTGTCCCGCCACTCAACTTGAGCTGTCAATAGCCCGAACAATAGATTCTTGAGGTTTCGCTCGATCCGACGTTTCGCCCGATGTCGAACACCAGGTGCGAGACAATCGGTCAGGGCTCGTGGTTCAAGGCCATTTGCAGGCGGATGCCTTCCGCAGCTATGACGCAGTCTTCTTGACGCCCGACAGTCGGATTGTGGAAGTCGACATCCGCGGCCTAAGTGGTCAACCGGCGACGGACCGCCGGTTGTTGTCGCACGAGAACGGGGAAGTGAGGTTTTGGGGCAAGAGCTACCGGAAAGGCGGCAAACGCCAGATCTTGCGGCTGTCGGGGGTGGAATTCGTGCGGCGGTGGATGGTACACGTCTTGCCGCCCGCCTTCGTCCGCGTACGGTACTATGAGGTGTTGGCCAACACCCAGCGCCGCGTTTAGCTGGCGCGCTGTCGGCAGCTGCTGTCGAGTCAGGGCGGCGAGGGAGAACCCTGCCGTCGCGGCCCGCCCGACCGGCCGCGATCCCGGCGGATGTCGCCGCGCCGGCCTGTCCTGTCTGCGGGCTGGGTCGGCTGTGGCTGCTGCTGCGGGGGTGGACGCGCACGTCCCTCCCGGGGCGAGATCTTGTCCGCCTCGCCGTTCGCCCCGCCCTTGCCCCGTCCCGCAGTCCTGGTCTCGTCGGTGGTCTCCGCCCCCGCCGGTCAGGACTCCTCATGATCGACCGTCCCCCGGGGTGCCCAGTTGCGCAACCGCTCATCTTCCCCGTCAGCCTATGACCGGTCTGCGCCCAGGACGCGATCCACGCCGTGGGGCTCGTCATAACCGTCGTCACCGGCAGCACCGCCACCCCGCCTGTCGGGCGCATCGAGGCCGCTGCCTACTGTTCGACGGTGGTGCTCCGCGGTAAAATGCACCCCGGTACGCCCCCAGCCCGAGCAAAGCCCTTAGCGGTTCGTGCTCCGCGGTTCCGTTCAATGGGCTTCTATCCCACCTGCTCCCGGCACGGTTCTACGCCACAGCGGCGTTTTTTGCCGGGAGCAGGTGGGATAGAAACCAATTCGTGGAACGTCTGGCGAAAACTACGGCCCTCGGAATCGCAAAACACAAGCGAGAAGGAATGTAGAAATGGCACAAAACGAATCAGACAGCAATACGTCGCGGCTCAAGATTCTATCCCCCGGCTACAAACTCCCGTGGAAGAATCGGCTAGTGATTTGCGTAGGCACAATTGGCGCGTTGTCGGCCATTGCCACAACCGTTTTGCTGTATCTGGTGGAAGAGGAAGGTTGGCCATCGACCCACCTGCGATGGCCATTCGTTCTTTGGACCGTCTTGCCACCTGTGTGGCTGTGGGCCGAGTATTGGTTATTGTGGCGACACGACGGTTGTACGATAGAAACCGACGCACTCAATAAGTTCAAATACGGACAGGATGTCGGCGTGAAGGTGTGGCTCGCGTTTGCCACGCTGCTTGGATCGCTCAACTTACTTGCGATGCATTCGTCGCAAACACCAAAGTATGACTCCGCGACATTTGTCGTGCAGCAACCAGCTCAACAATCGCAGTCGATGGAACCGGAGACCGGGTCGGCGCCTAGTGGACAGTCATCGCCGCGTGGGCGGTGATGGGTTCCGCCACATTTTAGCAGTCAGCGTTTGGCGCAATCCATCCTCGTCCACCAATTTACCAACCGTGTCCCTGAGAATTAGGACACTACCCCGCCTCATAGCCCAGCGTTGCCGCGGAGAGGGCACCCCGTTTTGCCTCGTCGACGACAGTCCCTATCCCGAAGGGGTCGCAACGGTGGCAAGATCCGACGTTTCCTCCCGCCCGGCGAGCCGCGGCACCCGACGACGCGAACTGTGCCGGAACCTGCGCCACTTAGACGGGACGACACCTTGCCCCCAAGATTTTGTCGGCCTGTCCCCGGCCCTCGCCAGATTATTCGCAAAACCCGGCGGATTGTTGCGCTGCTTGCTACGGCTATGGAGCGGGGCGTTTCGGGCCGTCCTGGGGCTCGACCAGAAGCAAGACACACTGGCAGCCCACTTGCGTGAGGTTCGCACTGCCAACGACCAGGTCCAACAGTTCGAGAGTGAGCTTGCGGCACTGAAGCACGCCTTGCGACAAGTCCAAGTTGAACGCGACCACCTGGTTGCCCAGTTCAACGCGATCATCGGCCGGCTGGAAGCCCTGGTTCCACGGGGCCAGCGCCAGCAGGCTGAGCCAACAGTCGTGGCCAAGCAGATTGACATCGTCTTCCCCGACTTATGGCACATCGACGACCAGGCCGGCGACGAGCAACGGTCCAAGCTCTTGCTTCGCGCAGTGGACCATGTCACTTTGCATGGTCTAGCCCTCATCACGGGCGCCTCTTCGGCACGGTTGGAGCTGATCGCCGCCCAGATCGCGAACCGCCATTTTGTCACCGTGACCCCGCCCTGGGGAGGAAAACCACGGTTGCAGGACGGCCTGGAGGTCCATGTTCTTCCGCCCTTGAGGCCGGAGAACGCGGATAAGCTCAGGCAAATGATCCATGAACTCAAACCGGGTTGCACCGTAACCGTGGCCGTTTGACTGCGAGCCGGTAACGCGCCCAAAGGCAAAAGACGCCCCAGAGGCCCGCCTCCAGCAAAAACTCGACAGGCGCGCGCTGAGCGCGCGTAGCGCGATATGGCAATAAAACGGCCAATTTAGGGCCCCGGAAAGAGTTTTCGCCCGGACGACCTGCTCGATGGGGTGATCGCCTGGTTCGGAGCATCCCTGGACCTGAATCTTCCGGCTACGATCGACTGGTCGCCGGGTCGCACCCCATGCGTCTGTCGGACTGGCGTGCCGAAAGTGTTCCATGTCGCACGGTTCCACCGCCTCTGACCCCCACACGCCGTTACAGCGAACGAGGGCGGTGAGGCCGATAGTCGGACGGGTGGCGGGAGGCAGTAGCGGGAGGGCCCGGAGGCAGGTTTGGGACAGCCCGGGTGGGTTGCTGGCTCGCTCGCCAGGGTTACGCTAAACGCCACGGGGCGGTTACCGGCGAGTGATTCTGGTATCTGACGTTCGATAGCACGCCGGATCCGAGATCCGCGGAAACAGACAAAATAACCCGTTTAGTCTATCGACAGACCGCGTTGTTCTGTGGGAAACTGCGCAGTGCTCCGAGTGGTTCTCTGGCCGGTTCGATAGACTTGTTACCTGAGGAGAGGGCGTAAGACATGGCACCCGTGTTCTATTGGCCCATGGTTGTGCTCATCCTTACGACCGCCGCGCGGGCCGAGGAGATTCTCCTCGACAATCAAAGCGAGCATCCGTTCAGGTATCAAATCCGCCATGCCACCTTCGATAATTGGGGCCAGTCCCTTGCCCTTGCCCAAGGCAAACAGCACAGGTTTCGCACATCAGTCGAGCTGGTGATACGTTTTCGTACCGGCAAAGACTGGGCCAGCTATCGGCTCGCCACCGGAAAGTGGTTTCGATACGGCACAACCCCCAACGGCAAGCCCCAATTTCAGGAAGTCGGTAACGGTCTCGGACTTCGAAACTCGCAAGCAGGAAGGATCTGACGCTGGCCCCGAAGCGGCAATGAAGTTGAAGCACGCCGCCAAAGCAGAACAGTCTGTCGATAATGAATCCGTTGATAGGTACGTAGCCATCCATCTCAATCCAAACGATGATATTGCGTGCGGCCTTCGCGCCCAGGCGTTACTGACTAAAGGCAATCCACAAAACGCTGTTTTGGACTGCACCGAAGCCATCCGACTCAACCCGCAAAATGCGGACATGTATTGGCTGCGAGGTAAGGCGCACTCCCAGGAAGGTGACGTTGACAAAGCGAAGGCTGATCAGGACAAGGCGATCCAACTCAAACCATCGCTAAGGTTAAGATAAGTAGTGGTCATATTGGCGTAAGGAGCATCACGATGCCCCAAGGACTGCTTTCATCACGGTGGATCCCACGTGTGGTCCGCCGCCGCTCGGGCAACGGGGCAAGCGCTGCTCGAGATCCGCTTCTCCGCCGTTGCCTGTGCTGCGAGCAACTTGAGTCTCGCATGCTGTTGTCGGTGCTAGTTAATTACAATTTCACCGGACAACCGGGCGATCAGCTATTTACGGGACCCGCGTACGTGGATTCCAACATCACCGCGACGAACATACCTGGCAACAGGGGCGGATGCGTGACGCGAGGACCGGGGGTTCTTCCCAATGCCCCGCTTACCCCCGCGCCCGGCGGTGATTCGATCAGCTCGCGGGGTTGGCCAACCGGTCCGGTGGACAAGAACTACTACTACAGCTTCGGCACCTGGACGCCTAAGTCTGGTTATTCGATGACTTTGACATCCCTCCGTTATAGCTTTTCCGGGGGGGCGACGTTCATCTATTCACTCGCCAACAGCCTGGATAATTTTACTGTGGATTCAGTGGACGAGTTAATCAACAAGTACAATGGTGGTGCCGTAAGCATCAACGAGGATTTCACTAAGATCGAACGTTTTGCTAATCTCACAAAGCCCATCGAGTTTCGTCTTTACGCCTACGAGATTGGTCTCTCCACCGCCGACGTAAGGCTCAAGAACAATACGGAAACCAATCCAAACGGGCTGGTCCTCGAAGGCACCGTTCAGCCGGTGACTCCGAATCATGCGCCGATAGGCACCGCTAAGACCGTCACAATGTTGGAGGACACCGCTTATCCGTTCGCTGCGTCGGATTTTGGATTTAGCGACCCGAACGACACACCTTCCAACAATTTTCTAGCGGCGAAGGTGACAACCACGCCTGCAGCGGGCAGCCTGACCGACAATGGTGCGACGGTCACGGTGGGACAGTTTATCAGCGTGTCCGACATCAACAGTGGCAAGTTGGCGTTCACCCCGGCGGCGAATGCTAACGGCAGCCCCCATGCCAGCTTTACGTTCCAGGTGCAGGATGATGGCGGGACGGCCAATGGCGGTCTGGACATCGACCCTACGCCAAGAACGATGACGATCAACGTCACATCGGTCAACGACGCGCCATCCTTTGCCAAGGGAGCGAATCAGACGGTAAACGCAAGTGCGGGTGCCCAGACGCTCGCTAACTGGGCCACGGCGATTTCCGCCGGCCCAACCGACGAGTCTAGCCAGGCACTCAGTTTTCTGGTCAGCAACGACAACAATGGACTGTTCTCCGTGCAACCGACGATTTCGGCCAATGGCACGCTGACCTACACGCCAGCAGCCAACGCCAACGGCTTGACGACCGTCACTGTGCGCCTGCGGGACGGGGGGGCACGGCCAACGGCGGTGTGGACACCTCGGCGCCGCAGACGTTCACCATCACCGTGCAGAGCCACGGTTTTTGGCAGAATCCGGTCACACGGGTTGACGTTCTTCGAGACCTGAAGATCACGCCCCAGGATGCGTTGCTGGTTATTAACTACATTAACTTGTACGATTCTGGGGGCTTGCCTCGACCCGCTGCCCCCCCCAACCCTCCACCCTATGTCGACGTGAATGGGGACGATCAGCTTGCGCCCCTGGATGCGCTGTTGGTAATCAACGACATCAACCTGCTGGGATCGAGGGCGTGTGAGGGCGAAGGCGAGGGCGAGGCCGCTCCGACTACCAACTTGGCTCCTGGCAGTTTAGCCCCCCCACGCTTCGATTCCTTGGGTGACACACAACTCAGCTCTGCCCTTTCTATTGGGTCTGCGTC
>JAPLNJ010000273.1 GCA_026692885.1 Planctomycetota bacterium | reverse complement strand
GCAAGTCACCGAGAAACTTTCCACGGAAAGCCCATCCCCGGCGTCCCAAGTCCACCAAGTTCGAGAAAGCCCAACGCAAGAAAAATAAATCTGACGCCGAACAACCCCCACCGGTGGAGTCAAACTAAGTGGCATTGGGCTAGCGCCTTGCGGCTCATACGCATCACACCGGCACGACCGACTCCGCTGCGAGCCTCGTTGGCCCCGGCCGACCGCGTTCGCTCGACGCACGATGCGGGGCGTCTGCGTTGACCAACTCCTCTTGAATATACGGCAGCTTGAGCAGCAATTCGACAAGTTCCTCGACGTTCAACCGCCGCACGTTGTGCGAGTGGTAGTCCTCGATCTCGGCCAGGCGGCTCTCGCCCTCAGAAAAGTACGAGTCGTAGTTCAGATCCCGGATATCGGCTTCCACACGATAGTAGCGGCCCAGGTCATCCGCCCGGCTCATTTCCTCGCGGGTCAACAGCGTCTCGTAGCGTTTCTCTCCATGTCGCGTCCCGATCACTTGGATGGGATTCTCGGCCCGAAAGATGCGTTTGACCGCCTCCGCCAATGTGCCGATGGTGGCCGCAGGGGCCTTTTGGACAAACAAGTCGCCAGGATCGCCGTGCTCGAACGCGTAGAGCACGAGGTCCACCGCATCCTCCAGCGACATCATGAACCGGGTCATGCACGGGTCGGTCACGGTCAGGGGCAGTCCGCGACGGACCTGGTCGACGAACAACGGGATCACCGAACCCCGCGAGGCCATCACGTTGCCGTACCGGGTCACACAGAGGGTACACCCCTTGGCGGCGGCCACTCGCGAGCGAGCGATTACAATCTTCTCCATCAGCCCCTTGGTCATGCCCATAGCGTTGATGGGATAGGCGGCTTTGTCCGTGCTCAGCACCACTACGTTCCGGACGTCAGCCTGAATCGCCGCCGTCAGCATGTTGTCCGTGCCCATGGCGTTCGTGCGAATCGCCTCCATCGGGTAGAACTCGCAGGAGGGCACCTGCTTCAAGGCAGCGGCGTGGAAGACGAAATCGACCCCTTCCATCGCGTCCCGCAGACTTTCCGGATTGCGGACGCCAATATAGAACTTCAGCTTGTCGCTGCGGTACTGATGCCGCATGTCGTCCTGCTTCTTCTCGTCGCGGCGAAAGATGCGGATTTCAGCGATCTCCGTCTTGAGAAATCGCTGCAGCACGGCATTCCCGAACGACCCCGTACCACCGGTTATCAGGAGAATCTTGTTCGTGAACATCACATTCACTCCACAATGACGAATTCCGGCCGACTTGAGCGTCCCAACAGCCAATCGTACAGTTCGATCGTACGTCGCGTCACCTGCGGCCACATATACTTTTCGGCGATCAGCGTTCGTCCGCGCGCGCCCATCTCAACCAACTTCGCCTTGGACGTGCCTGCGGCCTCCCCCAGCGCCTCCTTGATCGACTCAGCATTGACGTCAGCCCACCAGCCACAGCCACGGGTCCGTAGCTCCTCCCACGGCGCACCCCGGGTAGTCAACACCGGCACACCCGCGGCCAATGCCTCTGCGACGACAATTGCGAAATTCTCGCTGTGCGTGGGAAGCACGAATAGGTCTGCCGCCGCGAAGGCGTCCTCCTTGTCCCTGCCAAACAGCGGCCCTGCCCACACAATCCGGTCTTCCACCTGAAACGTGGCGGCAATTCGCTTCAATTCAGCCAGATAACCCGGTCGATCCTCGAATCCGGCCACCACGAGCTGCCATTGTTCGAAGGCAGTGCGAAGCCCCGCCATCGCCTCGAACAAGAGCGGCAACCCCTTGATCAAGTGCAGGCGCGAGAGAAACAACATCAGACGTACGTCTGGGGGAAGCGACAATCGAACCCGAAACCTCGCGGCATCACCGTCTCCCCGCATCAACTGAGGCGAGATGCCATTCGGGATCACCGCAATTGGGCCACTCAGTCCGAAGTCGCGAAAACTCGCCGCCTCGGAAGCTGACGTCGCGTGCAGACATGTTGCACCTCGTAGATTTGCCATCTCGTACGCAAACAGAGCCAGTTTCTTCTTCCACCAAGACACTTGCAACGCGTACGCCTCGAGCGATCCATGTGGTGCAACAACTGTGGGGCGATGATAGGTACTACGCCAACGGTTGGTCACGCGCGACATGGCCGGAAAAATTCCATGTTGGTGAACGACATCCAACCGGGCACCCGTCTCGGATACTGCCATCCGCTCCATACACGGGCTATAGCCGAAACGACGAGGCCCATAGGTAGGAAAGCAGGACAATTCCAACGGATCTAACCCGTTCGCACCAGCCAACCCCTGAATGTCCCCCGGCTCATCAAGAGTCCAAATGGCGCAGCAGTGACCTCGCGAACGCTGTTCATGCAACAATCCAACCGCCACCGGCCCCAAACCTCCCGAGGCCCTCGCGATGGACGGAGTCAGATGAAGAATTCTCAGACCAGCCACATCACAGTGTGCAGATGAAATCATAGATGCGCTGTCCCTGTGTTTCCGCGTTGCTGTGTTTGAGTGTGAATTCGCGTGCGCGCCGCCCGATCTCACGGAGTTCAATCCTGGGTTGTTCGCATACTGTAACCACCAACCTTGCCAATGCCTCCGACGTATCCTCATGCAGAACATAGAGGTGTTGATAGTAGGCTGCAGGAATACCTGGCAACAATGTCGTGATCGCGGGCCGGCCACTGAGCATGTACTCTCGCAGCTTGGAGGGAAATGTATATCGAGTCACTGAATCACTGCTTGGCCGGGCGTTCCGCAATACGGTTGCCTGACGCTGACGGCAAACGACCTCGGCGTTCGGCACCTGCCTCCAGTAAACAATCCGCGAATCTGCAGCAGCAGCCTCAAGCGAGCGTTTGCCAGGCGAGACAGCAAATCGTTCGCGTAGGAGTCGAACCATCGCCGCCTGGAACTTGTCGCCAGCCGGGTTCACTGCCGGCAAACGGAGCATCATTTCATTGGATACCACCGAACCCAAAAAGGCGATCGCCAGTGATTCCCCTGCACCGGCAGTTCCTTCGACCGTCGTATCTGCCGGATTCATCGCCCGACACCCAGCAACATGCGAGCTGCCCCTGGCTCGTAAGCCCGTGAGCACCCCGGCTCGCCGTCGAGATTAAACAGCCCCCCTGCAAATCTCAAACTCGCGAGCAAGAACATCAACGGTATCATGATCACCTGGGTAAGATGCGGGTCCACAACCACCGCGCTGCAGACGGCAGCCAAGACACCCAAGCCTAACCCTTTGGCACGGATTCCAGCCGGCGTCTTGGGCCGTATCGCCAACGTGCATCGGGCGAGATCCCATAACATCCACATGTAAGCAGCAGCCCCAATCAGCCCCATGGTTACGGTGACTTCGAGAAAAACGTTGTGGGGGCGAAAGGCGTCCTCCGCGCCAAATCGCACTGCTGCCTGGCCCGCGGTGTCAAAACCGCAACCCGTCAGGAGCGACTGCCATCCGCGTGACTGGAAGGCCCGGTAAGCATTGTGGAAGGACGTTACAAAGCGGAACTCCAATTGGTCAGCGGCGTAATCCTCCACCGTCTGTCCCCCACCAATTCTGTCAACGAACTGGGATTTCAGAATTGGAACCGCGCCCCAGTACAGGCCGGCCAGCACGCACACGCTCAACGCGCCGATTTTCACCACCCGAAATACGGACACTCTCGTCAAGAAAACCGACCTGGCTAGCACGAGGATTCCCGACGACATGGCCATTACGACTAGCGGCGCAAAACTGATCGTGAACGCCGACACGGCACATACAGCGGCAACAACTCCAGTTCGCAGCCAGAACCGTTGGACAGAAGTGCCGAACTGCCAAAGCAGAATCAGTAACATCATGCACGAGGAAATCGGATTTCCAAAAACCGTCCCCAAGCGTACCGCCCCGAACCGCTGGCTACCCTCGTCCATCGCGGGGTATAGGTTAAGTTGTTCGATCGGCCCGGCTAGTATTTGCACCAGGATGATTCCCAGGGCGGCGAACTGAATCGCCGCGATGACGCGACAGCCAGCGATTATATCCCGCCCTGTTCGTACGAAACTAGCGGAAAATAAGTAGACCAACGGAAATTGTGCGGCCGTGCGAAATGTCTCAAATGCCGGGCTTAGATGTTCCGACACGAGCAACCCCAAGCCGTTCGCCACGCACATCAGCCAGAACCAGCCGGGGGCCGCGACGAGTAGCGGACCTATCACGTCGAGCGTCAACACGAACAACGCGGCGGCGAAAATCTCACGGACCGCAAGAGAACGCGGCACATCGTACCACACCCTAACATAGGGCATGCAATACAGGCTCAAGAAGTAGCCCCAGAGAAGGAGCAGCGACAAACGGCGACCCAATAATCGCTTCGCGGCGGACGGCGGTGCTACAATGTATCCCATGTATGGAACGAACTGATCTCGGTAGCGAACTCAGACGGAAGGTTAAGCGGTCTCGATAAGGTGTCTCGCTCGTAGTCGGTTGCTATGGAGTCGGGGGACTGAGGAGTCGCAAGAGCGGCTCAATCTGTTTGGCCCACGTGAACTCCTTGGCGATGCTTATCCGGCTCATCGTTTTGTGAATGTCGTCCTCGCAGACGGCGCGCCGTATCTGTTCCATGAACTCCGTGGAATTGCGGGCGATATACGCGTTGGAACGTACCCAATCCGCCAGGTTCGGCAGGTCAGAGACAACAACCGGCCTACCTGAGGCAAAATACGACGGTAACTTGTTGGGCACCGCGGCGGTCTCACTCCACGCGATTTCCAGTGTATAGGGCATCGTCAGGACATCCATTTCGAGGAGCCATCGCAGAAGGGCTTCTCCCGTCAACGGAGCATGCACGTGGAGTGCGGGAATCGACTGCAACTGAGTTCGGACCTGTTGGTTGGCGATGGGTCCAATCAAATGCACTTCGAGGTCGGGCTCAGCGGCCGCTTGCTGGAGCCACGCCAGTTGCAACCGGTGGTCAATCGATCCCATGAAACCGAGCCGGATCCGCTCGCCCTGAGTCCGCGTACGTAGGCTTGGTGCTTCGCATAATCGCAGATCGTGGCCGGGCACAAAAACCTGCGTTTTCGCGCCAACTTCAAGCCTCTCCGCGATGTGCGCCGAGACGGCAAGGCAGCCGTCGGCGGCTCGCGCCGCAGCTCGCATTTGCTGGAGGCACCACCGCACAAGAAAGGGAGTGGGAGCAAAAATGGAATGATCATCGTTGCAGACATAAACGGATCGGGGGAACAACTGGTGGTCGTGTAGCCAGAGATGGCGGTGGTCGAAGTTTACCATCCCGATCGGAGGACTGCTCAGCCGCGTTAGCTGGCCCAGCAGCGAACGCCGCAGAAGCATCGCCTCCAGACGCCGCGCGAGCGGGAATGTCGCGATCACGCGGGCGGGCAACGCCGGGAGGTTAGAGGGACGCCAAACGGTGATATTCGGTTCGGCTTGGATACGACTGGCCAGGTACTTGACTCGCCAGCTGGTGGGAAATGTGATGTAGAGTACGCGGTGGTCCCGTGCCAGAGCACGTGTCACTTGGTGACGCAGACGTGGGATTTCGTCCCACGGAGTCTGAGTGGCTACAACGACCCAGGGGCTTCCACCTAGCTGATCAGGATCACGCATCGGTCGATTTCTTCCTCCGCTTATCCGCAAGACGGCAGGCATCCTGTTCGGGACTCAGCGATGGCAGCGGGACGTGATCGCACGGACCTTGCGTCACTGCGGCCTGTGGATTGAGACAAAGGGTTGAGAAAAGATGTAGGAAAATCCTGGGTACGGACCGTCCGACACTTGCATCAGGGGCGGAGGAGGATCAAAATCGCTGCCAACTACTAAAATCACAGCTTGCAGCATTCGAGGAGGTTCCGGCATGATGCGTCTGTTGGTGTATGTCCTGTCGATCTTGCGGTGGTTTGTCGCTCCATTTGTGCTTATCGCCCTGGGAGTGTATTGGCTATTTCTCGTCGTCGTTTTCGCGCCGCTGATCGCGTTTGACGCGGTCTTCGGCTGGACCCGCAGCCGTTATGCGAATGAGCCGCCGGCTTGGGCTGCAATTGAACGATCGAGCACTGATGTATTCGATCGTCATGCGGACGTGTCGAAACTAACCGGGTGCAATACGCGCAACGTGCGCTATCGCTGGACAATCTTTGACCACGCTCTAAAGCGGATCGAAGAACGCAGGAAACCCATCCGCGCGCTCGATTTCGGTGCTGGATCGCTCCGCGACTCTTTCGAGATGGCGCGCCGCGGCTATCGAGTCACGGCCGTTGACCTGAACCGCGAAACGATGCGCCGCCACGCCAGTGCGTACGAATGGAACGGTACAGCTGGCGAACCTGAGCTGATCGCTGGCTCGCTGGACGACCTCGGTAACAGACGCTTCGAGGTCATTACGGCTTTCGATGTGATCGAGCATTTGGAGGACTTGGAACAGATCATTGAGAGACTAAGTAGTCACCTTGTGGCGGGCGGCGTTCTACTTGTTACGGTGCCGAACCGCCGCTCGTTTTATGAACGTCACAATCGGATTCAGATCGCGATGATGCGGCAGATCGGAATCCAGTGGATACCGGGCGAGCCGCACTTGAACTTTCGCACGCCGTCGGAGTGGCGCAAGACGTTCGAAAGACATGGATTCACAATTGGGGATCATGACATGGCTCTCGGATTTCTGGTCAACGACGCTTGTCATACCGCTTTCAGAATTCCTCTGCTCTGGATCGTCTGTCCAGTGCTTGACCGGATCCTATCGCCATTTCGTGGCCCGTTGGATCGAGAAAGTTTCATCCGCCATTTT
This sequence comes from Planctomycetota bacterium, assembly GCA_026692885.1. The sequence continues at coordinate 29,454 of JAPLNJ010000273.1, read as the reverse complement.
TTCCCGCGCTGGCTCGTTGAGCGCATCGACCTAGTCGACCGCATGACGAAGCCCTTGTTGCATGGGATGTTCGGCTGGAACCTGTTTGTTCTAGAGCGGGTATCGGGTCACGGCCCCTTCCCCACTTCCGGTGCTTGCCATGGTCCGGAATCGTGTACGTGACCAGTTGAACGCGAACATAAGAGCCCGGACAGCGGATACTGCTAGCAACGTACGAGGCGGTAGACGGAAGGATACTTCTGATGTCTATTCGTAACTTACCCCCATTACCTCGGACCAGCGGATCAGGTTCACCCAACGCCAAATGTGCCAATCAAGGCAATCTCGGCCGTCGAGCACAGCTTGACACTCGCGTCTGACAGCATCGAGCCGAAGCATCGGAATGGCCCGCGCCGCATCACTAGCGAGGACAGCGTCGGCCCAAGGCCGGAGCGTCTGCAACCAAGCATGCTCGGAAGTCTGGAAGCCGATTTTGTCGCGACGGGCAAGAACTTGATCCGGAACCAAACCCCGCATCGCTGCACGAAAGACACGCTTGCTTCTGCCATCCACGTGCAGCAGGTAACTCTCCGGCAGCCCGAACACGAATTCCACCAGTTTCGGCGTGAGAAACGGCACGCGTCCCTCAATGCCAAAGGCCATTGAGTTGCGATCCTCGTAACGCAGGAGCATCGGCAGTATGCTGCGAGTCAGCGTCTCCGCTAGGTGTCCACGTAGCGACCGTTTGGCACGCCGATCGTAGACCTCGCGATTGGTCACCCCTCGTTCACGAAACCAGGCCTCGTTGAGCACCGGCGGCGAGGAGTTGCGGGCCTGGATTCCTTTGATTACCACCTGTATGGTGGGGGTTAGCAGACGACCGCAAGCACGCAACAATTGCCCCAGAGACGCAACGGGTTGCGCCGGCGAGTGACGCAGCAGGGCCATCGCCGACCACAGATGGCCCCCGCGCAACAACGATACGAACCGGGTAGGAACGTAACACGGATAGCCCGCGAGCATCTCGTCTGCGCCTTGCCCATCGAGCAAGACTTTCACGCCGGCCTCCTGGGCCAAGCGGAACACCCGGTGTTGCGCATAGATGCTCGTATTGCGAAAGGGCTCATCCTGGGTGACAATCAAGCGGTCCAGATCGGTCACCAGTTCGGCAGGAGTAAGTTGTACCTTGTGCGCGGTCGTCGCGCCCGCGGAGGCGACAATGTCCATCCACGATTCCTCGTCGACATTCGTCCCGGGCGCCACGAAACTGAAGCTGTGAACATCCGCTTTAGGTCCAGCCAAGTGCCGTACCGCCATGACAATCGACGAGGAGTCAATTCCCCCTGACAGACATGTGCCGACCGGTACATCGCTCCGAAGATGCAGCCGTACATTCTCGATGAATAGCTCGCGCAGCCGGCCTGCGGCTTCGTCGAACGAACAATCGATTGCCCTGTCGGTGGGCAGACGCCAATAGCACTGCGGGGACAAAGCGGCAGATGAATCCAGCGGGACCGTCAGGAAATGGCCAGGTGGGAGCGCCCGAACGTCCGCGAACATCGTCTGCGCTCGATGATCCGTAAGCCCGTGCAACAAGTAGTCGGAAAGCGACTGCGCGTCGATGTTCCGTTTTACGCCAGGAACCTCCAACAGGGCCTTGATTTCCGACGCGAACGCGAATCGCTTCGAATCGACGATGTAGTACAGTGGTTTGATCCCCGCAAAGTCCCTCGCTAGCGTAACGACACGGGCTTCGGTATCAAAGGCTGCAAATGCAAACATGCCGATCAGCCGCGTTAGCACCTGCGCGCCCCACCGCGAAAATGCCGCGAGCAGCACCTCGGTGTCCGTCTCCGTGCGAAACACGACACCCGCCGAGCGAAGCTCCTCGCGCAGTTCCAGGTAATTGTAGATCTCACCGTTGAAAACGAGGTGAAACCGACCATCGGCGGAACTCATCGGCTGATGGCCACGCGGCGAAAGATCAAGAATTGCGAGGCGCCGATGCGCCAGAAGCACTTCCGCCGGGTAATTGGCTGGGGCGCCGCGCCCGGTCGCCACGTGTCCCCGACCGTAGGCGAGCCAGCCGTCATCATCCGGGCCGCGATGCCGTAACCGTTTCGACATCTGGCCGAGGACAAAGCCAAGCCCGCCCGTGGGAATCCTCATCACTAATCCCGCAATACCACACATCAATCGTCGTTAAGAGCGAAGTCCTAACCCTTCTCTGTCCACTGCGCCGCACCCCTGCAAGCATTTCACCCGACTAATCGGCAAACAACCCATCAACTATACATATATCCCGAATGTGCAGTTGAGCTACACCCGAAAGGATACCTGCGTCCTGATAGAGCACGTCCCCGATGGCTTCCAGCATGTGATCAATCTGCCGGCCGTGCAGATTTGAAACCACCAAAGGCCGTGATGCAATGCAGTTCCTGGATTCCAGCCCAAGGTCATCTGCAAGTCAGCAGCCCCTGGCGTCGAGTCCACCAGTTTAACAGTTCGACGGGTGAAAACCATGCCACGTCAGAACGAAGCGAGAGATCCGTGAGCACACGGCAAAGCGCAGGTCCCGCACCGTTCATTAAACGAGCGTTCAACATCTCAATATGCCAATCCAGCACCGCGGCTCCGCCATACCGAGCAACCGTCTGCAGGTGCATCTCGATCTGGCTTTGTCCTTCTGCGGGCGACACGGGCCGGTAGAAGATTCCGCCGTCCATCAAAGTCGGCGGCAACTCATGAATGGGAATCACCGTCCCTTGCTCCGGGTCAAACGGTTGGTAGGGCCATGCCATTCCGCGTCGGAACCCCGGCGAGTCGTTGAGGCCAAGAGAGCTATCGTATTGAAAGCCGGCCTTGGCGTGGAGCTGCAGGGTGCACTCCGGGCGGTCCCGGTCCAAAGTCCAATAGTGGTGCCTTAATCCCTTCAAACGATAGCCATTAAGCACGCTCTCAAGCAGTTCCTTCTCTTCCGAGAACCGCCCCGCCACGTTCCTAGAGTTTATGGAAGCATGCAATCCGATCTCCCCGCCCTGCTCGATGGCGCGGCACAGCACCTCGCGTAAGAGCGGCTGACGAAAATCATAGGTGATATCCTGGGGAGATGCATGCGCGTCATACCGCGTTGTAACCGCCACGTAGCAGCAAGATCTGGTGCCGAGCTTTCGCTCCACTTCTCGCCATTTGTCGAAACAGAAGTTGGGGTCGTTTTCCGAACAGGACCGGGCTCCGCAAATCCGGCGCCCCGCTTCGACTCCCCAGCTGGCTATCCACCTGGCCGTGGAGCACCAACGGCGCGTCCGCAGGGCCCTCAGCAACTCGGCGCCACGCAGGCTCAGCGGCAGGCGGGAGAAGGGGTTGTCGACATCGTGCGTAAGGACCACGGCGAATCGCTTTCCGTTCGGCCAGCGATCCAAGGTCGGAAATGGGCCTCGCCGTTGCTGCAATAATCGCAGTAGTCGATCCACATACATCGCCACCACCGGCAAGCCGAGCATGCCTGCCCGCTGGAGTTGGCTACCAGTGGCCACAATGACACCCCACTCATCACGCTGTTCGTTGCGCTCCATGACCCCTGTGACGATCGCGTAGGTTGAGTACAAACAGTCGCCACCCATGTCACCCGCCTCCGAGCTAGATGCAGGCGAGATGTTCTGGTAAAGGTATGGGACTTCGTCCGACCAGCCTATCTTTGCATCCGGCTGGTTCCAGTCCGAGGCACCATCCGCTTTAATCCATACGGAGTTCGCGGAACATCGCTCAGGGCGAAGACGCGAATAGACGATATCCGCGTCTTCCGCCGACGTTGTCGGGCAGGCGGCCAACCCACCGCCTTCGAGTAACAATCCGAGGGCATAGAGCGCCTGACGGTGACGCGCCGGACAGATGTCTACGAAGTATTGAAGCACTTTGCTCATCGTCAATCTAGCCAGTTAGCGGCTGTAGAGAAACAAATTCGTAGGCCGGAATTCATTCCGCCCGAGCGGACTGAAGTCCGCTCTACGACGAAACTGCGGAGTTGTTTCTTTACGGCCGCTTAGGGCCGATTCTCGGTCTCCCGAAAACGGTCCACGTTGAACCCCTGGAAAAGGCCCAAGTCGGGGCCCTGAAAGTCGACCGGCAAACACCAAGTCATCCTCTCGACGCACCATTGCGACCACTGGTCGAAAAGCGATTTCGCGCGACCCGCTTTGACGAACTGATCGACCGCCGCTCGATCGTCGGCAGACAACCAGCGACAGATAGGGGCCTTCGAAGTCTGCTGCTGCGACAGCGGAACTTTGTTCGATTTTAGTATTCCGCCGATAATCTCGACGAGCATATCGGCAGCCAGGCCGTCGGCGGCTCTCTCGATCTCACCGAGCGACTCCTCACGGCCTGTGAGTGCCAACAGACGTCGCTCAATCACCGGCCCGGTGTCGATACCCACATCAATGTAGTGCGCCGTCGCCCCGACGGGAACTCCTCGCAGCAAAGCGTTTCCCACAACCCCGCAACCTCGCACCCAAGGCAGCAAACCGGGATGAGCATTGATGACACCGAGACGGGCCACCTGAATTAGCGCAGGAGAGAGAATCCCAATGCCCCCCAGAACAACTAGATCTGGTTGGAGCGCCAACAACCTATCGCGCATGGTAGCACTGTTCAACGGGCCTCCAGGGAACACCTTCTCGGCGCGCCAAGGAAAGTTGCGTCTGTGGACGAAAGCATGCGCATAGAATCTGGCCACACGAAGGAATAGTTTAAGGCCTGATAGCTGGTGCGCATGCCAAGGCTCGTTTCCGCGACGCCTTTTCTCAAGAGTCCAGGAGGTTTGATGCACAATGGCATGCACACGCAAGTTCTGTCTCCGAAGACGCCTTATGACGTCTAATTCGACGTTCCCTCCGTTAGTCAGAAACACAATGCGTAACACGTGGGGATTATCCTACATTGAGAACCGTCTTAAGAACGGGCCGGTACGAGCCGAGCTCTGTAAGATCTACGCTTGTTTGCATAATAGCGTTAGAATCGTTTAGTGTTGACTCAGAGACGAATATTGAGGCACGTGGCATTTCGCGAGCGCGCCGCGGCCCGCGTGGAAACCTGATGTACATCAGAACCACCATACTGCTAACACTCCGTCCTCCAGAGTTCTTCCTCGTCAATCGAAAATCGTCGCTCGTCTTTTCGACCATTGCCGGCAGACAAGAGCTCGGCTTTAGCGGTCGCGATTCGCTGTCTTAACGAGACCCGAAGGGAGCTACCAGAAACGAGCCAGTGCATTCTCTGAGCAAGCCATGCCACTCCAAATCGGAACCATTTTGGGAGCAGGAGGACAATCCAAGGTATCATGCCATAAGGCAACAGTCTTAGGGGCAATCGCCGAACAGTACGTCTTACACTACCGCGCACTCTTCTGACGGCCGGCTGATCTTCAATTAATGAGTAGATTAGCAATTGTATTGTGAGAGATTTGATTCGCGACCAGGAAAACAGATGGAAGCATGCTGCGTCATACACATTTTGGCGGATCTCTCTGTTCCCGATGCGCTGTCGCACCATCCATGCGCAGTGCAGCAGATCGCGGTACATGGTGCACCAAACGTACGACATTGTATAGATGGTATTCCGGGAATGATTGGGACTCGCACCACCGGGAAACGGTGCGAGCAGCAGTGGTTTCGCGTTCGAACTCACCCACATGGCGGTGAATCCAATCGCTGTTTGTGGCCAAGTGATCGTCGCCACCTCCGGCAATTCGTCCATTGCCGTTAGTGCCAGATCTGTCCGTACGGCAAATCGCCCAGGATTGCCGAAGGGGTAGAAGTACGAGCGGGCGGCCTCCGTCAGCGTGATCGCCGTCGGCTGAGTTACGTTCGGCACGGGAGGTGAATCGCCTTCACCTTGGAATAGAACGGCAGGCTGGTCTCGGTGTTGGGCTAGCAGGGAGATAATTTGTTTCAGGCGTCCCGCGGGAACGAGGTCGTCATCCCCATAGAACATCCAGAAGCGTCCGGTGGACCGCTGCAGAGCCAGCAACATGTTCTTGACCGAACCCACGTTGGTTTCGTTTCGGAAGTATTGCACCGGCAAAGTCGATGTCCGCTTGAAGTCTGCCACGACCTCGGGTGTCGCGTCCTCGGAAGCGTTGTCCGACACGACGACTTCAACCTCCCGCGGATCAATCTCGCAGGATTGCGTATCGACCGATGCGAGGAAGTCCTGCAGGAATCGGCACCGATTCCAGGTGATTACGCTAATCGTCAGCAGTGGCTGGGACTTACACAAGATCCGCACGTCCTTTCTCGTTCACGGCATCCGGCGTGTCGTCCGGCGGCCTCACTAAGAAGAAAATCCAAGTCGCAAAGGCCAGGCTGGTGACGCTTTCGATGCTGACCATGACTGCGACGAGCAGCATCGGTGACTGGTAGTAGCTCGCCAAGGGGATAGCCAGGACACGCCCAGCGCAAGCGACGCTGGAAAAGGCTAGATGCGTGCCCTGCCGCCCAAGGACTGACGGCAGTGTACTTACCGGAGAGAACAGGCAACCCAGGAACACCAACGGCAGCATCGCCTGCGCGAAATGGCCGGCCTCGCCGTAGGACGGACCGAACACGCCCGGGAACAGCCAAGGAGTAGTCAACAGCAGCAGGGCGGCGGGGAGAATGAAGATCAGGAACAGCGTACGGATGCTCCTGTGGAGCAAGGAGCGGAGGCTTTGACGGTCATGCCGGGACCGTGATGCACGCTCGAAGAAGACCTGGCCCACCGCTCCGGAAACCCAGGAAGCGGGAGCCCGCAGGACGTTGTTGGCCAAGGCGTAATTGGCTGCCACGGCCGGCCCGAAACTCGCGGCCAGAAACGGAATCGGCAGTCCGGCGGTTATTTGATCCATCGCCGTCATTGGCAGATTATACAAGGGAAATTGCGCATGACGGCGAGCTTGCGACCAGAGCGATGAGAGACCGACACCGGAGATGCTTGGCAAGTGTCCGCCACGGTGGATCGCTGTCGCCAGGACGAATAGGCCGAATCCGGTGGCGATGAGCATCGAAAGAGCGAGTTGCATCCATTCGGTCCGATGTAGGACCGCGAAAATCGCCACGACCACCAAGGATGCGATGCTGCAAAGAACTCTTTGCCAAACGATGGGGCGGTACAGACGCAGGCGATTGTTCCATGCCGTCAGGGTGTTCGTGATGCCTTGCCCTAAAATCAGCAGCGCCGCGAGCATTACGGTCCAGCCCATCTCCGCATAGGGAGGCACCGCCAACACGCCGACGATCACGGCAATGAGCACCGCGGAGAGGACCGCGATGACCATGCTCAGGACCAAACAAAGCCAGAACATGACGGATGCTTCGTGTTCAGTGTCCGCGATGACGATCGCCAAGTCGTACCGGAGGGCCGCGAACGGAGCCACCATCCCCACCAATCCGATAAACGTTGCAGCATACCCGTAGCTTGTGGCCCCGAAGAAACGAGTGCTGAGAATGAGGGTTACGATCCCGATGGCCTGCGCGGCCGCCGAGCCGCCGGCGAGCAGCAGCACATGACGCCGCGAGCCCTGAAGGCCGTCCAGCTTCCGCAGCAGCCATTTGGGAAATTGCATCGGTTTCATGCTGTCTTCAAGGCCCTTGCGGCTCGCTCAGCCATTCGAGCACCTGCCGGGTAATGGCGTCCACCGTAAACCCCAGGCGTTTCGCCAAGTACGCTTGGGAACCAATCCGTCGGCTCTGAAGCAACCAGGGTGTATCCACGGTGACGAAGTGCAGCCTGCACGGCGTGTGCCCCACCAGAGATCGCGCCACGGCATCGGACAGTCCCCCGACCGAGCCGTGTTCTTCCAACACACAGATTAAGCGTGTGCACCCCGCCGCCGCCTGTAACGCATCCACATCCAACGGCGATAGAAACGGAATGCTCATCACATGCACCGCCACACCTTCCCGAGCCAATGCATCTGCCGCCTCTACCGCCAGCTTCAATGTTCCTCCAGTGGTTACCAAGGTCGCATCACCCCCACGTCGCACCGTGATCGCCTTGCCGAACACAAACTCCGGTTCTTGCAGATGTACGAAGGATTCGTGTGCCTTTCCAAGGCGTAAATAGCAGGGACCAGGATGCTGGGCGACCACTCTTGTTGCCAGTCGGGTCTCCATAGGATCGCCCGGTGCGACGACCGCCATGTTGGGCAGCGCTCGCATCACGGCTAAGTCCTCGACACCATAATGCGTGTAGCCCTGCGGGCCGTACGCCAAGCCACCGCCAATCGCCACCACCTTCACGCTCAGGTTGTGGTAGCAGACGTCGTTGCGAATTTGTTCCAGACACCGAAGTGTCGAGAAATTCGCGATCGAGTACGTGAATACGACCTTATCACAGAGGGCCAGTCCGGCCGCCACCCCGGTCATGTTCTGCTCGGCCACGCCCACGTTCACGAACCGTTCCGGGAATCGCTCCGCGAACCGCTCCAGCACCGAGTAGCCCAGATCCCCCGTCAGTAGCCAGATCCGTGAATCCTCCGCGGCCAACTGGCACAGCGTTTCGATGAAGGCCGTCCTCACGCTTGCGTCTCCAACTCGGCCAGGGCTGCGGCCAACTGTTCGGTGTTGGGCGATTTGTAGTGCCAGGCCAACTGGTTCTCCATGAAACTAACGCCCTTACCCTTCGTGGTGTGGGCGACCACTGCGCTCGGGCGGCCCGGTTCGAATGGCACCGCCTTTAGGGCCGTCTCGATTTGGTCATGATCGTGCCCGTCGATCTCGCGAACGGCCCAGCGGAAGGCCCGCCACTTGTCCGCGAACGGCTCCAAGTCGAGCACTTCTTTCACGCTGCCGAAGCTCTGAATCTTGTTGTAGTCCACAATCGCCACCAAGTTGTCCAATTGATGGTGCGGAGCGAAAAGAATCGCCTCCCAAACAGATCCCTCGTCGCACTCGCCATCGCTCAACATCGCGAAAACGCGATACGGGTGTTGCTCTCGCTTGCCTGCGAGCGCCATGCCACAGGCGATGGGTAGTCCATGTCCGAGGGATCCTGTGGACACGTCCACTCCGGGTATCCCGTGGCTGGTCACATGCCCTGGCAGTGGCGAACCGTCTTGACAGTAGGTGGCGAGCCAGGTCCGCGAAAAGAATCCCTGCTCCGCCAGCACAGCATACAAGGCCGCTGCGGCGTGGCCCTTACTGAGCACAAAGCGATCCCGGTCGGGCCAATTCGCCCAACCGGCGTCCGTACTGAGCACGCGGGCGTACAGTACGGCCAAGATGTCGGCGATCGACAGGCAACTACCGACGTGCGATGCCTTGGCGGCGTGGACCATCCGTAGGACCTCGCATCGGATGGTCCGTGCAAGGTCTGTAGAACCCAGGGGGTCCTGGTTGAGCTCCGCCGTGGGGAGGAGGCCACAAGCAAACGCCATGCGACTTAGGATCTCACCAAGTAGGAAATGTAGGGATCGAAACTGAAGCGGCGCAGTTCGGGTAGATCGGGGCCGAGCGATTCGAGCATCGCAACCGTCTCTCCGGGAAACTCGGCACAGTTCAATTCGTCGAAGGCCACGATGCCACCTTTGACGACACGAGGATACAAGTTTTGCAGCGCCGCTTTGGTGGGCTCGTAGATGTCGAAATCCAAGTACAGGAGGCTGATGATCACGTGGGGATGCGTCTCGACATAGTGCGGTATGGTTTCACAGGCGTTTCCAGCGACCAGTTCCACTTTCGGAATGTGTCCCAAGGGACGATTCTGATCGTGAATGGCCACGAAGGCTTCGATTTCCTCCCGGATGCCGGGATGCGTCCCAAAGGCGCCCGCGTGCAAGTGTTCGGAATTTCCCTGGTCGAGATCCTTTCCGCTCACTGCGGGAAAGCCAGCGAATGTGTCGAATCCAATAATCCGTCGCGTATGGTTGTACGGCTCAAGAATGGTTGAGAAATGCATCCATGCCAGTAAACCGGTATCAGTGAAGACCCCGCATTCGGCAACACTTCCATGAACCCCCACACACAGTTTGAAGAGTTCATATTTCGCCAGAAATCGCGCGATATCTTGACGTCGTGAATGGCGAGGAAATGCCTGCAGACGTTGCGCCAACGACAGAGGCGAGGCTTCGAAGGCCGTGCCTAGCGTGGCCGGTGCATCGGCCTCGCACGGGGTGTACTTCGCGGCATGGTGCCCGAGGCTGCTGATGACATCGGCGTTCGGTTTCATGCAATTACCCCCGTTCGAGTCGACTTTGATACCACGCGATTGTCTGACGTAGTCCTTGGTCAAGATCCATTTGCGGACTCCATCCCGTAGCCTGTTGCAGTCGCCTGATATCCGCCTGAAGGTGCATGACATGGTCGGGGCGGTAACACACCCTGCAGAGGAGCCGTCTCGGTGTACGGCAAGGCCTCGTGTGCATCGTAGGCTTTATCTGAGGAAGCCACCACAATCTGTTTCACCTTGGGACTACGGCGGAAGGCTTCCAGCAGCGACCGAATGCCTCGGATGTTGGTCTCGAAGGTCGAAACGGGATTGCGGTTGGCAATGCTCACAATCGACTGGGCCGCGAGGTGCAAGACGGTTGTGATCTCGTACTCGCCCAGGCCGCCTTTAAGCAGGGCCTGGTCGCAGACGTCTCCGCGGACGACCTTCACATGCTCCCATATCCCGGCGCGGACGAGTTCCACCTGTGGCACCCAGTCTCGCACCAGACATACCACGTCCGCTCCAACGGCGAGCAGGCGCTTGACCAGCCAGCCACCGCCGAGTCCCGTGACGCCGGTGAGCAGCGTGGCCTGATCTTGCCAGAATGCGTTCATGTCTCCCAGACTCTCCAAGGCGCCCGACCACTGCTCCACAATTCGGTGAGGTACTGGTACTCCCGGTAAGTATCCATGGCGTAGAAGAAGCCGTCGTGACGGAAGGCCATGAGCTGGCCTTCACACGCGAGCCGTTCCAGCGGTTCTCTTTCCAGAATGGAATCGTCATCCGCCAAGTAGTCCAACACTCGCCGATGGAATACGAAAAAGCCCGCGTTAATCCATCCATCGACCTGGGGCTTTTCTGAAAAACCGGTGATTTGCGCGTCATCACCCAGGCTCAGAATCCCGTATCGCGAGATGGGGCGGACCGTGGTCAAGGTGGCCAGTTTGCCGTGGGCGCGATGAAAGTCGAGTAAGGCTTGTATGTTGACGTCGGAGACCCCGTCGCCGTATGTCACCATGAACGTATCATTCGCGATGTACTTGGCGATCCGCTTGATGCGGCCCCCGGTCATCGCGCTGGCCCCTGTTTCGGCCAGGGTCACATGGAAGTCCTGTTCGTCGTGTTCGCCGTGGTAGGCCACCGCGCCCAGCTTGCCGAGGCAGATCGTGAAGTCGTTGTTCATCGCCTCGTAGTTCAGGAAGTAGTCCTTGATCATTTGGCCGCGGTAGCCCAGGCAGAGCACAAAATCGCGAAAGCCGTGGTGGGCATAGAGCTTCATGATGTGCCACAGGATCGGACGACCCCCGATGTCCACCAGCGGCTTGGGGCGGTACTCCGTCTCCTCGCGCAACCGCGTTCCCTGTCCGCCGCAGAGTAGGACCACCTTCATGCGATCAACCCACCCCGGCCGATTGAAAAAAAAAGCAGGCGATGCATTGTAACTTTCGCCAGCCAGAATCACTTGTCAACTGCGTCCCAGAGACAGCGGGCTACCTGTTCCAACTGTTCCGCCTGTAGCTCGGGATACATGGGCAAAGACAGGACCTCTGCTGCGGCTTGTTCGGTGACCGGGAGGCACACTGAATCGTAGCCCTGCTTTAGATACGCTGGCTGACGATGGATCGGGATGGGGTAATGGACACCAGCCTCAATGCCGCACACCTTCAATCGTTCGAGCAATTCATCGCGATGCGGCGTACGAAGCACATAGAGGTGATAGACATGCCGTACCAGTGGGTTGGCCACCGGCAAGGTTACGCCGGCGCCGGCCAACAACCTCGAGTACGTTTCGGCGTGACGCCGGCGCGCCTCGGTCCACTCCTCCAAGTGCTGCAACTTGACCGACAAGACGGCCGCCTGGAGGGAATCAAGCCGCTCGCCGAAACCGATTTCCTGATGGACGTACTTGTCCAGCCGACCGTGATTTCGTAAGGCGCGAATCCCGCTGAGTAGGCGTTCGTTATTGCTGGTAACCGCCCCGCCGTCGCCGTAACAGCCAAGGTTCTTCGCCGGGAAAAAACTGAAACAGCCCACATCTCCTATCGCACCGCAACGTTGCCCGTTGTATTCCGCACCATGCGCCTGGGCGCAGTCTTCGATCAAGTACAAATTGTGTTCCGCAGCGATCCGTCGCAGAGACTCCATTTCGGCCGGGTGGCCATAAAGGTGGACAGGTACGACCGCCCGCGTTCGCGGGGTGATCAATTTCTCGACCTCGTGGGGATCAAGGTTAAACGTTTCGGGGACGATGTCGGCGAAGACTGGACGGGCACCGCACTGCGAAATGGCCTCGGCTGTCGCAATAAAGGAAAAGGCAGTCGTAATCACCTCGTCGCCGGGGCCCACACCACAGGCCCGCAAGGCAAGGTGGAGTGCGGCCGTGCCGGAAGCCACTCCCACGGACCCGTGGACGCCGATGTACTGAGCGAACGCAGCCTCGAAACTTGCGACTTCGCTTCCAAGAATGAAAGAGGCATTTTCCAACACCCGCTGGATGGCGCAGTTCACCTCCTCTCGGATGGTGGCATACTGGGCCTTCAGGTCGACCAGAGGTACTCGTCGCATAGCGGCTAGCTTTCGAGCAATAATTCTGGCGTGGCGTACGCCGGCAGTTTGCGCACGTCGTTGACCACCCGGGAAGGATTGCCGACCACAACGGCAAAGTCGGGTACATTCTCCACGACGACTGCGCCCGCGCCTACGAGGGACTCGCGGCCGATGATCACTCCGGGAAGCAACGTGGCGTTGGCACCCACTCGGGCGCCCTCTAGGATGCGGGGGCCGACAAGGGTGGACTTCGCTGCGGCGCTGCGAGGATAGCGGGCATTTGTGAACACGACGTTGGGTCCAATCCAAGATCCAGCTTCCAGGATCGAGAATTCCGGGATAAACGCGCCAGAGTGAATGCGGACGCCGTCCTGCAGCACCACGTGATGTTCGATGACCGTGTGACTGCCAATGCTTACATAATCGCCGATTTCACAGAACTCCCGGATCAATGCGCCATGACCCGCCTGAAAATTGCATCCAATACGAGTTCCTGCGTAGATCACACAATGGGAGCGAATCACGGCTCCGGGTCCGATCGCGACAGTTAGTTCGCCGACGGTCCGTCCAGATGGCGTAACGCCAATGACTACGAATTCACCAATCGCAGCGTCTGCGGGTAAGATCACGTTCAAATAGATGACACGGGCGGGGTCCAAGAAGCACCGGGGGATGATGAAGAATGGCGGTATTCTAGGGATCGTCGACCATTTGAACCGCTCGTCACAACTGAGACCGAGGGAGATGGTCAGCGCGACAGGATCGGAGTCGGAATGCAAGCGGGGCGTCTGGCACGCGGTGATTCGATCGGAGACAGCGAGGAACGCGACCACTGTCCGTTGGCAGCGTAGATTTTTTCAATGATCTCGACCGTTTTCAAACCTTCGAGAGCGTTGGCTACAATCGCCGCATTGTGAAGAAGGACATTGACAACGTTTTCGTAGACCTTGTCATGGTTCGACATCGATCCCACATACTCGCCGTATTGATTTGGGGGACGCCCTGGTGGCAGGTTCTCAATGCAATATCCCTCGATACTCTGATACTCGAGTTCATTCAAATACTGGCCGCCGATCTTTACGGTTCCCTTTTCTGCGAAAATGGTGATGGAACCCTCCATGTTCTGACGGTGGCTGTTGATGGTGAAGTGCAAGCTGCCGATGACTCCGCTTGCAAATTCGATGATTACGACTCCTGAGTCTTCAAATTCTACCGTATCCTGGTGAGCATAATTGGCCAACAGCGTATGGACGGAATGAACGTCGCCAAGATACCAATAGAGCAAGTCGATGAAGTGGCTAAACTGGGTATAGAGGCACCCGCCGTCCAGATCCAACGTTCCCTTCCACGAATCGCGATAGTAGTTGTCATTTCGATTCCAAAAACAGTTTAATTGGACGCTGAAGAGGCGGCCCAAGCGTCCTTCATCGAGAGCTTGCTTGACGGCGACGACCGGCGGGTTGAGACGGTTTTGCTTGACCACAAAAAGACGGCGATTGGCGCGTTCTGCGGCGTGGATCATACGGGCGGCATCTGCCGCGTGGATGGCCATGGGTTTTTCGCATAGCACGTGGCAACCGGCTTGAAGGGATCGAATTGCGTGTTCTGCGTGAAGGCCATTCGGCGTGCAGATCGAGATGACGTCCAGGTGCCCGGCTTCACGACTCAGGAGGGACGCGAGATCCGTGTAGGGGGTCGCGCCATGTTGTGTTCCAAGATCCGCCGCTCGCTGGGGGTCGATATCGCATACGGCGGCCAGCGTTCCCACTGTGCGGATGTGTTCGGCGTGACGGGCGGCAATGCGACCGCAACCAACAATGGCGAAGCGTAGCGGCGAGATGATGGTAGTCATAGGGGGAATCCGGGGAGAATACCGCCCGGTGTTTCAGGTGTTCAACGTCACGCCAGCATCACAAGCTTCCATCCACCGGCGGGCACATACGGGTTTTCGTCATGGCAGCTGTGGCGTCAACGCGGACTTCGTCCCCGTGGGTTGCGCCAGCGTGTCGCAATCCATTCAGTAGCGTGTTCGGCTCCGTGCCATTGTCAGGTCCTCTTGACCCTAGGGCAGCCTGCTCAGGCCGCCGCGTGCAGCCCCCACCCTTTCGGACCACAGCCGTTTCGGCGGGGACAGACAACCAGAAAACTCAGCTCTACTCAATTCAGCATCAAAACGTTCCGTAAGCATCTGTCAAGTCGCGTCCTCGACAAAGAACGCATTTGGTCGCTACAGACATCCTTGCTTTCCTGTAATTCCCTGCATCACCAGATTAGCAGTCGCAATGAAAGTGTCAATGGTAAAGATGAGCAAGATGGGATAATTAGGTCCAGCAGTAAATCTTCCTGCGCGAGACGACCCGGATGCAATGTGCTGGCCTCAGACACTCGGAATCAGCGAAATTCTCCGCCCGGAACCGTGTCCCTTTGCGCACGGCGTAGTCGCGGGTGTCGCCATGCTCGTCGGTGGTGTGTCCGGAACGCAGGAACCTCACCGACTGGGCGTCAGAATTTCGATGCACAAAGCGATCGTCCCTGACGGACTGGTCAAGAGACAGCTTTTCGTGGACGCACACAGTCCGTACCCACGAGAGTAGTGTGTGTCCTGGATCGACCACGTGCCATGAAACGGGTCATTGTCGAGGGTACGCAGCACGACCGATGCCCCGGAGGCACCAGGTAATCGGCACACGACTCCGTTCCCCGATGTCAAATTCTCCACTTGAACCGTAGGTGCCAAGTGGAAGGCAACGAACTTGTCTCCGGCGACGGAGCACTCGTCGACCATTTCTAGTCGTTCCGTGTCAATGTGCACCGTCCGCCGATGACGGACTGGTCCGCGTGCGAACTCGCCGACAAATCGGTGCGGCTCGGCCGTCAGCACACGTGCCTGACCGAGGCCGGACAGAGAAAATAGCCCTTCAGGGCCCGGCACCCACGAATTCTGTTCGCTACCTGGCAAAGTGAGCGTGTTATGCATGGCGGTCGAGCGGAACCGGTTGCGCTCGTCGGGCAACGGCGTGTAAACGTACGTCCCCGGGTCCATGATCACCGGCATGTCGTCAACCGCCAGTTCAAACGAGAGTTGATCGTTATGGGCATGACCGCCGTGGCCGTTCTGGCCCACCGGGCCGCAGTGGATCGTCAGCATCAGACGTCCGACTCGATACACACAAAGGCCAAAATCTGGAAAAACGTGCAGGACATCCTGTGCCTGCACGGCGAGCCGAGACATTTGACTGTTTCCGACAGGCGTCTCATCGACGTAACCTTGCGACGTCGTTTGCCTCCATATCAGCCTCCGTACGAACTCTTCTTCCACGTCAGGCGTTTCGACGCTGCCAGTTCGCCCGGCGTGTCGCAAGCCGCGAATCGCGGAAACTAAGTGACGATGATCGAGGATGTCCTCGGTGGGTCCATAGGATTCCGACAGGCGACCGGGCGGAGCCAACGCCACATTCTGCTTTGCATTATCGCCCGCGTCTGAGGACGCCAGACCATCATTCCCATACGCCGGCCAGACCTTCAGGAACCGCCCCGAATCGTTGTCGCCAATCTGCACCACCTGTTTATCGGGATAGGTTATCGCCGCCGTAAATGCCGCCATTTTCTCGATTCGCTCGAAGTACCACTCGGGGAAGGGGACTGCGCGGCCGTATTCTGCGGCGTATCGCCAGGCCAATTCGTCGGCCGGTGCCCCCGGTCGAAACCGAGGCCCCAGCGTGGTTGACATCTGAAGGAACGCGATCTTATCCGCTGGCAAGGCCAACACAATTGCTGTCGCGTATACGACCATCTCGGCCGACAAACGATGGTAGCAGGTCGAAGCTTCGAAGTTCGCCCCGTCGGGCGTGAATTGGCGAGCGACCTCCTGCACCAACTCGCGTATGCCGAACGTCAACCAACGGCCGGTTTCCTCGGTCAACGGCAGAAATGCGGCCGCCAGGACCAGTCCTGCGATGTCGGCCAGGTAATGGTTGGCTCGCAGCCTCGGATGCCATTCCAGGTGCGAGACAATATGGCGGCCGTGATCGTAGACGGAGCACACGAATCGGCGCTCAAAGTCTGGCCGAAACGACCAGCCAGCGGCCGCCAGCAGATCGTGAGCGACAAACCAATTCGAAACGCGAATCGCGACATCCATGGTACAGGACCAGTTCACACCCCAACGTGGCGGATTGGTCGCTATGAAATCCAGGACTTCGTGCTCCAACTCTTCCGCGTACCGCGCAGGCGATTCGAGGCCTGATTCGGGGTGCACCGCCAGCATGTATGCCCAAGCCAATTGCGGCAGGTGCTGCATGCGGGCGAGTTCCCAGGGGACCTTGACGTCGGCGCCGGGTGGGCCACCATAGCGAATCGCCGAGGACCTTGTGGTCGAGGACCAACAATAGCCCGACTTGAAGTCCAGTTGCCAGTCGATGGGCTGGTAGCCTGCGCGGACCAGTTGCCACGTGACCTGCGCCTTAGGCAAGTTCGCCGGGGTCACTCGTTCTGCGAGCCATTCTCCAAGCCGGTCCGGCTGAACCGTTTTTCCCGCGGGATACTGGTGCCCGGCGAGTCCTGAGCATTCAACTCCGTACGTCACCGGAACCCAACCCGAGCCGAGCAGGTCAAATCGATGCTGCAGGTACAAGTCTGTCAATTGACGAATCCGTGCCGCGTGTGACCCCAAGGATGTGATCGGCAGCGGCAGAAAGAAGCGACTTAGCGACCCGAGATGGCCCGGATCGTTGGCGTAGGTTGAATGCCGCGCGTCGTGCCAGCTTTCGAGCAGGTCCGCGATCCATCGACGAGTAATCGCGACAGCGCGCCGCGCGAATTCGCGCGGCGGCAGCGAGCAGGCGTGTCGTAAGGTCGCCCAGAGGATCATTAGCGAAGGAGGGAGTAAGACTGCTTCATCCGACGAATTCCTTCCACCACAAGGCGAAATTGAACAGATACCAAACCAACGGACCGTTGCGGCCGTCAAGCAGATGTCGCACGTAAGCGGCGTTCAGGAAGTCCGTCTGTTGGCAGAACGTCGTCAACTCACCTCGCATGCGCTCGCCCAAGCGGTCGAAGAACCATTCGTTGATCGGCACACTGAAGCCCTGTTTGCGGCGATCGATCAACTGGTCAGGGATAGTCGTCTTGGTAGCCGATCGTGAAAGCGCGTACGGGCTGCCCGGTGGTCTCGGAGAAGAGCGCCGCATTGGTGGAGGAGTCGATGCCGCCGGAAAGAAAAATGCCGACGGGAACGTCGCTGACGGCGTGCAGGCGCACACTGGTTCGCAGTTCGTCCAGGACTCGCGCGGCGATCTCATCATCCGACAGGCCGATTAACGGTGTGGTGTGGTCCCAAACCTCCCAATAACGCTTCTCGCAGAGTTGACCGTTCGCACGGACGTGCAAGTAGCAGCCGGCTGGCAACTTGCGAATGCCGTCAAATAACGTTTGAGGGGCGGGAGAAGCGAGGAACGACAGATAGTGGAAGAAGGCTTCCTCGTGGACGACCCGTGGTTGTTCGGCATCCGCCAGCAGAGCTTTGATCTCCGAGGCAAACGTCAGCCGGCCGTGGTGCTGGCTGTAGTACAGTGGTTTGATGCCCAATCGGTCGCGGACGAGCCAGAGTTCCTTGGTTCGCCGGTCCCAGATTGCGATGGCAAACATGCCGCGGAACCGCTGCAGGCAGTCGATGCCCCACTGTTCGTAGGCATGGATGATAACCTCGGTGTCGGAGTGATCCGTTCTCCAGACATGACCGCCCACTTTCTGAAGCTCGGCTCGCACCTCAGCGTGATTGTAGATCTCGCCGTTGAAGACCAGCCAGATCATGCCGTCTTCATTGCTCATCGGCTGGTTAGCGGACGTTGAGAGATCGATGATGGACAAACGGCGGTGGGCGAGTCCAACGGTGCCGTCGGGACTGCTCCATACCCCAGCTCCGTCCGGGCCGCGGTGAAGCATGGTGTCGCGCAGGCGCACAAGGTATGGCTCGCTGACGCGAAACGCCGTATCGTCCAGACATAACACGCCCGCCAGTCCACACATGCTTGGTTGCCCGGATCTACGTTGTCGCTGTCGGCAAGGGGCCCGGCTGCAACGATTGCTCCACGACAAAACTGATTCGCGTTGCCTCGACCTGTTGCCACCAGGGGATCGGGCATTCAACACCTTCTCGGATGGCGCGTGCGAATGCGGCCAATTCTTCGCGATGTCCTTTCTCTACCAACCGCGTCGAAAGCCCCTTCGCCTTGGCACCGAAGACCTCGGTGGTCCGGTAATCGACCAAGCGAATCACCTTACCATCGACGAAAACCTCCAAATGTTCTTTCGGGAATTGACTCGCACCCAACGCCGTATACATGAGGGTTGCCAGCGACCCATCGGCAAACGAGAGCGTGACCACGAAGTTGTCGTGGGATAGGTAGTGCTGATGCGCCGGCTGCAAGCACTGGACCGCAATCTGCGCAGCCGGTGCCTGAGTCAGCGAGAGCAGAAGGTCATAGACGTGGCAGGCTTCCCCGATGTTGCGGCCACCGCCTGCCGGGCCGTGAATCCAGTGATCGGAAGGCATATAGCCGGCATTAAGGCGGTAGTTCAGGACCATGGCGTCACTGCGATTTGAGACCAGCTCGCGAATCCGTGTGGCGTGCGGCGAGAATCGGCGATTGAAGCCGGTCATCAGTATTGGAATTGGAGCCGGTCCGTCTCTTTGGGCAAAGAACTCGCTAAGTTGGTCCAGTTCCTGACTGGTCAGGGCCAGCGGCTTTTCCAAGAGGACGTGCTTGCCGGCCTGCAGCGATCGCAGCGCCAGTGACGCGTGCAGATCATGACGTGTGGCGATCAAAACCGCGTCAACGTCGGGATCGGACAAGACTTCATCAACATCGGTGGTTGCGTAGCTCGCGTGAAACTGTTTTGCGATGGCTGTGGCCTTGTGGCCGGTGCGATTGACGACCGCCTGTAAGGAAAATAGGTCAGGGACCCGTCTCAGGTTCGGCAGGTGCATCCCAACGGCGAAGCTGCC
Source organism: Planctomycetota bacterium (assembly GCA_026692885.1). The sequence goes on along the minus strand of JAPLNJ010000273.1, from coordinate 9,734 downwards.
TGCACCGATAACGGCCAAGCGGATGGCGCCGGGCCGCGGTGTGCGGGCCCGTGGTGTGCTGATGCGTCGATTTGAGGGGAGAGTTAAGTCGGACGACTCGGGGTACTGTAGCAACACAACGAGCGGACGAGTGCTCGGGTCTCCCGTCTGCAAGGCTTCGTACGCCTGGGTGGCGCGGTCGACGGGGAACTGACCGCCAATCAGTGGTTCCACGCGTACCTTTCCCTCGGCGAGTAGCCGCAGGTATTCCTGCATGTTGCGACTTTCGGTCCAACGCACGTAGCCCACAGGGTAATCGAGTCCTCCGCTCTCGTACCGTTGGTCGTAGCGACCTGGACCGTAGGAAGTGGACACGAGGAAATCGAGTTCCTTCTCGTAAATATCGGCACGCCGCAAATGCAGGCCGACGTCACCGACGAGGACTACGCGTCCTTTCTTGCGGCACATGCCAAAAGCAGTCGACACGACCTCGTCCGAGGGCGTGGCCGCCGTAATGATCACGCCGTCGGCTCCGATTCCGGCCGTCAGCCGTGCGACCTGCTGGGGCTCGGCACCGCCTGCGGGATCGACGAGCAATTCAACCCCCAAGCTCTGGGCAAGCTGCCGCCGGGCCGGATTCAAATCAGCACCGATCACGCGGCAGCCGTTCGCTCGTAAGATCTGGGATACCAACTGACCGAGCACGCCCAGTCCGACGACGACGATCGTTTCTCCCAAGGTTGGCGCACAACGCCGGACGCCCTGCAGGGCGATCGCGCCCAAGGCGACGGTGGACGCACTTGCCAAGTCGACGGTGTCAGGCGCGGCGACAATTAGATTTCTCGGTACGCAAAGGTGCTCCGCATGGAAAGCGCACTGAGCGCCGGCGCAGGCAACGCGTTGGCCGGGATGCAGGTCGCCGGTCTCGGGGCCCACCTCCTCGATGGTTCCAGCGGCCGAGTAGCCGGTCGCTTGCCAGGTGGACACGGCCCCTTGGACGACGCTGCTGGCATGCCCGATTCCCTGCGTGGCGGCCAGTTGCAGCACATTGACGACGGCTTGTGGATTCTGCAGGGCTCGCTTCCACAGTCGCTGCCCGCTAGCCTTGATGCCGCTCAACTCCGTTCCGGTCGAGATACAGGAGTACGCGGTGCGGATTAGTGCCGTGCCCGGAGCGACGAGCGGTGCCGGCACGTCTTCGACCACGACGCAGCCTTGTTTGAATAGCACCTGTTTCATCGCCACACCCCGCGCGTGTCGATCACAATCTTCTCTCGCAACATCTGGGGCTCGATGTCTTGGAAGAACCGGTGATCGACCAGGAGTACAACGATGTCTGCTCGGGCGAGCGCCTCCGGCAGATCCACGAGAGCGACCTTCGGGGCGAGACTTCGTAATCCGTGGGGCAACTGTTCGATGTGCGGTTCGACCACCAGCAGGCGGTCGACTCCCGCAGTTGCCAGATGGTGCACGATCTCCATGGCGGGGCTTTCGCGGAGATCGTCTACGTCGGCCTTGAACGCCAGTCCCAGGCAGGCGATCACGGGATCTTTGAAACGTTCTGCGCGACGCATAATGGCCGCGACGACGTGCAAGGGCTTGGAGTCGTTGACTTCGCGAGCCGTGCGGATGAGCCGGGCCTCCTGTGGCGCGGAAGCGACGATGAACCAAGGGTCGACGGCGATACAATGGCCTCCGACGCCGGGGCCGGGCCGTAAGATGTTGACTCGCGGGTGACGATTCGCGAGTTTGATCAGTTCCCAGACGTCGATGCCGAGTCGGTCGCAGATGAGTGACAGCTCGTTAGCAAACGCGATGTTTACATCACGGAATGCGTTCTCAGTCAGCTTGGCCAATTCCGCCGTCCGCACGTCAGTAATGAAACACTCGCCCCGCACAAAAATTTGATAGAGCGTCTTAGCAGCCCGAGCACTGGCCCGACTCAAACCGCCAATGATACGGTCATTCTCGACCAATTCCCGAAGGATCCGGCCGGGCAACACCCGTTCCGGACAGTGGGCGACCAGGACATCCGCTTTCTCGCCGGCGGTTTGCGGGAATGTCAGGTCCGGTCTGGCCTGGGCCAATTGCGCGGCTAGTTGTTCCGTGGTGCCAACCGGCGACGTGGACTCGAGGATCACCAGACTGCCCTTCTCCAAGACCGGGGCAATTGCGCTGCCTGCCGCGGTGACATAGGAAACGTCCGGCCGCTTGTCTTCTGCTAACGGCGTCGGCACGGCAATGATGAAGACCTCTGCGGCCTCCGGTTGCGTGGTGGCTCGCAGTCTGCCGGAAGCGACCACAGCCTGCAGGACGGCATCAAGTTCCGGCTCCACGAAATGCGCGTGTCCGTCATTTACCCCTGCGACCGCATTTGCATTAACATCGACGCCGACGACCTGCAGGCCGTGACTGGCCATGATTACGGCGGTTGGCAAGCCAATGTAGCCCAAACCGACGACCGATATTTTTTCGAAGGGAAGTCTCATGGGGAAACCTCCTGCAACATCCGACGAACGATCCGGGAGGACGCTTGTCCGTCGCCATAAGGATTGTGAACGCTCGACATCCGTTGGTATTCCCTCTGATCCTCCAGCAGGCGAGTCGCTTCATCGACGATGCGATGTTCGTGGGCGCCTACCAGTCGCACCGTTCCTGCCTCGACGGCCTCTGGTCGCTCTGTTGTGTCTCGCATGACGAGTACAGGCTTGCCAAGTGAAGGGGCTTCCTCCTGAACTCCGCCCGAGTCGGTGATGATCAGGTAGGCGCGCATCATCAGATAGACAAACGGCAGATAGTCCTGCGGATCGATCAGATGCACTCGCGGCAAGCCACTTAGGTATTGTTTCACCAGTTGCTGGACGTTCGGGTTCGGATGCACCGGGTAGACGATCTGCACGTCTGGTCGCTCACCAAGTCGCCGCAGGGCCCGGCAGATGGCTTCGAGGGGCTGGCCAAAACTTTCTCGTCGATGCCCGGTCACCAGCAGCAGGCGACAATCCGGCGACAGGAAATCGAACCTTTCTCGCAGAGCTACAGCAAGGCTGTCATCGCTACGAATGCGTTCGACGACCATCAGCAGGGCATCAATCACGGTGTTGCCGGTCTCGCAGATCACCTCGGCGGACACACCTTCCCGCAATAGGCAAGCAGCGGCTCTGGCAGTGGGGGGAAAGTGTAGATTGGCCATCACCGTCGTTAGCCGCCGGTTGAGTTCTTCGGGCCACGGGGCAAGCAGGCACCCCGTACGCAGGCCGGCCTCCACGTGGGCCACCCGCGATTTCTGATAGAATGCTGCCAAAGTCGCGGCGAAGGTCGTGGTGGTATCCCCCTGGACGACCACCCAGTCCGGACGGAATTCGCTCAGCACCAACCGCATTCCTTGGAGGACACCTGCCGTGACGTCGGTTAAGTCCTGGCCGGGGCGCATTAGGTTCAGGTCAAAGTCGGGTGTGATCCCGAACAGTTTCAGAACCTGATCTAGCATTTGGCGATGCTGGCCCGTGACGCAGACACGCGTCTCCGCCGCCCCCGTCGCCTGAAGTTCCTTGATCACCGGCGCTAGTTTGATCGCTTCAGGACGAGTTCCGAAAACGACAAGGATTTTCTTCATAAACCGTTCCCTCCTCGGTGCCTCTCAGCCCCCAAAGCCTCGGTTGTGACTTCCTGTCATGTGCCACCAGTCTCTCCAAGCGGGACGGCCAAACCGACAACCTCTGACTCCGCACGGACAGGATAGTTGTCCCCATCGGCCTGCTCCGTCAATCTGCACAGGCCGTCCGTACGGCCGACAGGAGCACCTCAGCCTCACGTTGCCAGGTATTGGCCTCCAGGAAGGGCACCAAACTGGAGGCGTAGTGATCGCGGTGGCTTCCGACCTCCTGGACCGCCTTGGCGATCTCTTGTGGCGTGACGACACCGTCGCACCCCACCAGCGCACCGATCTTCCATTTGTCGAAAATCGCCCGAATCGTCGGCTGGCAGGTGGCGACCATGGGCAGGCCGGCTTGCGCGTACTCGAATACTTTGTTAGGGGCGCAGAGGATGTTGTTGATTCCCGACATCGAGTAGCTCACGACGCCAATGTCCGCCTGCCGGACCAGGTCGAAAACCTGATCGTGGGGAACTACACCGGTCACGCGAATGCGATGCTCCGGATCGCTCGCCTCGATCCTGCGGAAGTCGGGCAAGTCTGGCCCACCGCCGACACAGACGAGCTTGTAGTTACTCGGAAGGAACTCCAGGGATTCGACCAACAGCCGCAGCCCTCGCGCCATGCAGACGTCGCCCATGTAAACGAGGTGCACGTCACTGGGAGCGTCCTTCCTTAGCCCTGGAAAACGAGCTACCACCTCGGCGTCGGTCGACCTCGAGGTGGGCGCCGGCGGGATGTTCCGCACCGCGGTGGGTCGCTCTTCAAGGGCGTAGTGCGACCGCATGACCTCGGCCCGCTCCGGATTGGCGGCGATCACGAGATCCGCCTTGCTCACGGTGAACTGCTCGCACCAGTAGAAGAGGCGTTCCTTGGGCGTGAGGCGGACCCCGGACACCGGAACGATCAGCTCATGGGCGTCGTAGATCAACCGGGCACCACAGACGCGCGCTGCCATCCAACCCGCCAGTGGCAGGAAGAAGTCATGCACATACACGACCTCTGCCCTCAGACGGCGCGCCGTGCGCGCAATCTGCCACCAGAAGGACACCAGCCGCGCGATTCGCCCACCGCCCGCGGGCGCGAGGCGCTCGATCCGGAAAGCGTCGTTCCGGTACTCGTTTGCGCTCGGGAGGCATACGAGCGTCAGCTCAAACTCCGGCGCGATGCAGGCGCAGGCGCGCTTGACCCGGCCATCGAACTCGATGGGGTTGTAGACCGCCATGAGCATTCGCCGCTTCGTCATCCTGCAATCCACAATGTTGTCTTGAGCCGGCTCAAGCCGCGAGCGGCACGGATCGGGGGTGTCACGTCCGCGTATCAAACGGCGATACACTCGGAATACGTTTAATCATCGTTTCGCCCTTATCCCGAAGAACCAGCCAATGGAATTTGGCAGTACGGAAACCACGAATTGTGGTAACCGGCGTGTATCGCCATCAGTCAGAAACGGCGCTATTTGAACCTGCTGAAACTCAGCAAATAGACTGCGTATTTCCGCGTTCGTATAGGCTTTCGTGCCGAGCGACTTCACATGATGATGCAGCACATCGCGAAAGGATCGCCATGGTCTCCCTTTTAGGAGTCCGTGCTTGATCCATACCCGCAAAGTGGTTAGCGACCGGCGATGATAGAGCATCCCGACGAAAATGCATGAAGGGTTCTACGCTATAGCGATGATCTTCAACCTTTTCAAACCATTCTTTCGAATGCTGCTCTAGTTCACCGACAATGTAGGTATCAGTGCCACGGGGTCCGGCCTCCCCATACTTTTTCACATCTAGATTCATGTCTCCGGTCTGTCTATTCATATTGCCACTTCAGGTTGGACGGAAGTACGCCGGATACCAGCTCATTGAAGCTATGAGGAACAGCACGACGGCATCTCCGTGTCTTCCGCGGTGGTAGGCCGTTGTGCGTGACAGGCTGGCCAGTCGGATCACATAGGATGTTTTCAACTCTTGTGCCCCCTGATTCTGGGTTTCTTAATCGCTCTTTCGATGACGTGTGACAGTCGGCCAAATGTTTGTTGAGGCTGTCGCCACAAAAACACGGCGCTGTAAAAGGCCGCCCGACAGACCTTGCGGAATACTACGTTCGCCCCATATGAGAACAATCGAGTATTGCGGAAACGCACAATCAGAAGCATCGTCTGCCATAGGTATCTGGGATTGATCTGCAGATAAAACATCTTTCGATCGAGAAGGCGTACCAAGTCGGCCCGATTGGGCCATAATGCGGTCTTGACATATGGAAGAGATGTATTGGTGACGCTCCAGTCTTTATCGAGGGTCCCGTTCTCTCTTGCTTCGTCATAGATCGGAGTTCCGGGCAGTGGTATCAGGACACCAATATTGAATGTAGTCGGCAGATACTGCTTGATGAACTCGAAGGTACAGTCAATGTCCTCTAAAGACTCGCCAGGCCACCCAAACAGCCAGGTGGAATGACAAATGAGGCCCGCTTCCTTGGTTGCTAGACAGGCCGCCGCATTATCTGCAACGGTGGTCTGTTTATGCATTAGTCCTAAGACCGCATCACTTCCGGATTCCAGCCCGTAACTTACGGCTCTTCCGCCGATTCTCTTGAATCTGTGTAGTAGCTGTTTGTCAATCAGATTCACTCGACTCCTGATACGGAAGTCTAGCCCGTGGTGTCTTGACTCAATCAGGTCAAATATCTTCTCAACGCGTTTGCGATTCACCGTAAATGTATCGTCCATGATTTCAATAGAACTCACACCTCGACTCACAAGATAGTCGATCTCCTCAATGACGTGTTCAGGACTATGAGGAAGGTACTTATGTCCTGTCAGGTTCTGGCAGAATCTGCAGGTGAAGGGGCAGTTTCGAGAGGTCATGATGATATCGATCTTGCGATTGGGAGTCGTGATGTTGTAATACAGATCGTTATCATACATGTAGTCAATTACGCTTCTGTCCGGAAAGGGTATTTCATCGAGATTTGACGGGAGCGTGGAAGGGCTGTTTTTGGTGATGGTATTGTTTGCGCGGTAACACAAGCCAGGGACGGTCGTCTGACCGGTTCTTCCTTCGAGCATATCTAAAAAGTTGATGATGGAGAAATCGGCCCACCCCGTCAGGAGAAAATCTGCGTCCTTGAATTCAGCGAGCGTCTCGTCTGGTAAGGCGGTGGGATGGGGGCCGCCGAGCACGATGGGGATTCGAAGGGCCTTCTTGATACTCGCGGTTAATGAGTGTGCTTCGCGGAGCCTCCACGAATACAAAGATATACCAACGAGGTCGGGGGTCCAATGAACAATTTCCTGAACGATTTCTCTGTTGGTGAGTTGCAGGGTGACGGCGTCGATGATCGCGACCTCATGATTGGCTCGCTTTATGGAGTTGGCGACATACAAGAGACCCATGGGCGGGAGACAGGCGGGGCGCATGATCACGGACTTCGCCAAGACTTTCAAGCGGCCCCGCTTCTTGTACTCGGGGGTTATCGTGTCGTCTGCAAATTCCGAAGGCTGAATCAGAAGAACCTTCATAGGTTTCGTCCCGTTGGTTGTTGACGTCGGTTATTCTTGAGCGATGAGTGCGCAGGACTCACTCGATTGTGTTTGCTCAAGACTTGTGCTAGACGGAGGTTGGAACTCCGGTACGACCTCATGCAGCTTGCGCAGCAGGGACGCATCCTGCCCGTCGACCAGGGCCGCGAGTTCCGCGATACTCTGGCGGGCCTCGTCCTTGGTGTCGAAGCGGTGATAAGCGGCGCGCAGCTTGGGGTGGGAAGTGGCCAGGGTTTCCTCCTCACCAAAGTACAGCTCTTCATAGAGCTTTTCTCCGGGGCGGGTGCCGGTGACGACAATCTCAATCGCTTCCTCGGGCAGGCCCGACAGACGGATCAGATCGCGCGCCAGATCGATGATGCGGATCGGTTCCCCCATGTCCAGCACGAAGATTTCGCCGCCCTTGCCCATGGCGGCGGCTTGCAAGACGAGTTGCGAGGCTTCGGGGATCGTCATGAAGAAACGGGTCATCCTGAGGTCTGTCACGGTGATCGGCCCGCCGCGGCGAATCTGCTCCTGAAAGATGGGCACCACGCTGCCGGTCGAACCCAGCACGTTGCCAAAGCGGACGACCGTGAATCGCGTCGCGGATTCCTGGGACAGAGCGTGCACGTAGCGCTCGGCAAGTTGCTTGGAAGCACCCATGACACTCGAAGGATTGACCGCTTTGTCGGTGCTAATAAGGACGAAATTCTGAACCCCTGTTTGATCCGCCAAGTCGGCCAGGCATCTCGTGCCGAGGACATTGTTCTTGATCGCTTCGCCGACATTCGCTTCCATCAGTGGCACGTGCTTGTGGGCGGCCGCATGAAAGACCACCTCGGGACGGTGTTCCTCGAACAGCCGCCGCATCCGAGGGACATCCGTGATGTCGCCAATGCAAGACCAGAGCGTCGTCGCTGTGCCGCAGGCTTGCAGTTCGCGCTCGACAAAGAAGATGCGGTTCTCACCCCGGCCCACCAGCACGAGCTGCCGTGGTTTGAACCGCAGCACTTGGCGACAGATTTCCGAACCAATACTGCCGCCAGCACCCGTCACCATGACCGTGCGGCCTTCCAGCAGCGTACCGACGGCGTGCGAGTCCAGCTGGACGGGTTCTCGGTGCAGCAGATCGTTGATTTCGATGTCCCGGACAGGAATTCGGCGGTCGCCGTCAAATAGATCCTGCAAAGGCGGAATGATTTTCAGCGTCAAGCCACCAGCATCGCACGCTTCCATCCACTGCCGCAAGCGGTTACCCGGCACACTCCCCGCGATGACCAAGATATCCGTGGTGCGGTGGATCGCGGCGAGTTCGCAGAGCCGCTCGGCCGTGCCCACGATGGGAATGCCGCCCAGGTGTGAGCCTGTGCTCTCGCCGTCCGTGGCCAGCAGTCCGCGAATCCGGTACTTGGTTTGCGCATGGGATTGAATCTGATGGGCCAACAGCCCGGCGGAGTGGTCTGCCCCAATAAGTAGCGCCCAGCGGCAATCGTGGGGGTTGAACAGCGGCCAAACCTGCTCGCGGAACAATCGCCAAGACGCCCGCAAGCTTCCTAGCGCCACGACGGTGACGACACAGTCCAAGACCAGCACGACGCGGGGAATGTGGGAGCTGAAACTAAAATGGTCCGCCGCGGCCACCACGAGCAGCGACAGTCCGGCTGCCCGCAGCAACACCACCAGGTCGGCAAAGGTCACGTAACGCCACCAGCCGTGGTAGTTGCCGGAGAAGAAGAAGACGGCCAGTTTTACCGCCAAGACCCACGGCAAGGTCATCCAGAACACTTCTCTGGAGTCCGGGGGCACCGCGAAGTCGAAACGCAGGCAAAACGCCATCCAGTAGGCGAGCACGAACAACCCGGAATGGCCCAAACCCAGAAGAAATACGCGGAAGGATGCCGTCTTTCCGGTCAGCAATCGATTCGTCCTCTGGGCTGCCCAGCGACACCACCGCTGCACACGGTTGTCGTGCTCCGGGGCTCGCGACGACGAGGCGAAGCGGCCGCCATGGCCGTTGGAACCCTGCTCGTTATCTTGAAGGCGATTCGTGGGTTTCATGGAAGAATGGCGGAACGGTTGCGCATCACGTGAAGAGGAAGAAGGGGGGGGGATTAGTTGGTTCATCCCACACGTATCGTTCGCCAAAGTCCAGCCCGTGGCGTCTGAACAAAACACGCCATGCGTCCTGGAGCTTTCTTCTACGATGATGCTCGACCTGGTCCTGTGGCATAATCGTACTGCGCTGGCTTGTTTCGCCCCTTCAGGGCTGGCGTTCTTGATAATCCCAGAACCCAGGGCGGCGCTACGCGGCGAACGCCGCTCCGCTCTGCCCTGGGCTGATTTGTGGCTGCCCCTATCGGGGCGAAAAAGCGTGTCGGCTAGGGCGTTGCTAACTGGGCTGATTTGTGGCTGCCCCCATCGGGGCGAGAAAAAGGTGCGTCGGCTAGTTCGACTGTCTCACTTCGACCCCTGCCGCCTTGCGCGGCCGGTGAAGGAGTCTTGTGAGCGAGATCGCGAACGCAGCAATACCCCTCCCTTCCCCAGCCTGCCGCCGGAGGCGGCAGGCTGGGGAAGGGAGGAAGGCGG
>JAPLNJ010000272.1 GCA_026692885.1 Planctomycetota bacterium | reverse complement strand
GGCTGCCCGCCGCCTCCGGCGGCGGGCAGCCGACGAGTCGGGGGAACTCGGTGAGGCGCCGCGGTGTTAGGAGCTGGCGGGACTGCTCTCACCGACTTACGTCGGGAGCTTCGCGGACGGGACCAGCTAGAAGTGACGGCATTTCGCACTGTTACGATCAACGCCAGTTGCGAACGTGAGCCTCCACGGGGCAAGCCCGTGGCATCCAATCGAGCGGAAGTGAGACAGTCGAGCTAGAGCGTGATCACCTTGTCCGCGAGGTCCATCGCCTTCATGATATCATTGATGCAGCTACTCATACCGATCGGGTGTTGGCCTTTCATGCCGTAGTGGTCCAGGCAGATGCTGCACAACATCATCTGACAACCTTTTTCCTCGAGTGCCCGCAACCAGTCCACGTACCGCGAGCCTTCGCGGGCCACTTCCACACCCGCAGAGTAGAGGAGCAGATACCGGGGTGGGTCCGGTTCCTCGGACAGGATCTTCAAGTACCTGTCCAGCAACAGTTCCATCAGCTCCGGCGGGCCCTGGCCCATGCCCAGCTTGGTCAACACGATGGCGACATTCTTCAGCGTCATGAAACTGCACTCCTCGCCGCGGTCCAGCCGCAAGCAAACTACTGAGTCCTAGCACCAACGGTTTGCGGGGTTGTCGGTGTCAAGAATGGGGTTTTGTGCTTTCGCATAGATGGACCGCCAGCTGGGGTCAGACGTACAGATTTCAGTTTTCGCGGGCAGAAGGCTTTCCGTATGCTTGGGCACACGACCGCGAAAACTGAAATCTGTACGTCTGACCCCTTGTCTCGCGCCCCGTCTCTGCTGAACCGTTAAGTCTCATTCTTTACGCGCAGGGGCCAAAATATCGTTTGGTGCTAGGCCTCAATAACGCCCCCCGCTCGCCGACCACCATAATGTCCGCACCGTGCGTACAACCCCACCGCAAAATTGGTGCAACCCGGAAGTCCGGCAATTATAGTCGATTGGCGCCGGTTGTAGCAGCGGCTGTAGGTCAGGCTTTCCAGCCTGACGTGCGTTGGTCCGAAGTCCGGCCGGATCGCCTGACCTATGTTTGCCAAACGTCCGGACAGATCGCCTAACCTGTCGTACCTGTCCAGTCAGGATTGTGCCGGCCCCGAAACCACCCCCTTTGTCGAAGTTCTTTGCGAGGTTTTGACTATGTTCGCGACGACGGTTTTCTTGCTTTGTTCGGTGGCCCTGACGCCCGGTGGTTGTCCGACAGGGCACTGCTCGGGGACGCACATCGGGCATCTCGGTCATGGCCATCCAGGATTCGTTCACGGAGTCGACAGCGTCCTTGGTCACGATGTCTGGATGGGAGAGGAGGGGGCAAGCGACGGCCTCGACGCGAGTCGACCGCCGGCTCCTGTCGTGCGACTGCGGGGATTCATGGTTGGCATCCGGGACACCGAGGGCGAATTGACATCGTCGGACAAACCCGCGCTCTGGCCCGCCGTTCCCATGGGCCTGTATACGGTGCTCGTGGACCTGCAGATGAAACTGCAGGAGGTCGACAAGCTGGGATATATGCAGTTGCTGCTGGATGGGAAAGTCCTGGACAATCAGCAGTATTCTGCGACCCGCGGGGAACCGATCGGTTGGGAGCAGGATCCGGAACAGGTCACGTTGACCTACACCTACCGCTTGCCCTGCCTCGCACCGGGCAAGCACCTGTTGCAGGCCCGCTATCTGCTCGACGGGCGTTGGAGCCGTTTGTCCCGGCCGCTGCGTTTTGAGGCCAGCCTGCCCGCGCCGCCGAAGATCGTCGCCATCTCCGACTCGGACCGTGAGCCCACCCCGGTGCCGAAAGCCGGGACGATTTCGATCACCAAATCCGCCGTCAAGGTGCGTTTGGCCGACGTGACGGAACAGGACTCCGTGGTGGCCTATCTCGACGGCAAGCCGAGTTCATTACGACTGACGAACGAGTCCTGCTGTCGGCTGGTCCAACTCCAAGGCTTGATTGAACCCGGCGTGCACACGCTGACCGTCCGCACCGTTTGGAATCCCGCTGGCTGCAGCGTGACCAGTGAACCCTCCAACGAAGTCGTGTTTCACTACTACGACGAGAAGGTTTATCTGCTCAAGCCAACGCCAAGCGTTCGGCACAAGAACGCTAGTTCGACGGGCGAGAAGAAAGAGGCTTCGTCTCGGGAGATGCAGTCGACGCTGAACGACATCCCGTCCAAGTCGTCGCAGCCTTCTCCTGTCTCAGCAACTGGCGATTCCCAGACGCATTCGACTGCGTCGGAGCGTGGTGGAATTCCTGCCTTGCCAACCGTACTGCGAAGCGTCGGGGTTCCTGCGACGGTTACTAAAATGTTCGAGGGTGCAACCGCCCACTTGGCAATAGTTCAATTCCTGGCCAACACGGCAGCCAGCCAAGCCGCAGCCGCGGAGAAGGCGAGCCAAGCCGCAGCCGGGGCAGCCAAACTAGCGTTGGACGCTGAAATCCGCACCGCCGCTCTGGCTCGCCAAGCCGACGTTCGGGCGGGCGAGGCCGAGGCGAGTGCGCAGGCCTCAGCCAGGGAGAGGGATTCGGCTCAGGCCACTCTCCAGAATGCACGTGCTGTTGTGCCCGGCGCCATTGCCCTGGCCAACGCCGACGAATTCGCCGCGGTCAGCGAAGAAAAACAGGGTGATTCTTCGAAGGCCCGCATCGCGCGATACCAGGCCACCCGTACAAAAGAATCCGCCGATAAAGCGCAGCGGGACGCCCACGAGGCGGAAATTGCCTACAACGCTGCGGCCCATCGAGCGCAGGCTTCGAGAAATACGGCCTCGGATGCGGCTACCCAAGCTCAGACTGCCCGCTTCTACGCAAGACAAGTGGCTGATCATGCGACGGCGGCCAAGAGTGCCCGTGACACGGCGGCTCAGGCGGCTCTGACGGCGGCCCTGGCGGCGGACCGCGCGTTGGCGGCAATCCCCTGGGATGATTTCGCCCTGGCTAAGGGCGCGGCAGATAATGCCGTCGCCGCCAGAACCAACGCCGATGAACAAGCCGGGATCGCTACCCGGAACTGCGTTAGGGCCAAAGAGCACCTGGCCGCGGCAGATCCATCAACCCCAAACCATGATCCAGATGTCGCTAATGGAGGGCGTAAAATACCCCCAGACGTTGTGCCTAGGAAAAAGCCCCAAGCCCGCAAGGAATCCGTCCACCCCTTCTTCTTTGCCTCGACTGCCCATTTTCCGATGCGCGAGTTCGGGGTCCGGGGCGAGGTGCTGGATCGTGACGGTGCAGTCATCTACGAAGATATGAAGTTCTCGTTCGACCGGGAGGGCAATTACAACGTCTGCTTCACGATCGGCACGCCGGCCGTGCCGACGACGCTTCAACTGCGTCTGCTGATCCAGGCGACTTCGGGCGGCCCCTGGTATACGGTGACCCTCCAACCCATCGAGTTCCAGCCGACCAAGGGTACCGATGGGAAGTTCAGCCCCAGAATCTCGCGCAACTACGTGGTCGAGGGCCGTAGCGAGATCCTACGCCGCTGCTACGGGGAAATGGGGCAAGATGCAACGATTCGCCGTGAGGGCACGGCCCGCTTTGGCTTCGGCTTGGCGGGTCTGAGTCAGAACACGTCGAACTAGTCGCGCTGGTGATACTCTTCGCATCGCTCGGACCGCCAGGCGATGCCCTCTGTGGGGCATCGACTGGCGGTTTTTCGTTTGAGTTGGCGGTCCGGTTGGGCCTTGATCGTAACGTTGCGCGTTCTGATCAAGGCCCAATGCCTGCCGTTACAGCTTGCCTAATCGCTACCACGCGACTCCTGCCATCGCGTTTCGCGCGCATTTCCCCCCATACGTGAGTACCGGCATGTAGATTCCAAACGGTCATGCCGAATTGACGGCTGGAACCGGTTATTCGGGGAAGACCGTTTATGTGGCTTCTGCGGGCGACTGGTACTGCGCGGAGATCTGGCGCCGATTGGCGCTGCGTCGATCTCGTTCCGGTCCGAGGCGAGCGATCCCAAGGAGTCATAATCATGGCGGTGCGGTCTGTCCCTCGTTGGTTGATCATCGGTCTGATTGTGTCTGCCGCCGGGGTCTGTTGCCTGGGCGTGGAACGGATCCGGTCGCGCCGCAGCGTGGAACCCAACGCACTTCCGCGAAGCGTAGCGGAGGCCCAGCCACTGGCCACCGCAGAATTGCGGCGGTTGCCGCTGCCGGACGAGCAGTACCCCGCTTCTGCCATCCCCGCGAATCTCAGCGGAGATCGCGACTCGGACCTTCAGGTAGTGGCACACGACGCGGCCCTGGCGGCATTGCCGCTAATGATCGCGGCCGCCCCTCAATCGCCGGATGGCAAGATGATTGCATTCCTCACCGAGGATGCGTTGGCCCTGCCGTTGCGGTGGGACTTCACTCAGGATTCGCAAGAAGTCAGATTGCGGACCCGAGAGGTCACCTTGCACTTTGCAGGTACTACTGCTGCGCCAACGGAAGTGCGACTCAAGGACAAGAACGGCGGCTTCGTCGACGCCAGCGGGGGCCCCCGACTAATCCCCGCCGACGGCACAGATGCGACTAGGTTGGCGACAACCGCAGGCGCCTCCCCGACCACGAGTTATTTGAAGATTACGCTACCCGACGTGGGCGTCCAGACCATCACCGTGTCGCTCGCTCCCACGCCATACGCAAACACCGGTGCAAGCCTTGGGACGATTCGGTTCCTCGTGGCAGAGCCAGGCGGAAATACGCCACCCGCAGTCACAGACGCATTCAATAACCCCTTCGCCAAGGACAGGGGGTTCAAGGTTTCAGATCTCACCTCGGAAAACAGCGTACGAATCTACGGCTCGTACATTCGGCTACAGGGCACTTGTACTAAGTTGCCAAGTGAGCTGCGGTGCATGTTGTTTAAGCGGACTAAGAACGATGGAAACGTCTTCCTGGGTGAGATAATCCCAGACTCTGCGAGAATTCCTGCCAACGGCAATTGGATCTCGGCCGTTACCCTCCCAAAAGAGACCGTCTCAGCGGGTTTCCAGGGGTGGCTCGTAACCTATGTAGTCAGTGGCGATAAGTTCATCTTTGCCGAGAAACACGTGCCCTACACCATCCAAGCAAATGATGTTTTCATTGGTCCACCTTCCATTACATCGCTCACCTATGCGACCATGCCTGATTCAACAAAGCCCGTGCAATTCGACGACGCAAGTAGCGCAGTTAGCAAGTCACAGGCATTCAATCTCAAAGGTTCGGCCGCTGGCTTGGGCAATGAGAACGAACGACAGGACGGCCGGGTATTGCTGTACAAGCTTACGTCGAGTGGTCGAATTCTCGCCGGCCAATCTGCCTTCAAGATCGCCTCGGATCTGTCTTGGCCCGATTCCGATCCCGCCACCGCCCCACCAACGCCGCTCATCACGGAACCGGCAGACGGAGAGTATCAATACGTCGCCGAGGTGGTCCATGGAAGTCTCACCAGCCCGACCTCAAAACCCGTGACGGTCCAAGTACGCACTCGTGGCCCGCGCATCGTCAATACCGATCCACCCAACATGCTATTCGGGCCCGGCCGCATTCAAATCACGCTGTTCTTCAGTCGGGAGAACCCGCTGAAACCATTGCAGTTCGAGACCGGGACCGCCACGACTTGGTTCCGCCTGCTGACACCGGACGGGAAAACTGTCGTCCCGAATGCCGAAAGTCCGCTGACGGTAGCCTTCGATCCGACGCAGAACTCCGTGACCGTTACTTTTGCCGACATTCAGACGGAGGGATCGTTACTGCTACAAATTGGTACGATCACAAAAGACACCACCACAATCAAAGATCCACTCCAAGACGTCTACGGCCTCTCGCTCGACAACAAGTTGTCTACTGTTCCGCTCACACGGTCGGTGCTTGCGGCAACCCCATCCGTGGCACCAGGGATTTCTCACACAACCGGCGACTACGTGCCGTTTCCCGAGTTCACTAAACCACGGGACGTGCCCGATGGGTTCAACCCAAACGACAAGGTCGAGACGCGGGTGGCACGACTGTACTACTACCGCGATGCTCATCGCGTCGCACAGCTGATCAACCGGAAGGTCAAGTCGTACAACCGCCAGGGCGTCGACATGCAACGGCAATTGGCGGACAAGGCCCGCAATGACGCCGAGCAGAAAACGATCGCCCGCCAACAGGCCGAGCGGGCCGCGATCATGAAGTCGCAGAAGACACGTGAAAAGGAGCGCGCCTTGCAGGTCGCCGAGCAGTCCGCGAACACCGCCATGCAGGAGTTGACAAACTATCGACGCGCTAATCCTACCGCGGACCCCGCGATCGATCCCCAGATCAAAGCATTGGACTCCGCCGTTCGCTCGTTCACCGCCAAATCGCAAGATCTGCGCGCCGACGTCCAGGCCCTCCGCGACCAGGAGGTGGCTGCCAACGAACTGACGCAACAGGCCGAAGCCCAGGAGAAACTGGCTGCTCAGGAGCAATTCCGCCGCGAAGTCGCGGCAGCGCACGAGGATCCCGACACGTACGTGCCCGGAGTCATCAACTCGAATGACCCCGTCGAACAGGTTTCCGTCTCCGTCATCGGCGAGGGGTTGATTCAGCTTCGCGGGCCACTCAAGGGCGTCAATGTCATTCGCACCATGATCGACCAGATTGATACGCCCGTAGGCCAAGTCCGCATCTCGGTCCACAGCGTCCAAATCAACGGGGAAAAGGCCGATCGCATGGAGGTGGTGGCCAAACACATTCAAACGTACATCGACCAAGCTCGCTTCCTGACCATGCAGTCGTCCGAGATGCTACGGAAAGCTGTCGTGCAAGTTGCATCGCAAAAAGCAGAGGAGGCCCGAGGACTGTTCCCGGGTGACACCCAGGAAGATCGCGATCAGCGGTACTTGTACGGATTCTTCGGCAAGGATTTCATCGACGAATTGCGGGCCATGGATTCCGAGTTCCTTAACTCGGGCAACAAACTGCTGTCGCTGCACTCGATGGACACCACCAGCTTGTCGTCAGCACTGAATCTCATGGCCCTGGCGAAAAACAGTACCCGCAGAGAGATTTTCGACAGGTTCGAGGCCATGCTCCAGGGTGAGCTCTGCCAAGCCGAGATGAACTACCTGGCGGCCGGTGTGGCCTGCAAGACCAAACACTTTCCCTTAGCCTGTCGCGACCCCAAGTACTGCGCCATGGCCGGCAATGCAAAGTTCGAGTCGCTCAAAGGCTTCTTCAACGCCGAAATCGGCCACGACGACACGATTACCCCGCTGCAACGTGAGTTTCTGCGGTTGGCGCAAATCTTCAAGAGCCGGTTGGTTACCGAGTTGGAGTACAAGCAGAGGGTGATGGAACGGGCTCTTATCGAAGAACGACTGGGAGACCGGCTCGGCGAACTTCGTGATGCCCGAGAGAAGGAGAGGATAGCAAAAGAGGCTTTTGCCCAAGCCCGATCCTCACGTAGGGCAGAAATTGCTTCCGCGCAGACTCAACTCGAACTGGCATTCGCTGAAATCGCTGCCTTGGTGAATGATTCGAACACGTTGCGTGGTGAACTAGCGTGGATGCGCCCGGCCGCAAAATTGATCAAAGATAAGAAAGAGTACGGCGTCGTGCCGTTAGGCGAGGCCCGAATCAGTTTTAAATACCACTCCAACGAACCGTTGAAACTGGCGGTAGTGGACGAGCAAGGTGGGGAAATTGGTGGCCAAGAGGCTGCGGAGGAAATCGGGGCTCGGGCATTCTGGCGGGCGCAGGTCACAGTCGACGGTGTCTTTCAAAAGCTGAGGGCCTTTAAGTTCCAAAGGAGTCTCAACGATTTTCGCCTTGCGAATCAGTATCAGCAGGAGTTGAACGGTCTTCGGGACGTTGCAAAAGGCAGTAAGGTCAAGCAGCAACGCGTCGAGTTTGAGGAGCGTAATCTACAGAAGGTAGTGGATTATAAGGAATGCGTGGAAAGACTGCTGTCGTCGGTAACAAAGACGGCGCAGGAGCTGAAACAGAGGGCGGAATTATTGCTGGTAGATATTCGTAGCCCTGACGCGAATCTCCGTCAAGTCAGCAAGAATTGGGTGCAGCTGCGTTTCGACATCGAGGATTCTTTGTGGAAGCCAACTGCGGAGAGAACGCAACTGCTAAGTAAGGTGGATAAGGTTTTCGAAACCTTGCTTGATTCCGAGAGTAAGTTGTCTCTTGCCCGCGAGGAGGCGGAACTCTCGCGTCGTCCTTTGGATCACAAGAAGCTGCTAGACATGCTGATCGACGACCTCGAAGAGAAGTACATCGAGTTGCTGGACGGCACGCGGGCACACACCGCAAACGTTGACAACTACTTGAAACGGCTGACGACGGCTTTGGACGACGATTTCAACACCCAGTTCTATTTCCCGACGTTCCGGCAGGTGCGCGAGGCGAGCCAGTTCTACGATGTGCAGTTCGGGCAGACCGAAACGACCAGCATTCTGGCCAATAACCGCGATTTTGCGAAGGTCTCGCCGAGCGCGTCGATGGAGTTCGATCTGCCCAAACGAGATATCCTGCTGACCGAGGGATTGAACGGCGCTAAGGCGATGATGAACGACTTCGGCGCTCTGGCCAACGATCCGACGTTTTTGGCCATGGCGAAGATGAAGAGCGGCCAGTCGGGAGCCACACCAACGGCCGGATCTGCCGGCGGCTTCGGGATGGTGCGCGACGTGCTGCCGGGGCTGAGCACCTCCACCTCGGAGCAGATGATGTCGCAGAATGCCAACGGCGGACAACAGTTCGGCTCGAACCTAGAGAATCTGATTCCTGATCCGGCGGTTTACAAATTCGAAACCGGCACCGGATTCGAGATCCGGCCCGTGGTCCAACCGGACGGTCAAGCCGTGGTGTTCCGTTTCAACTACATGTACTCCACGAACATTCGCGAACCGGTGCGGGCCGACGAGAAGCATCTCGGCCGCATCAAGCGTCACTACATCGATACCGACGTGCAACTGAGCAACTTTGAACTCCGCGAGGTCAGCCGATACACGGTGGCACTGAAGGCCGCGCGGACCAGTCGCGGAGTGCCGGGCTTAGAAGACGTGCCCTTGGTGGGCGTGCTGTTCCGGCCGCTGCCCAGCGCGGAGGCGTCCTTGCAGCAGAGTCTGATCATGGCCCAGGCGACCATCTTCCCGACGCTGTTTGACCTAATGGGCCTGCGTTGGGCACCGGCGGTGTCGGATCTGGACCCCCTGCGGGTGTCGAACACCGAGTTCGTCATTCGCAATCGGAACCGCGTACTGAAGAACCGCGTGTACGACGAAGCCAGTTCCTATGTCGACAGCTTCCTCCGGATTCCGGAGGCGGAACGGCGGACGGATCTGTACCGCTCGCAGGAGACAGTGCCGGCGCAGCATCCCAATGGTTACCAGGGACCGGGGCTGAATCAGCGAGACAGCCAACTGCAGGAAGGCCACCAGCCCAACCGGGCGCGGCCCCAGGAACGGTTCATCCCCGGCCAGTCGCGGGAAGGTGCTCCGTTCAATCCGGGACGCGGTTACGGCGTGCCGCAAGGCACGCGTGTCGAGAACTATCCTCTGGAGCCAGTCGCGCCGGGGAACCCCTATCCGGAACCGATCGTCGAACCGAACCAGGGCGGTTGGCAAGGCAATCGGTGACGTTGGCCGCGGTATATCCACACGTAGGGCGGGATTCATTCCGCCCGAGCGGACCGAAGTCCGCTCTACAACATCGCAAGGAGGAACTGGCATGGCTGCTAAACGACTCGTCGGGCTAGCGCTGGCCATCGGCGTGGCGGCAGTCGCGGCCGCCGCGACACCGCAGATCGTCCACCGAGGCTGCACCCGGCCCGGCTGTCTGTGCACTATTCCCAACGCCGACTACCAGTACAAAACGCGATCACGTTCCGAAACGGCGGTCAGCCTGACGGCGCTCCTGCTCCGGAAGAACACCAGCCTGGTCGATGCTGCTGTGATACCGTCGGCGATTCGGGAAGAAGTCAGCCAGCAGAGCACGGAGACGCGCCGGTACGATCCGCAGAAGGGACAGATCACTGTCCGTCGCCAGAATCAGGAAACAATCAACAACGCGACTCCGCTCACAACCGAACAGCACAACCGTGGCCAGGATCGTCTGGAAGTTCTGCCTGTGCCGACAAACTCCCCGGACCCCCTACATCCAAACCCTGTGCACGTGGACGACCACACGTCGTTGACAGACCGTTTCACGTCCCTTCTGCCGGCTCCGAGAATCCCGCAGAAGACCGTCGTGGACCTGTACCAGTTGGATCGGGACAACCTGCTGATCGATCAATGCGAGATCTCCCAGGTCGCCCTGCAACTGCACGACAACGGGCACTGGGTCTTGAGCCTGCGAGCCGACCAGAACCGTCAGCCCCCCTCCGACCAAAAGGCGGTCTTCAACCCGCGTCTGTACATCAAACGCAATCAGTTTGTGGTCCGCCTGCGTTGCCTGGGCGATGCCGCAGTGAAATCGGGAGCCACTCTGCCAGCGTCGGGCAAGCCGGTGCTCGTGGAACTGAATCCCGCGGAGTTCTGGGTGGAAAACGGCCAGCCCCGGTACGTCCGCACGGGTGGCAATTGCACGCTGGTGAGAGACTACTTTGTGGACATCGACCGGGTGGAGATCGAGTTTTTCTATCGCTAAATCGCTGAGTCTTTTCGCAAGGCGCGCCTGCAGGGGAGTAGGAATCATGTCGTTCAGAACACCATGGCTGACCGCCATCGCTTGTCTCGCCATCGTGACGCTGTCTGCGGTGGCTTCGGGGGCGGACAAGCGACCGTTCGCTCCGGTGCCGCCGTCGTTGGAGATCGAGGTGCTGGACCCGGGCGTGGATCCGCTGGGCAATCCGGCGATCCTGCTCGAACGGGCGGAGAACGGAGAATTCAAAGTCGATATCCCGCCGGTCGTGCTCGTGCACCGTTACTACTACTCCGGCGACCGCTCGTTCCAGGGGCCGATGCTGCCAGGCGGACCGTCGATCGTGGTGGTCAATCATCCGAAGACGGGCGAACGGTGCTACATCCAGGTGCAGATGATGCCCGGGCACCACGATCAGCTTTGGCCTGTTCGGCAAGCCCAAGGTGACCTACCGTACGGGTACGCCCTGGAAGAGACAGCTGGCCGCCGCGGTCCATGCGGACCAGTGGAAGCAGAAGACGCAGAAGGTGACCGCCGAGTCGAAGGCCATTGCCACCGTCACGAAGAACTCGCTCGAGGTCGCCGTGATCGACGGGAAAGAAGCCGCCAAGACGGTCACGTTGCCGATGCAGAATGTGCTCCGCATGCTGCCCCTGGGTGCCGCAATCACGGATCCCGACCAGGCCAAGAAATGGGCGGAAAAGGTCGCGGAACATAAGCGACAACATGAAGTCGAACACGCCGAGAAGATGGCGGCAAAGGACGACTTGACGCTCAAGACGAACCGCTAAGTTGTCAACATCTGAGCCCGGATTATTCATGGTCCTGTAGGCCGGAACAAGCAACCGGAAGCACTGCCGGAACTTCGGTCACTTCCGGCGCGTGGCGTCTGCACCAAGCCGGTTCTTCCTACGAGCGTCGGTTGCGCCGTTCCGGCATAGTTTTGCGCGACCTCGTTCCGGCCTACATAATCCGGCCTGAGCCACGATCCCGAAAGCCACTCATCTGCCCGACACCGCCAACGATCGGTACACCGGTCACGCGAAAGTAGCACGGGTCGGAACATGGGTGTCACCAACCATTCCCCGTCGGGTTCGCCGATTCAGGCCGACACGTGCCGTGGTCAGGCCAGTTCCGAGAGAACGACCCCGTACGCTTCCGTCACTGCCTTGTCCGCGTACAGCGACGAGGCGTACGCATAACCTTGATCGCCCCAGCCCGTACCCCAGCTATTGCGGATGATGAACGTACCGTCTTTGCGATAGCCAACCACCGCAACCGCATGGCCGCCGCCGTTGGGATCACCCGGCAGGTAGGGATTGTAGAAATCGAGGACTCCGCCCGTCGCGGTCGCATTGCGCCATTTCCGGTCGACTTCGAGGCGAATCGCGAACGGCCCCCGCTTGGCGAGCCAGGATTTCCACTCGTACACGCCCGAGAGCGACACGTACATCGCGATCCGATACATGGCGGCGCTCATGAAAAAGAAGGTTTCGTCTCCGCGGTACATGCCCCCGGAATCAAACGGCAGGAGTTCGTTTCGTACGCATCCATAATCGCGGGTGATGTCCAACGCGGCTTTCAAACTCGTCCCCGCTACCTCGATGAACGTCTCTGGCCGCGTCGTGAATTCGTCCGTTTCTTTGGATGCCATCCACAGGAAGCGTGCGGAGAGCAAGTCGTCTGGACCGAGCTTGTTCGCCTCTGCGAAGTGCCATCGGAGGACCGAATCCGCAAGGGCCCAGCCTACGCAGGAGCCCGTGTCGCCTTGGTGATTGATCTTCCACCAGGGACGACGATGATCCACCTCTTCCGGAAGGGCTTCTTCCGGCGGGGATTCTTCCGCCACAGCGGTAGCCGCTGACAAGTGCGTCGTTGTCCAGTCCCGCTCCCGCCCCCGAGAAGGCACACAGTTCAGGACAAACGGTGCCGCCGCGGCAGCCGTCGACGAGGGAGCGGCAAACGTCGTCCGAGCGATGGAAGCCGCCGCCGCGCCAGCCTCTTTAACGACGGGAGGCCTGGAACGTCGCACTGCGGTCCGCTCTTCGACCTTCCGGTCCGACGAACGCTTCGTAGCCATATCGAGACTCCTAGGTGATGGTCGTTGAGGGAAGGAAGTACCTCCGCCGACAACCTTCGCGGCGAGGGACACCGCTGCTCCGACGCGATGAGTCACAGGACTTTCGCGGGATCTTTTTCGTGTAGAGGTCCGTCCTGACCGAGGGGTTAACGAACGCCGCGATCGTACCGGATTGAATACTCGCCCACGCCGCCTTCGAGTCTGTGGCAAACTTCCACCCGATACTTGCCCGTGGCGAAGTTGCGCACAACCTTCTGATTCACCAGGTCCTTGGTCGTAAGCACTTTTCCCGGCTCAAGGGTCACGGCCGTGTTGTCCGGCGCGAACAACTTGAGCGAGACCTGTGTCGCCCCCTCGGTCTGCAGCGTATACGCCTCCTCGGTCGCGATCTCTAACGCGAACTGGTTCGCAGGGACCTTAGGAGTGATCGCCCCCGGCATTGGCTCACCCAACTTCAGCAGTCTCGGCTCCGAGTCAGGTGGTACTGGGGGATCCTTCTTGGGCTCAACCTTGTAACGACCCTGATAGAGCTGAGAGATAAAGTTGATGTCCGTTTCGGAAAGCACCGAGTTGACGGGCGTGCCGAGGTGGTTTTTGGTGATTTCGGCCGAATATGAGTAGAGCATGATCGATTTGATATCGAAGTCGCTGAATCGCAACAGCTCATTCGTCGCGTACCGTTTCAGAACGTTGAACTGGGTCTTCCCCTCGTCCCACCCGAAGTTTCTCCGGAAATAGTCGATCGTCTTGGCCGCGTCAAATTCCATGCCTCCCTTCCCTGGGTTCTGGTGCTCGTGGATGCAGCCCAGGGCATGGCCGAATTCGTGGAGCACGACGCCGCGGTCGTATTGATTTGCGAGACTGGCCAACGTGATCTCCAGATTCATTGTTTGCTGGCCCGGATAGGCGGGTTTGTCGCGGCCGACGTATGACCAGTGGCCGGCACCAGCACGACAGGCGACGAGAATCTCGGCGTCGGAATCGTTGACCTGTGTGAAATTGATGTTCGCGTACTGAGTCCACTCCAACGCGATGTCCATGATTCTCGTCATCAGGGCTTTTTCGACTTGAAGGAACCCGATCCGCAAGGTGCCTGAGCGTTTCAAATCGTTATCGGTCCACTTGCTCGAGGCGGCCATTCTGGCGGGCGCGCTGGCCGGCATTTGCTTCCTGTCGCGAGGCGCAGCGGCGGTGGCCGCGGGAGAATGCAACGCCTGACGCGGAGCCGCCCACGTGCCGAGCGAAGTGCCCATGACACCCTGATCCATCAGGGCCTCTTCCACCGATGTTGCGAACGGCGGATCCACGGGGCTATTGCGTTCCGGCATGTCAATGCACGGCTTGAAGTGCGCGGGCTGCTGAGCCCAAGCACACTCGGCGTCTGCGGCCGCAGCCACCACGGCGAGGCCGCTGCCGATCAGAAAACGACGACGGTCAATCCCACAACAGGCCGGACGGAACGAAGCCTGGTCCTGGCACATACGTGAACTCCTTCTAGGGATGG
Source organism: Planctomycetota bacterium (assembly GCA_026692885.1). The sequence goes on along the minus strand of JAPLNJ010000272.1, from coordinate 6,005 downwards.
GATGTGATAACTCTCGCCATGACGAATTTGAGACACCTGGCGGAACGGGCGGAACCAGCGACGATCCGACCGTCCCAGCCGGGACGCGTCTTGCCTCACCACTTCTGGGACGTTGCTCTTGTGCGAAACACCGCACTGACTGCTACTTGGGTTTTGCTGCGGCAGCTGCCGGCGCGATGGGGGCGGCGGCCTTGGAACCTTTCCCTGCCGACGCCTCCTTGGGCTTGATGAGCGCTGCCTTCAGCTCGGCCAGATCACTCGCGTTCCTAGAGAGTTGGATCAGGATGGTCCCGGTGGGACTGACGGCATCCTCGATCCGCCCGACTCTCGCTTCCAAGCCTACCAGTTTCTCACCGATCGATTGGCCAATCCCTGCGCTATTGATCAGACGTCCCTTGATGTCTTCTTGCCCTTCAAGCAACTTCTTCACGTTACTGTTTAGCTCTGTGAGGTTACCGTCGCTCGGTCCGGGTCCGGGTCCTGGTCCGATGCCGATGCCGGTCCCGGTGATAGATCCGCGCGCCTCCTGCACCATCTTGAGGATTTCGGACGCCGTCCGGATGGCCGTCAACACATCCGGAATCGCTTGCTGAGGCGCTGCCGCGGCTGGCGATTGGTAGCCGGACGCTTGCGCGGCCCATCTGTGGTGACACACACACCGCACCCAGCCACAGCCACAGGCATCGGCGGTTGGTGCCGTCGACGTAATCACGACGAGTGAAACCAAGGCCAGAAAGAACAGTCGCACAAAGCTTGACATGGGGACACCTCCTCGTTCGGTTCGAGTCATGGGCAGCGGCTTCGAAAGATGCACCATTCGAGTGAAAAAGCGAACCAGCCTTACCGTACATTGGCGAATACGACTCGCCGAAAGCGGCCAGTTCCTCGGCTGAATGTAACCAAATAGGCTGCAGATAGCAAGTACCTTGGGGAGCCTTGGGGGGAATGGGTGGCGCAGGTAGCCTTTGCGGCCTGCAAGATTTCTATCGACAGTCATGCACGGTTAGGTAGTCGTTCAATGCTTCCGCAACCAAATGCCACAGCAACTGGAGGAAATGGATGTTTTGGCTAAATGCTATCAGCCGCCGAGGACGAAGAATCACTTTTGGAAAGCCTGTCGTCGGGTGGTGGCGCAGGAAAGACTGAATCAGAAACGGGAGCGAGAGAATGCTTCGTCCAATCAAGTTGGCCTGGGCGGCAACCGTCGTTCTGGCGGTGGCGGTGGGAGCTTCCGTTTCGGCAAGCGGAGGCGAAACATGCGGCTGTGGGTCCGAACCTCGCCGACAATCACCGCCGACGTGCCATTGCGTGCAGCACCGCTGCTGTGGACGGCCCTTTGGATGCGGACGGTTCTATGACCCGCCCAACGCCATGCTTGTTCCCTCCGCGCCGTCATTCATGATGGCCCCGATGATGGTGACACCTTTCGCGATGGCTCCGGTGGCCGCGATGCCAGTCGCCGCTTACGGGTATCAGCCAGCGGCCGTACCCGCTCAGTTTACGCTGACGGCGACGCCCGCACAGTCGCCTGCCGCTGCGCCAGCCAAGCCAAACGCCGATATCCTCGAATTGCTGAGGGCCATGGCGGAAGCTTCGAAGAGCGCTGCTCCTTCCGCAGCACCAATAGTTGCACCAGCAGCGCCGAGCGATTGCTGTGGAGCTCTCGAGCAACGTGTCAGCAAACTCGAAACGGACGTGCGAACGCTGCAAGCAATGGTCAACAGTCACACCAAGCTCTTGAACAAGCTGGCCGAATGACGGTCCCCCGCCGAGACCAACAGACTCATGCGGACGCTCGAACAAGAAAATGTCCCGACTCGGCGTCCTGCGCTCCCGATAAGGGGCCGGATCGCAAGGTTGCGCACTGCTGTTGGTGCTGACAACGGGCCGCGTGGCTGGCGGCTGAGCCTAAGCGAAGCCCCAGTACCTCCGACGTCGACTGACGAGGACGAAGTCCTAACACCACGTTTGAAGCCTCGCGTGGCTCCAGTTTCAGCATGCCTCCGCCGAGGGGATGCCCCTCCAATTCGCAACTGAGTTTGGTCAGTGGGTCACGTCACTTCCGCTGCATCGCGTCAAGGGGCATTTCACCCGTCAGTTTGACGGCATGTACGGAGTTCGTGCAGACACAGCGGGCGTGATTCGCAGCCAAGGTGGCTTCGTTGCCCGCCATATATGATATGACAGGAACGCCCACGACGACGACAACGAAGAAAACCGAGCCCCGAGCGATTGGCACAGATCCAAGGCACGCTGCCGTGTCTTCCCGGAGAATCGCTGATACCGGATGAAGGGTGGATTCCCCGCCGCACAATCGAAACGCTCTGGAGTCCGTTTGGCCCAGGCGAAAAAATCCTCGTCGTGTACCGTCGCTCCGGGAGCACGGAGACGCGCCCGCGCGGCCGCAATTGCGTCCTGTTCCACGCCCACGCGGTTGTCATGAAACTGCAGGAACTGCCCGTCGCCGCAGGCGGGATCCAAGAGACGATCAGTCGGCTTTCGCAGTACCCAACACACAAGACTGCTCGCCGTCTCGGACGGTGTGTAGTAGGCCCCCGCCAGTTTCCGTTGTTCGTTAGTCTCCGTCAGTTCGAACGTGAGTTGCACGACCGGGATACCTTCCGTCTTCGATTCGTGGCGAGCGGTTGGGTGGCCGGTGCCGAAAGCGGCATCCGCGGCCGAGATTATACAGGGGCGAAGGCGCCGTGGCGAGGAGTATCCCGCAAGCTCCTGCACGAATACAACTTCCGCAGTCGGCAATACGTTGCGGCCCTACCAAGATCTCGACGCTGATCCGTCGGCCCGTTTGCCTGTACGTGAGCGTCAAGAGCACCAGGGTCGACAAACCCCGAATTATGACGTTCTTCATCGTTCCGCTCTTTTTCCCCGACTGTCCCAGCTTGCAGTACGCCGCATACTTAGAATAATGCACGCTACGAACGGCCGGAACCCCGGGGGTGCTGCACTCCGAGGCGGTGAAAAAATATGCGAACACGATTCACGAGATGGTGGGCCGCGAGTACTTGGCCCACCCTAAACCGTGTGCAAGCATCGTTGGCCGATTTGACTTTTTCACAGCCTCGCCGCCACCGGCCGTCGGTCGGCCTGAAATAGAACCGCTCAAGGAATGAGCCGCCATGCCCGAGCACCCCAACCCGAACGCGGTCACCAATTCGACCGACTTCGCCAAGCCGGCCGCCGGCCAGGAAGTCACCCGCCTGCGCGACTTGTCACCGCAACAGTGGAAGTCGGGGATCGCGGCTTGGCTGGGCTGGCTGTTCGACGGCCTGGACATGCACCTGTATACACTGGTCGCCACGCCGTTTGTGGCGGAACTGCTGAGTGTGGCACCGACCAGCGACGCCGTCACCTATCATGGCTCGGTGATCCAGGCGGCTTTCCTGGTCGGTTGGGCGTTGGGCGGAGGGTTCTTCGGGCGCATCGGCGATCGTCTGGGACGCGCCCGGGCGCTGAACCTGACCATCCTGACCTACGCCATTTTCACCGGCTTGTCGTTCTTTGCCCAGACTTGGTGGCACCTGTTGATTTTCCGATTCTTGGCCGCGCTGGGGATTGGCGGCGAGTGGGCCGTCGGCGCTTCGTTGTTATCCGAGACCTGGCCCAAGCGTTGGCGACCGTGGATTGCGGCCGTGCTGCAAAGCGCGGTCAACGTCGGCGTGATGCTGGCGATGGTGGCGGGACTATTGCTCGCGCATGCCCCCTACCGCTGTGTGTTTCTGGTCGGGATTCTACCGGCACTGCTGGTGGTCTGGATCCGCCGTGCCGTGCCTGAAACCCAAGAGTGGCACCAGGCCAAGGCCGAGGCCCAGCGGGACGTGCCCGGCATCCTGGACTTGTTTCGCGGCCAAGTTCTCCGCACCACGGTGCTCACGATCCTGGTCTGTGCGCTGTCGTTATCCGCGCACTGGGCTTTCATGTACTGGTATCTCCAGCATCTGCGGAACCTGCCGGACTTGGCCGGCTGGTCCGGCGCCGACAAAACCACGTTGGCCGGCAAAGCCATGCTGCTGGTGATGATCACCTCGATCATCGGCAATTTTCTCGCGGCCTGGATTGCCAGGCGACTCGGCTATCGGCTCACGATCTCCCTGATGTGCTTGGCCTATTTCGGTTCGATGCTGGTCACGTACAGCGTGGTTCGCACCCATGAAAATCTGTTCTGGTGGCTGATCGCGATGGGCGTCTGCCAGGGGCTGTTCGGTCTGTTCACGATGTACTTGCCGCCGCTATTTCCCACGCTGTTACGGACCACCGGCGCTGGTTTTTGCTACAATATTGGCCGAATTGTGGCGGCTGGCGGCACGGTGTACTTTGGTCTGTTTTCCAAGTTCGGAGACCATCGGCTGGTGCTGCTCTATGCGGGTTGGCTGTTTCTCCCAGCCGCTGGCGTAGCCTTGTTTTTGCCCGCACCGCCTGACGAAAAAGGCTAAAGGACGCTTCCTATGATCTCGCTGAAAGACCGCACCGTCATTCGAGCGTTGGCCGCCCTGTGGATGGAGTTCGCCGCGTTGCCGGTCATGAGCGAACGGAAACGGCTGTGGAAGGCGGTGCATGACCTCCAGCCGATACGCCCGGTGATCCTCTTCGAGACGGCTTGGATCGACGGTTATGTCGCCGATCGTGAGTTGCTGTGCGAGGATCCGTTCTTGCGGACAGTCGAGAAGAACATGCGCATCACGCTACGGCAGGCTGAGGAGTTGGGGGAAGACCTGGTGATCGAGCCCTACTACCGGCTGGGTTGGAAAATGCTCTTCTCCGATTACGGCGTACCGGTGGAGATCCGCGCCGCGATCTGTAGCGAACCTTCCATCGCGTACAGTTTCAGTTTCCCCATCGCGACGCCCGAGGACGTCCAGAAACTCAAGCCACGAACCATCGCGGTCGATCGGGAGAAGAGTCATCGCTTGCAGGACACGCTGGCCGAGGTGATGGGCGACATCCTCCCGGTCCGACTCGGCAACTTCGATCCCTTTGCTTACGAATTCGATGTCGGCGAATTTGGAGACTTGGGATTCAACGGGAATTTCTTCTTCGGTCTGACGTGGCAGGTCTATCGATTCATCGGCAACCAGGGCTTGCTGTACTGGGTCTACGACGCGCCGGAGGCCATTCACGCCTTAATGTCCTACCTGCTCGCCGACCGGCTGGCGATGTTCGAGTTCTTTGAACGCGAGGGACTGCTGGCCCTGAACACGGACAGCCAGATGGCAGGCCCTCGCAGTTACGGGTACGTATCCGATCTTCCGGAACCGGAGACGACGGGGCCGGTCAAACTCAAGAACTTGTGGGGTTGGGCCGAGTCGCAGGAAGCCGCGAACATCTCGCCCAGCATGTACCAGGAATTTGTCCTGCCTTATCTGGCCAAGCTGAGCGAACGTTTCGGCTTGGTCTACTACGGCTGCTGCGAACGGGTGGACGACCGGCTGGAAATGATCATCGACGCGATTCCGAATCTTCGATCCGTCTCCGTGTCCGGGTGGTCGAACTTCGCCAAGACCGCCGAGTTGCTGGGCCAGAAGTACGTCTATTCCCGCAAGCCGACGCCTGCGCACATCAGCGGAAATAACCCCCATTGGGACCTGCTGGAAAAGGACATGCGGGATACCTATGCCGTCGCCCGGGACTGTAACCTGGAGATCCTCTTCCGTGACGTGTACACGACCCACGGCGACCGCTCACGACTCCGCCGCTGGGTGGACATGACCAAGTCGATTTTCCAGATGTGATGCCGCGAGAGCAGCGAAAGAACCTCCTGTCGGGGATTAAGCAATCATTGAAGTATCTTCCCCGTCCTTCCCGCTGGGCCTCGTAAGAGTCCGCACCGCATTGGCCTCAAGTAGGATTGGAATCGGAACAAGCGAGCCGTCCGGCAGAATTGGACTAGGCACCTTTCCGTTCGCGCTATCGAAACACTTGCGGCTGAGAATGACTCTCATGCGTGACCATCTCCGTCTCGGTCTGACGGCGTTGGAATTCTGCCACCG
>JAPLNJ010000271.1 GCA_026692885.1 Planctomycetota bacterium | reverse complement strand
CTGAACACGACCACGGGAATGATTCGATCCCACCGCGCAGTCCGACCAGCCCCACGCCACCCAGGATGATGGCATTGGGAGCGTGCTGCGGAACTGCCCAGCAACTCGAAGAAGCAGGCTATTGGCATTTCTCCTTGTGGTGTATCACGACGCCAAAGTCTTACAATACGCGCACGACCCTTCAGGCGGGGCGGCACCGGAAATCAAGGCGTTTCCCGCCGTCGTGGCCCAGCTTGGCTGCTGCCGAGTGCAAAAACCCTGCAAAAAACCGGAGAAGATGATGGATGACGCCCCGGCGGAAAGGCAGGGGCAAGGTCCCTGATTCGGCATTAGGGGAGGGGTAAGGTCCCCGATTCGGCGTTTGAGCTAGGCCAAAGTCGCCGTTGCGCGCATTTGGGCCAGATTAAGGCCCTCAGATTTACATTTGGTCGTTCTTAGCCATGCGCACCGGCGTTCACGTTAACCCTGCTTCGGCGAAGCATGAAGCTGATCCAGGGCGGCAGGGGACCGGCTCGCCCGCAGCGCCAAGCCCAAGGGTTCGCCGGTCAAGCACGCGCCGCTGCTCATCTCCCCGTGCCGCCGCCCGAACATGCGGCCGTGTGTCAAGAGCCAGGCACCTCGACCCGCAGTTCTGAAGCCGATGCGTCTACCACTGGCTGATCAGTACGCCGCACGTTCGGGCTCGGTCAGCAGTTCTCGGCAGGTCGCCATCATGCGGACCAACCTATCAATCTCAGCCAACTCTGCTCGCAACCGCCTCACGGACTTCGCCCCCTTTCGTCCTTTTTCGCCGTTCAAGGCCGCCTTTGCCTTTCCCTCGGCCGTTCGTGGCCCCGTTGACTTTTGCCACGGACGGTTGTGCAGGGCTGAACGGCGCAGGCGTTCGCGTCCCTCCTCCGTAATCGGTCCACGCCGCATTTGATTGCGGCGTCCGGCCGCCACTCGTCGTGGGTTTAGCGGCTGTTTTGGACTCGGCACTGGGTCCGACGTTACTTCCTTGTTCGGTGTCACGATGATTTATTCCTTTACCTTGTGGCGTCTGCCCATCATCGTCGATCGGAGCCGCAGGTGACGGAGCAGGCTTGGGAATCTGCTCACGGGCACGGCTCCGATCTTCCGACCTTTCCTTCCTCGTCGTGGCGGCTGGATCGCGGTACTCCCGCAGGGCTAGCACCAATCGCCGGAACTCGCCGGTCAAGCGGACGGCCGAACCTGTGTAGACTTCGACCACATCCTTGTCTGCCGTCCCTGCCGCATAACTGTGCAGCAGTGCAATGCGGAAATGAGCGAGGGCGATCTGTTCGATCATCATCCGTTCGATCGGGTCCGTCGGATTCCCCGACTCCCTCATCAAGTGTTCCAGATAACGGAAAAACGCTTCCGCCTCTAGGTCCTGAAAGTCGACCGCCAACGACATAAGGGCCGGGAAGAACTGCTGAAGAAGGAACTGCGACTGACGAAGCGGACTGGCCGGCGGCGGTGGCGGAGGCGGCGGGGGATTTTGTTCCGCATCCAGCCGCAAGTACTCCTGAATCGGGTCCATGACTTCGCCTGACTGTTGTCGGCCCCGTTTTGCCGAGCCGTTCTTTCCCTGTGGCATCACGTCACCTCCTTGCTGTTATGTTTTTACTACCGCCAATCAACGACGATCCCTGCGCATTCGTGTCTGGACCGTTTCGCCTGCTCCAGCAGCGTCACGAGGTCCGTCCCGAAACTGTGACGTGAGGGATGGACCTCATACGCAATCCGCGCAGCTTGATCGTCAATCTTGAAACAGATCACGAATTCAAGCCCTGCTTTTTGTAGCCCGCGGATACATGCCAGGGTCTGGTTTTCGAGCCGCCTGAAACATACCGGAACTGAACTCGTCGGCGTCCTAGCAAGGTCCGGCGCCAGTGGCCTCTGCCGGAGCGACTCCCGCAGGATCTCGAACGCTGCGTCTGGGTCCGGCAGTGCCTGAAACACAATTTCGCGGCCGCCACCCCACACCACGAGCAGGTGTGCCAGATGGGCCTGCCGCCGAAGAAAATCTCCGATTCGCTGGCTTCGAGCTTCGATGTTCGTACGCGGATCATGGATGGCCGATGTTGTCATATTCCAACTCGTTTCTGCTGACCGGGCGGAATCATTTCCATCCCAGGTATTCCTCTGGAATGCCGATGATGCGTCGCTGATCCCAACATTATGTTGAAAACGCTTTCAACTGTGAAGACCATTGACGCCACCGAGGGAGATGGACCCGCCGGACGCGGACCAGCTGACGTGCCCAAGTCAACTCCAGGGGGCGCCCTGCAATGTCGGTTTATCGACACGTCAGCGCAGCACCCGGGTTTCCAGGCCCGGAGCCAAATGATGTTCGTTGCCAGGAACCTTGCCGACGTGAACAACGTGTCATCGGGGTGAAATCCATCGAGAATGTAGATTCATCGACGAGTCGGGGCTAGACTGTGACGGTCCAGGCTCCGGCGGACGATCCCGGCGCCGATCAACCCGAACTTCGTTGGAACCGACCATGGCAAAAAAGGAACCGACCCCAGCTGAGGTACAAGCGGCAATCGGGAAGCTACGAAAGTACCACCAGCTGGGCAGGCAGCTCTCGGAAGAGCACGAGCCTGGTGCAAGACGCTGGGCCGACATGAGGGGCGTCTGCAAGCAATACAGGTTGCTCGCCCATCAGGTCCGTACGCTGCGCAAGTTCGCCAATCCCAAGACCGGGTACACCGAGCCCGCGCTCGACCAACTGTGCACCCAATGTCAGCAGCACGGCCGAGTCGTTGGGCTAACAGCAATCTCGCATCTGCTCAAGATCGACGACAAGCGGAAGCGCTTTCAGATCCAGAGCAAGATGATCCACGGTGACTGGCCAGATCCACGGATTGTGGCCGAACTCAAGCGGGAACTTAAGCGCCCGTGGAAGGGTGGACGAAAGCCGTACGTTGCCGATGACGCGGCAGGAGTGCTGCTGCAGCTGCAGGGTTTCGCAGTAGCCTGGCGCCGATGGTCTGAACGATTCGCAGACGCAGACGAAGACAAGGTCACGGTCCGGCCATCGGACCTTGACCCTGAAGTCCAGGCCGCAATGCGGACGGTGACCAAGTCGTTCGCATCGCTCAGCGCCAAAGTGTCGAGGCAGATGGAGGAAGCGGACGGAAATCATCACGGCACCGGCCGAGAGTGGCGGTCGAAGGCCAAGACGCAGCTCAAACGGCCCTAGCCGAACGAGGCGACTACGCCCCGCCGTGCCTCAGCGTCAAGGTAGTGGCCAGGTATGGGAGTCCCGGTGGGCGTTGAACACCAGCGCCAAGCCCAAGACAAGGACGACAACCGAACCTACTCACCGGCTCCCAGGCTCTTCGTCTCGACGATCGTCTGGAACTCGGCCAGAATCTCCGCGTTGTGCTGGGACAGGTAGCGGACCACCCGGGCGTTGTCCAGCAGTTTCTTCAGGTAGCCGACGACCAGGACCAGATTCAGCACGTTCCGGCCGTGGGACTCTTCGACCGATCGCAGATCTTGACCGAGATTCTCCATCTCCCGCTCCATGCGCGACATGTCTTCCGGGCTTAGCCCCCCCACGTCTTTGGGCTTGTCAGGCTCCAGCAGCTGTTCCTGGGGCGTGGCAGCCAGAAGACACCGGGCATAACTCGCCGAGAAGTTGTTGGCAGCGACCATGAGTTCGGCCATTTCAATCTGACGCATGGGCTTAACCTTCCGCATCTCGCGGAAGGCGCCGGCGGACGCCCGCTTCTCCTTCAGCAGTTGCACTGCCTCCGGGCAGATGCCGTCCAGCAGGTCACGTTTCCGCCGGATCGCGCCGACATCCACAGCCAGCGTCTTAGCGATCCGCTCTTCGGAAACACCCTGCCGGATGGCCTCCATGATCATGAAGTGCTCCTGGATCGCCGAAAGTTGACTGACCTTGTGGTTATACGTGAAGGCATCGTTGTCCAGCGCCACGAGGCAGTTGACCTTCTCCAGTCCCATTTCCTTGAGTATGGCCAAGCGGACGTGCCCGTCCAGCAGGATGTACTGGGTGCTGCCGTTGGCTTGGGGATACACGATCAGCGGTTCGATGATTCCAACCTCCCGAACTGAGGCCGCGATGCGGCGGTACTTGTCGGTCTTGCTAATAGCCGGACTGAGTTTCCGCACTGGCAGAATGCTCGCCAGTGGGACCGAGATGATGCTGGTTTCACATGCTAGGCGTACGCGGTTGACCATGTCAGCAAGCCTCTCCGTGGATTTGGGCAGCGAGGTACTGCGGTAGGGAATTCAGTGACTCGGCTCGCAGGAGGGTTGTGAAGTTGTCGTCCTGGAATAGTTGTTTCAAGGCCGACACGGCGAACACGAGCTTCGTCTCGCAGTGCTTCGCTTTCTGGACCACGGCTGTCTGCCGGGCCGTCTCTTCGCGGTACACCTTGAGGAGCTGCTCCGACGACACTTCGCCGCTGCCGCGACACGGCACTCCCCGGTGAAGTGCTTTGCCTCGGCTACGCCGTTCCTCGACCAGGCGGCGGACTCGCAGCAACGCCTTGCCGCGCAACTGCTTCTTTTCGTAGGCATCCGCCAAGGCGTGCTGAACCGCTGCGTCGTTGGAACTCGCAATCGTGATGGCGACACTCAGCGGCATCTGTTCCTTTTCGACGGCCCGCAGCAGTCGCTCTTCACCTTTGGTCAGGAGCTTCAAGATCCCGTTGACGTAGGAGACATCCAGCCCCGCCTTACGGGCAATGTCCGCGGGAGAGTCGCCCCGATCCTTCATGTCGGCGATTTTCCGGGCATGTTCCATCGTGGTTGGCTGACGCCGAGCCAGGTTCTCGATCAGGCTGATCAACATCAATTCCACCTTGGTCGCCTCGATCACGATCGCCGGGATCTCGGTCTCACCCAAGCTCTGGTACGCTTCCAGTCGGCCCTGCCCACAGCCCAACAGGTACCGAGTTTCGCCGTCGACGCTCCGGTACTCGGCCACGGTGATCGGCTTCTTCAAGCCAATCTCGGCGATGTTGGCGATGATCTGCTTGAACTTCTTCTTGCCCCGCGTGCGGGGATTGGGGACGGTGATCTTGTCGATCGGAATCCACTGCACGTTGTCTTGCTCTCGGTTCATGCTGCCACCTCAATCTTTCTGCGTTTTGCCATGAGGGTGAAGTAATTCAGGTTGTCGAATTGGTACGTGTCCAAGTGGACCCCGTTGCTCTCGCACAGGAGCAACTTGGGGGCTGCGATGTCCATGATCGGTAGCAGGTAGTAGTCGGCCGGCTGCTGATTGGTCGCGTCCATACGGACCAAGATCGTGATGTCGGGAACAAGCGTCCGGTCCATCTGCACCAGCCAACGCAGCAGGCCCCCTGTGGTCTGGCGGCACCGGGAAAGCACCATCGACGCCGTGTACTCGCCGTTGATCAGCAGCAGGTTCGTGGTGGCGTCCCGGGTGACGTCGGCGCCCACCGCGCCAAGCTGGCGGAGCACGTCGTCAAGTAGTTGGAGATGGAGGCTCCCGATCGTCCGGTTGATCTCCAGAAAGCCGTAGTCTCGGTCCGGCCTGTAGCCCGCAAGTTGATAGGCCCGCAGAAGGCTGCCAAACCGAGTACGGTAGGAAGAGCTTGCCGGCATCTCCTCGGCCGAGTCGATCAGGAAGCTGGAGAGCAGGGAATGCTTGGCCAACAGGGTGCGCAGCCGGTCGAGCATCTCCTCATCACTCAGTCGCCGGGTTCGCGCAAGGAGCCGTGTAGAAATCCTCCTGGCTGATGATCGGCTGGAACGCGCCCTCGCGCCGGACCAACATGTCCGGCGTATTGACCACCCGCTTCTTCTTCAGCTTGAACGACCTGCGGTTGTAGACGTTGTTGCCGATGTACTTCTCATTGGTCAAGACTTGCCGCACCGTGCCGCGGGTCCAGGGGCGCCCGAGATCGGTCAGGATGCCGCGGGCGTTGAGGCTTTCAGTGATCTCGCGTTCCCCGCGACCCTCGCGGATGAACATCTGGTAGATCCACTGAACGTTCAGGACTTCTTCTTCCGGCCCCTGCACCAGGATGACTCGGTCGGTTTGCAGGCTCTTCTTCTCACCTCGGCCCAGGACGCCTTTTTCCTTGTGCGTGTGGTCGATCAGCATCCGCCGCAGCCCATAGCCGGCAGGCCCACCCTGACGGTAGCCCAGCTCGATGAGCTTGCACTGGCCGTGGAAGACCTTGGTCGACAGCTCCCGGCTGTACTCGGCCGCCATCACCCGCTTAACGCTTTTGATGATCGTTGCGGCCGGGCCGCCGTCGTTCTCGAACTGTTCGGCGCAGTAGTGGACGCCGATCCCGGCCCGCTTGCACAGATATTCGTAGTACGCGCTTTCGTCGGTGTCCTGGAACCGGCCCCAGCGGCTCACGTCGTAGACCAGGATGGCATCGAAGCCGGCGTTGCCCGCCTGCACGTCGTCGATCATGGCCCGCAGGGACTTGCGGCCCTCCATCTTCAGGCCGCTCTTGCCGTCATCGGCATAGGTGTGGACGATCTCGTAGCCACGTTTGGCCGCATACTCGCGGATCACGTCGGCCTGGTTCTCGGTGGAATACTGCTGGTGCTCGGTCGACATGCGGACGTACTGCACCGCACGGATTGGCTTGGGGTCAGGTTGGCTGGCCTCAGGTTTCGGGTTGTCGTTGTCCATGGTGTAATCGCTCGGTTGTGTGAAAACGGTGACGGCCGGCGCCAGGGACCGTCGTCCGGTTCGCCGGCCGGTCAGACAACAGGCGTCCGGCTCGAACGGTTTGGCACGATCGGAAAGCCGGTCGAAATAATTGCCCTCACCGAATTCTGCTTCCGGCCTGTGTCAAACCGTGGGCAACGCTGTGGCATTTCTGTGGCACGTCTACGTTCGCCCGTTGAGCTTCAGCCCGTAGTGGTGCGAGTTACTGCCGTCGATGGCCTCCGCCAGGTCTTCCATGCCGGCCGCCCTTAGCTTCCTACGGAGGACTTTGACGGCACTTCGCACGGCATCGGGTGACGTGTGGTAGTCCCACAATTCGTTCAGCAGCGAGTCATAGTGGAGGTACAGGCCGGGACGGTGTGCTAGCCGTTCCAGAAGCTTGAACGCCACCGTGTTGCCCAGACGGCAAGTCCGGGTGCCCCAGTGAACACTGAAATTCACGCGGTCAGTGATCGGGGGCCGAGCCGTCCTGTTCCCGCTTGGCGCGGCTGACTGGTTTTGCGCCACGGGGCCGGGGGAGAATGTTGGGAGGAGCCCCTGATGGAGATCGTCGAAGACGCCAGGAGCGGCTTCTCCGATCAACACGACAACTTGTTTGAGGAGGTCTGCGACCTGGGCCAGCAGTTTGGCACTGCCGCCGGTGTGATTGACGATAGGCATGGTATTGGTCCTTGCGCCACTGCGCGAATCGAAGACAACAGCCATACCCAAAATGGAAGCACATACCGTCGACGAGATAGGGATGGATCTGTCGGAATTGGTAACGTCGAACGGCACCGCCGTCCGGGAAATCCGCCGCATGAAACGGCGGCCTCGCCGGTCCTGTCAAAGTATGCCACGTCGAACCGCGATGATCGGCGAGGTGAAGGGCGAGTAGGAACCAGGAAGTTTGTGGCTGCGACCAACACTGCCTCGGCCAGGGAGGCAGCCACGCCGCTAAGCACGGCGTCACTAAAGCCGTCGACGTTCAGCACGACCCTGCACCCTGGAGCTTGGGCGGTCGTTTACGGCTGGAGGTCGACGCAGATCAGCTGGGGCTGGCCGCCTTGCGGTCCAACCGCTGCTGGTCGGCTGGACACCGATTCTGCGTCGGCACCGCGACGTGTTGGTGGGTCTGCTAGGCCCCGGCAAGAGTCAGTTGGTCCAAGCGATCGGCAGGCAACTGCTTCACGCCAGGTTCACTGTGGAGTACCGCTCGATCTTCAATCTCATCCGCTAGGACTACGCCTCGTGATTTGTCGCCGCCTGCGTGACCGCCACCTCACCAGCTCAGTCGGCTCTGCTTCCAGGTTTCGCCAGCGTGACCAGCCGACCGTACTGTTCCTCCAATTAAAGGTATGGAGCCGACCGGCGTAGCCGCCACAGGCACGTCAGCGAGCCAGGCGTCGATCAAGGGCCTAGCCGGCGTCAAAACGTCCCAGCCCGCCAGCACGTCGACAATAGCTTCTACGGGGCTGTAGATCCCATAGCATCCAGGGATGTGGTCCCAGCACGCAAGCCCCCACAGCTCAGCGTTAGGTTGGTTGCCAGCCGTTTGCTGAGGGAGTGGCGGCAACTTCCCCCAACCTCTCGCCTACAGTCACACGGTATGTCCTTAGCCTCCATTCCTCCTTTTCCCCTTCCTTTCTAAGTATCTAGGAAGAAGTTCTGCCGCGACTCGCTGTTTCTTTCATAAAGCATGTGACGGCAATAAGTTCCGTCTGCCGCCACTGTTGCCGCGAGCTTGCCGCCAGGTGCCGCGACCGCCTTGTGGCGGCACGATGGCTAGTCGGCGGGGGTGAGAAGAGAGGCGGCGACGAGTGCTAAATCGACTGCATCAAGTCAATCACCTTGAATTCAGCTGCCGCGACCAGACAGTGGCGGCATGTCGCGGCAGGCGTCTGCCGCGACTCAAGGCGGCTAGTGGACGTGGAGAATCTGGCCGTTCCTGGCTTTCAAGCAAGTGGCGTCGGCTGGTGGGATCTTGAAGTATCTCGCCGAGTTGAACCCCTCGACTTCGATCGGAAATCCGGGTGCCCACGCTGGCGGGGTCGACATGATGCGGAGCAGCTGACGCAGGGCCTCGTCGCTGCGTTCGACCGGCACCTCGATGACGATTTCGTCATGCACATGGAGAACCACCGGTAAGCCGATCTGCTCGCATTCGAGCATGGCGGCGACCAGCAGATCACGGCAGATCCCGGAGACAACATTCTCGGCCAGTTTGCCGCCGTAGAGCTGAGTGTCCTTCACTTTCGGGTTGTCGTAGAACAGCGTTGGTTTGGTGAACAGGGGAAGCCCAAGGTCCTGGCAGTAGCCGGGCACAGCGTCCTCGACTCGGGCATTGCGGTACCGCTGCCTCCGTCCACTGGGCAACTCGATGACGAGGGCATCTCGCTCCCTGAAGAAGATGCATTTTCCGGCGTACGTCGTCGAACCGCAGGTGGTAGCTTCCTTCGCCGCGGCTTCCAGCGATCTCCACAACCCGCCTTCACGCCAAGTCCGGCCATTACGGTGGACCTTGACGCCGGCGACCGCTTGGTACGTGTCGCGGTAGTGATCGATGACCGCTTCTGCGGATGTATTCGCTGCGGCTAGATCCACACCGTCGCTAACGCATTTCGCTGCGAACTTCCTCGCCCCCATTCCGTACCCGCACCCCAGCACGGCGACTTTTCCGATGTTGCGTTCCCGCTTGTTCTCCTTCGTCACAGGATACCCAAAGATCCGTTGGGCTAAGTCACAGTAGTTGTCGCCGCCCTCCGCAAACAAACTCAGTTGCCGATACTCGTCGGCACACCAGGCCACGCCACGCGCCTCGATGCCGGCAAAATCCGCACTGCAGAGCACGCCGCCTGGGGTTGCTCGGAAACATGGACGGATCAAGGCGGAGACGGCGTCACTGAGTCGCACTTCGGCTGGAATCACTTGCCGAAAGCAATTCACGTCGCTGGCTGCATCGATTAACGGCGATAGATCGCCAAGCTTGCTATGCGGTTTCGGTAGGTTCTGTGGCTGCACGTTGCGGCCAGCCCATCGTCCGTTCACGGCCTTGTGGTACACGAATAAGTGCCGAAGGCGTCCATCTGAATCGCATGAGATGATGGCGCTGTCGAGTTTGCTGGTGGTGATCCGGTTGGCAATCTCCCGGGACTCCAGGACTTGACGGACCTTATCGTCCAAGTCCGATTGCTGTAGCAGTTTGTGGATCGTGCTGCGCTTCATGTTCGGAAGGGAAATCCCTTCCGAACGCAGCCATTGCTGAAACAAACGGTCCCTGCGCAAGTCATGCCGCGTGATTTTGCCACCGGTGAGGTGTTCCACACCTAGACTCGCCTCGGTGATGTCTTGAGCCCCTACACCGAATAGGGCGCGGGCCAGCTCGACATCAAACACTACGCCACGTTGGTTTATCGTCTGATCGAGCTGGAAGACGTCCGGCTCCAGGCAACCTTCAACAGCCGCCAGCACTGGCGGCAGCAAGAGCACGTCGACAACGTTGTACCGGGCCAGGGCGGCCGCTGTTTCGCGAGTCAACGGCCGGAAAACGCCATCGCGATTTGCACGACTAAGCTTCTTGATGAGGGCCGATCCCTCCTTGTCCTTGCCCCGACCCACGAGACGCTTACCGAGTTCGTCGAGTTTGCCTGGAAACCCTGCGGCGCGGGCCATGGGCATCGTATCAATCCAAGCGGACGGCTCTGGCAACCCCTTAGCACGCCACACCAAGGCATCGAAGTCGAGTGCATTGTGAGCGCACAGCGGGTGACCGGCAGAGATGCACGCCAACAGCAGGGCTGGGATTTCTGGGCCTGCGAAGGAAAGCACTTGGCGGGGCAACTCAAACCCATGGGGCCAGACTTCGTTGGCTGGTAGCGGCGTTGAAAGCAAAGGCATCCACACCATCACTTGGTCGCGCAGCATTGCCACTACCGACAGGATTTCCGTCGTCGGGTCCTGCGCGTACCGGCGCCCGCCGAATCGTTTGAGGTCACACGCCGAGCGGGTCTCCAGGTCAATGTAGATGGGCGCCTTGGGATCATCGCTGCTGGATTGTCGAGCCGCGTCCGTCAAGAGCTGCACAATTTCCGGCTTCCGCAATGTAATCTGCTGCACCAGGCCAGGTGTTATCGCGCCCTTCGGCGCGCTCATCCGCAGGTTACCACCATCGACTTTCAGCCAGATGTCCTGGCGAGCTAACTGTTCAACGAAATCCGCAGTGGTCATATTACGATTTCCTCCCTCGGCGATTCAGACCCGGACGCCTGCTCAGCACGATGCGGACTGGGTGAGGTACTGGCCTCCGGCAGGGCGGTGCCGCCGCGGTCGCCTGTCGTATCACAGCGTCTGATTTCCTGGTTAACCTGCAGTTTTGGGGACCGCGCATCGCCGACGCGGAACCGGATCGCCAACGAGGTTTGCCCATGCGGCGATATGTCGCATTCCACGGGTTCATCAATGCTGAGTGCCAATGCCCAATCGATCTCCTTGACTCGCCGGCTGCTGACGAAACCGTCCCCCAGGTCGTCGCAAACTGCCTGCCATGCATTGCTGACGACGTCAGTACCATCGCGGCGAACTAAGCACCAACCGCGTCCCTTCCAGGTCGAAGCTGCTGCGGAGACCGCCTTGGGGTCACAGCAGGCGTGGAATAGCTGCAGCAAGTCGTCAGTTCGGTTGATCCCATCGAGGCTGACTTCGTGGAGCAGGCTAAAGCCGAGCGCGCGCGCGATATCCTCGAACACAGGCGGTACGTCGTCCGCAAAAAACTCGTCGATGACGTACGAAATGATCGCGTTGGCTGCGTCTGACTCGCGGATGCCGCGGACACGCCACTGTTCGACGCCCGTCCGAGCACTCTTCTGCCAGTCGACCTTCCGGTCCAAATGCACATGCACGAATCGACGACCAAATTGCTCATCGTGGTGCAGTGCCTGCGGAAAGGCGATGTCGGTGATGACCAGCGCCGGAACGTCGGTCACTCGAACGGGTCCAATGTAGAGCAATCGCACTGAACTGCCCCGACCAAAAGTCAGCAGCGAAGTGAGAGCGGCCAGGACATTCCCGCCCTTCGTGGAAGCCAGTTTGATGATCTCGTCGCACGTCACGAATCCTGAACTAACCGACGCCTCGAACAGCCCTTGTTGAAAATGCTCTGTGTTGGGATTCCACGTGACGTCCGTGCAACTGTCCCCCAGCATCCCTGCCGTGATCGTCGCGGTCAGGCTCTTTCCTGCCCCGCTGGGACCATCGACGGCGATACGAGGAGGTTGCCCTGTACCGGATTCTGAGCATCCACGGGCAGCGATCAGCAGCCGCACGTAGTTGTGATTGATGCCGGGGAATGATTCGCTGAGTACACCTTCTGCTTCGTCACGCGACATTCGGTTTGCGAGAGGCGCGTATCGAGGTCGGAACTTGCGCATGTCGTCGGGGCGAAGATGATCTGGAAGCACAGTGGCCTGCACGGTCTGTTCGCTGTTTGCCGACGTCCATCGTCCGGCAAGTTTGATCCCTCGAATCGGTCGTACGGCTGGGTAGCCAAACCATGACAAATCATCGACGCCACGAAAGATGCCGAGCCGTTCACTGTCCGTTCGGAGCTGCTGGCGTCCTTCTTCGTCGCGAACAACAAACTGCACAGCAGGGAGTACCTGAAGTCGGTCCTTGAGCCCGTCATGCCCGTGGGCTTTTGCCAGATCCGGTGTCGCCCAGTAACCGTCGCGCCGTACCAGCCCACGCCCACGACTCATAGCCGCAGGAATCCGGGGATCGTGACGCCCATACACCACCTTTAGTAACGCGGTGTAGCAGAGCCTCCCAGACTCCCCCA
Organism: Planctomycetota bacterium; assembly: GCA_026692885.1. The sequence goes on along the minus strand of JAPLNJ010000271.1, from coordinate 6,249 downwards.
CGAGGCCGAGGTCCGCGTCCATGATCAAGCAGGCGTGCTCCCAATGGCAGAAGTGTCGAGCCGCGTTCAATAGTCGAGATGGGATGCCGCCAGCGGTCAACAACGCGAATGGGAACAAGCCTGGGCGGCTTCTGCCAACTGAAATGCCTGCCGCTTCGCACTTATGGCAGAAGATGGCATCGTCGCCGATGAACACTGGCTCGCCGTGGCTCAATTCCTCGGGAGCGACTGGGCAACGTTGGTGTTCGTAGTGTCGGCCTCGCTCAAGACCTCGTTCGGCCAGGTAGTCGGCGATTACCGATTCATCGCATTCCTGCCCAATCCAGTGATCCAAGACCCCCAGGTCCACGTCTGGTGTCATCGCCATGACCTGACCGGCATCTGGGTACTGAGGTCGCGGGTATCCAGGATGCCGCGTCCGCGACATGATCTCCGTCGTCGCGGTCGGCGCCAGGCTGCGCACGCTCAGCGTGGCGCACGCCGCCAGCTCGTTGGCGTCCAGTCCTCCAGCCTTGGCGTAGACCAATTTCAAGCCACGCCCGTGAGACACCCAGACGAAGACCGGCCTCGGTCTGATCGCGTTTGCCATTGCCGTCAACTGCTCCGGAGACGGGCGACCGGATTGCGGGAGGTCGTGAAAATCCACATCGAGTGCGGCGAGCTGGGTCACGTCTTCCCACTCCAGAACTGGCTCTGGCGAAGAGCAGTCGCGGACAGCTAACGCGGCATTCAACGCGTCCGGCGGGATCTCCGCGGTGTACTCAATCGCACTGTCTCGCGGTTGCTGCAAGCCGCGCATTCGCACGACAAACGCCGACTCGACCTCTGGTGCTGAGTTCGCTGGCTGCGAGAGGAAATCCGAAATGGCCTGCGCGAGTTCGGCGTCCGGGATCTTGACGCTCTTCGCAAACTTGAACCGTCGCTCCAAATGGCGAAAGTCCATCGTCGCCGCGTTGATTGTGTCGCCGTCGCGATGTGCTTCAACGCTGACCTGATCGCGGCGAGGACCACGCGTAACGACGAGTTCAACTTCTCCATCCTGGGAAGCGATGATTCGTCGAAGCTCCGCGGATTCCCGGTGAATCTTGATGGCAACAGTCGAGTTGGAATCGTCAACAGGATGCCCACGACCTTGCGGGCTGCCGTCCAATTTGTTAGTCTTCATTTTGCCTTCAGGTTAGGCTGGCCGTGTGTTGGTAGCACATCACCAGCTGTTCAGAATTGGCTGTATTGACTCGAAACGCCCGCCCTGCGCGGGCGTTCCTGTTGCTGGGTGACGTCAAACGGTCGGGAACGCCCGACCAGCGGACGTCAGAGATTACAGCAGGCCCGCGTCGTTGAGTTTGCGCTCGGTGTCTTGGCTGCGTTGAACGTCGGCGTCTCGTTCGTGCCGGCCGATGGGCCTAGAATCCGCTGCCAAAGTCACAGCGGCTACAAAGCGGTCTAATGCCGCTTTAGAGGTGTACCTTCTCCCGCCGACGACTACGGTTTCGAGGCGGACACCGCGGATGCCTTTCCGATGCCAGCGCCAAGCTGTAGAAGGCGATGGATGATTTTGCAGTCCGCGCATCGCCCGCGAGAGGGTGAGCAGCGGCTCGTCGTTGAGCATGAGTGAAGCTCCTTGAAGTTGTCTGGGTGAGACTGAACTTCAAGGAGCAGACTCAAAAAACGTAAGGTGCGATCTTACGTTGCCGATTTTTCTTATTTCTTTTCGATCAGCCGCCACTGCCGACCATCGACGGTAATTCCCAGGGGGCCTAACCTGTCTCGCAGCTCGTTTACCGCGTTGCGGAGGGCTGCGGCAGTTCCACCGAACGCCTTCCGTACGGTGTCGGGAGCGATGCCCTCCGACTTGGCCCGAAATATGGTGCAGAAAAGCCTAAAGTGGTGCGGCCCCAGACGCACAGGACTAGGGCAGCCTTCCCTTGACACTGCCATCGTCCCAGCATTCAGTACCAATCCCAGATAGCCAGGCTTCGATTCCCTCTTGTAGCCCTGCTCGGCGAGCCAGAGGTCAATTTCGCTCGTGAGCCTACATCTCGTGGTGTCGTCCTGTCGTCGCGGCTCGTCGCGGACATCGTCGCTGGGAAACACCGGGCATGGAATAGCGTCCTTGAGAAACTGCGGCGCGCCAAAATCGAAACCCGAAACGGCTTCGCCCCTGTCCACTTTCACGGCAAGTTCGTCGTACGGGTCCGCAGGTTTGGGAGGCGTCGCCCTCGGTTGACTGGGGAGTGGGTAGGCGGGGTGGTCGGATTCCGCAGGTGTCTGTTTCTTTGAGGGTTGTTGGGACATGCCGCGGGTCCGCGTTGGGCTTGGTGGTGTCTTGGTCCGACGCAGCCGAACCGGCACACGAGTTCGGAATCGACTACCACGTTACTACCACGTTTTCGTAGCATGTCCTGAAAAGCCGTGCAATAGGCTGAAAGCTCTTGAAACAGTGGACCGGAGCGCGTAAGCTGCGTGCTGTTCGACGTTTCACGCTGTTTACGCTGTCTGGTTGGCAAGCCAGAAACTGCTTTGGGAGCAGGAGGCCGAGAGTTCAAATCTCTCCGCCCCGACTGGAAGGGCTCGTTCACAAATCCCTGGGAACGAGCCTTTTCCTTTGGGTTTTTTCGGGCTTTCGGCGGCCGGCGAGAAGCCTTCACCCCCGTCGCCACGATATGCCATTTTGACAGGAATTGAACACGGCGACAGCTTCGGGGTGCTAACTTTGCGATAGCCGCCTAGCGATCTTCTTCAGCTTCGCTGCCTTAGCCGTACTGGGCGTCTTCTTCTTGTGCTTGACGACGAACCGAGAGCAGTACTTGCCCGCCTTGCGCCTTGAATCAGGCCGAATCCTGGCGACCGCAGCGAGAGGTTGGTGAACGGCCTTCGTGAGCGTCTCCGCGACCCAGGCGTTTAGACTCTGGCCAGCACGCGTTGCCGCGAAGTGGATCTCTCGGTGCAACTCTGCACCGAGTCGCGTGACAAACTGACCCGAAAACGGCTTATCGGGTTGCTCGCCTCGCTCCGCGCAAAAGGCCAGATAGTCGTCGACCGATTCCTCAAATGCGTGCCGCAATTCGGCGACACTGGAGCCCTGAAAGGTGATCACGTCGCGCGTGTTCATGACTTCCCCGTGGAGCAGCCCGGCCTCATCGTCGAATTCAATTATTGCGACGTACTTCTTGTATTCCATCATGGTGTCACCCCGGCTTCAAACAGGAATGGTCGAACGGACCACACCGCGCCTTTGTCGGTCTCCTTCTCCGGATGCGGACGGTGAAAAACCGCCCGCACTCCGTGGAGCGCCACGCGGACGCGAGAGCCGCTGCCTTCGCTGATCTCGGCTCCGCGAGCTTTCAGGAGAGCTTCGACGTCTCGCCACGCAATTCCCGCCTGAACGGGATCTTCGAAAATCGCCTGCAATGTGCGGTCGTGCCGTTTGTTCATTGCTCTACCCCCCCGGCCAAGCCTGACCTGTAGCCGAAGTCGCGACGCTCACGTAACCCTCCCCGAATTCTGCTACCGAACAAAGGGGACAGACTACACCGCTCGGAAAAAACAGTATCACAACATGATGTCATGGTCAACCTGACACAGACCGGGAAAACAACGACGCTTCGACCACGTCCGCCGACCACCGCGCCCCCGTAGCGTTCTGGATTACCCGCAGGGTTCACAGACATTAACCGGGGGTTGAGCGCAGCGATACCCCCGGAAGACCGCCCCCCCAATCGTTCCCGCCCCGGAGGGGTGCCAGGGCGTCCGCCCCCGCACGCATCTGGAACACAATCTGCCATTCCAGGCGTGCGCCGGCGCCCTGGTGTGATCCCTCCGGGATGCGGGAACGGTTTTCGCCGGCATTCCGGTGGTCGGCGCTACGCTTGACCACCGGCCAATCAACTGGTCTTACCGGGAGGTATCTGCTTACCACTTTCCCAGCGATGTTTCAGGTCCTCCGTGAACCCGCAGCAGAATCGGGACTCCTAGGCGGGGGTCCCGGTGTCACCTCCGTCTCTGCCGCGGCCGATACCGGGACGGAGTCCCGCGCCCAGGCGATTGACAGCGGACAAAGTGGTACAATCCAGGGCCACGAGCACGACACGTCGCTGGGGACGACCGCGATCCCTGTTGCGGCTCAGCCACACGGTGAGGATGGATACGATGAACGAGAACGAACAACCCCAGGCACCACCCGCCGAGCCGGCGAGCGTGTCTCCGATTCCGGCAGAGGCCCTACTTGATGCACGGACTACCCCCCCCCCCCGGAAGTAGCGCCGGACTCCATGAAATACATGGATAACCGCCCCGCAGGCACCGAGAACAGCTCTTGGAGACCGGCGAACCGCAGGCGTGGGACCTGCAGATTGCAAACGAGGACGGAATACTATTCTGGGCACAGCTCCAGGCCACCGTGGCGCAGGACGGCAAGACCAACGAGCCGGTGTGTTACGTCGTCATCAGCGACATTACCGAGCGCAAACGGGCGGAGGAGACGTTGCGGGATGTCAATCGCCAACTGGCAGCCAGCCTGGCCCGCGCCGAAGAACTGGCGGTGCGGAGCTGCGTCAGCAGCTGCTGAACCTGGTCGCGAAATTTGACTATGAACCGTTCCTGGATCTACTGAGCTAGGAGACTCGGATGGCCATGCGCAAGGAATTGGGGATCACTGCCGGTTGAACACGGATCGTGATCCCAGGTCTTCGCCTCGATTTGGGGGCGCGATGAGTGAGCGGCAAGGCACTAGCCGCCGGTTCCGAACGCCACCGGCGGCTAGCGCCTTGCCGCTCACAACCCAAGCCACCGGCGGCTAGCGCCTTGCCGCTCACACAAGGAATGAAACATGCCTACTGCAGCCTTGCGAATCCTGGTGATTGGCGCACATCCTGATGACGCGGATATCCGCGCAGGAGGTGTGGCAGCCTTGTATCGACAGGCCGGTCACGACGTCTCGTTCGTCAGCGTGACCAATGGCGAGTCCGGACACCAGACGCTGTACGGCGAGCGACTCGCAGCGATCCGTCGCGAAGAAGCCCGGGCGGCCGGTCGCGTGATCGGCGTCGAGTACCGCGTGCTCGCTCATCGCGACGGGCATTTGGAACCGGACCTCGAAAAACGTCTGGAACTGATTCGGCTCATCCGGGGGTTTCGACCGGACTTGGTTCTGACCCATCGCCCGTGCGACTACCATCCCGATCACCGCTACACGGCGCAGCTGGTCTGTGATGCCGCCTACCTGCTGACCGTGCCGGCGGTCGCTCCGGACGCACCCGCACTAAGTCGCGATCCCGTGATCATGTATCTCTGGGATGGTTTTGCGAAGCCGTACCCGTTCCAGCCTTCCGTAGTCGTGGACATCGAACCGGTCGTCGAATCGGTGATTGACATGTTGGCGTGCCACCGCTCGCAGGTCTTCGATTGGCTCCCGTTCAACCGGGGCGAATTGGACCAGGTGCCAGCAGACCCGGCCGCGCAGCGGGCATGGTTGCGGCAGTGGTACGTCCAGCTGTCTGTTCCCACAGAGCGATACCGGGACCTGCTGATTGCCACGTATGGCGAGGACCACGGCCGCCGCGTGAAGTGCGTGGAGGCGTTTGAACTGTGCGAATACGGTTCGCCACTGACGGACGCCAACCGGCGCAGGCTGTTTCCATTCCTGCCTGCATAGCGTCTGAAGGACAGGGGCAACTTCAAAGACACGGGGCAAGGGAATGTAGGGCAGGGGAATGTAGGGCAGGGGAATGTTTTGTCCAGGACGGCGACGTCGGACATCTACCAGGTGTCCCCCGCACGTTCCCCGTCCGATCGCGGCCAAACGAGTAGGAGCCACACGCCGCGTGAGTTGACGGAGATTCGCCCAGAAGTAGACTGACGTGGTGTTGCGGCTTGTGGTTGCGACTGCGGTCACCCCACGCGCGACGCTTCCTGTCGCGGCACACATGTCCCGACTGATCTCTTCGGTGTCCACCGGGCGTGGTTTGTGACGGAAGTGGTGGGCGACTTCCTGCCGCCCGCGACTCAAGCCCGGGTGGACTTGGGCGAGCGGCAGGAAATAATTTACTCGCAGGACGGCCTTCCCGGGCCAATCGGGACGGTCTGGGAAGACCGTCCTGCATTAAGTTGGGTACACCGTCCTTACGCGGGCCGGGCAGGGCTCCTTCCGCACCGTCACATCACTCCGCGTTGGCCGAGTTCACAAGACGTTGCCAGTAGTCGCGGGCGGCGCGGTGGTACGTGAGCACGGCCTCACGCTGCTGCTGGTCC
>JAPLNJ010000270.1 GCA_026692885.1 Planctomycetota bacterium | reverse complement strand
CGCCGTGTATACCGCGCATTTCACCACGCCGACGTTCAAGGGAGTCATCAAGCCGACGGTCGAGATTATGGCGGCGGTTCCCTCCGTGGTGTTGGGCTTCCTGATGGCTTTATGGTTGGCCCCCTTGGTCGAGCGTTGGATTTTGGCCGTGTTTGTGGCCCTGGTCACCGTACCGGCCGTCTTCGTAGGGTTCATGCTGATCTGGCAGATCGTGCGGCGATTTGATTGGGCGAAGCGTTTGGAACGCGGCTACGAATTCCTGGTGATGCTGCCGGTGTTGCTGGCCGGAGTGGTCTTGGCGGCTTGGCTGATGCCGGCGGTCGAAACGGCGTTGTTTGGCGGCGATTTTCGCCGTTGGTTGTACGAGATCATCGGCCTGCGGTATGACCAGCGGAACTGTGTGGTGATCGCGTTCGGCTTGGGGTTCGCGGTGATCCCCATCATTTTTTCGATTGCCGAAGATTCGCTCACCAGCGTCCCCCAGACGCTCACGGCCGCCTCCTTGGCGCTCGGAGCCAGCCGCTGGCAGACGTTGTGGCGGGTGGTGCTGCCTTCGGCCAGTCCGGGCATTTTCGCCGCTATGATGATCGGCTTCGGTCGTGGCGTCGGCGAGACGATGATCGTGCTGATGGCGACCGGCAACACACCAATCCTCGACGGGAGCCCGTTCAATGGGATGCGAACCTTGTCCGCTAACATCGCGGTGGAGATTCCCGAGGCCCCCGTCGGCGGTACCCTGTACCGCGTTCTGTTCTTGTGTGCAGTGCTGTTGTTCGCTCTGACCTTCCTGCTGAACACGGCGGCGGAACTCGTACGCCAGAATTTGCGGAAACGTTACGGCCGGTTATGAGTCGAACGGCAGAAGAGAACTTGCTTACCGAGCCTGCTCGGAACCTGGAATTGGCTCCTGCGACGGCTCGTGTCGCGACCCTTGCCCAGGAGTCGAGCGGCGTGGGGAGCAGGCGTCGCGGCAAACGATTCTGGAGCCAGGGCGAACCGTTCGTCTGGGCGAGTGGCGCCGCGCTGGCGGCGGTGCTGGCCCTGACCGGGGTGCTGATCTGGGTGATCCTGTCCAACGGTTTGGGCGTCTTCTGGCCGGCGGCGGTCGCCCAGGTGGAACTGTCCGACGGTCAGGTGGTGCTGGGCCAGTGGATGCGAGAAGCGACCAATTCGGACACCGCGGTGCGCAGCGTGCAGTTGAAGACCGGTAACCGAGATCTCGATTCCCAGCGTCAGGATTTCCATTGGTTCGAATTGGACGCGATCCGCCAACGGACTTATCCGCCGGAGGTCTACGTCCTGGAACGCGTGGAACATGGCAACCTCTACGGCCTGTTGGACGGCTTGAAGACGCCACAACTCGAGCTGCCGGCCTCTCGTTCCCACGCTTCGCGTGGGAACGCCAGTGTCTCGACGCTCCGCGTCGCCTCCCCAAGGACGCAGAGCGTCCGCGACTTGAGATCCCACGCGGAGCGTGGGAACGAGGTGCCTGCCAGTGCCGATTTGTCTCAGCGGTTCCGGGCCGCACTCGCGGAGGTCCGCCAGCGTCGGTCCGCCGAGATCGAACCACTCGCGGCCCGTCTGTCAACGCTGAATTATCAACTGCAGGATCTTCGCAAGACCATCTTGAAAGCGGAGTACCGCCAGCAACAGGCGGGCCGCAGCCTGCCTGAAATTGCGACACGGGTTGCGGAACTCCGCGAGCGGGAACGCCGACTCATGCAGGAATCGGATCGCCTGGTGGCCGACAAGCAGACACGCGAAGCAGCCCTCCGCGAGCAAGGTGCAACGTTCCGCGTCGGGGCTGGGACGCTGCACACCGTGGCGCTCGCGGACATCGTGCGGAGCTATCAGCCCAACTCCATGGGACTGCTGTCCAAGCTGGGGCACTACGCCAGCAAGGTCTGGGAACTGCTGGCTAGTGAACCGCGCGAGTCGAATACGGAAGGTGGTCTGTTTCCAGCGATTTTCGGGACCGTGATGCTCGTGTTCCTGATGGCCGTGTCCTGCTTTCCCCTGGGAGTGCTGGCCGGGGTCTACCTCGGCGAGTACGCCCGCGAAGGCTGGCTGGTTCGGCTGGTGCGCATTGCCGTCAATAACTTGGCTGGCATTCCATCCATTGTCTACGGGATCTTTGGCCTGGGCTTCTTCGTGTATGGCCTGGGCGGTCTGCTGGACCATTGGCTGTATCCGGAACGCGTCGCGGCGAACATTTCCACGTTCGGCACCGGCGGGGTTCTGTGGGCCAGCCTGACACTGGGTCTCTTGACGATTCCCGTGGTGATTGTCTCCACGGAAGAGGCGTTGCGTACGATTCCTCGTGTGTTTCGCGAGAGCTCGCACGCGTTGGGCGCCACGAAACTTCAGACGCTGCTGCGCGTGCTGTTACCCATCGCGTCGCCGGGGATCATGACCGGCTTTATCCTAGCCATGGCTCGCGCCGCGGGGGAAGTAGCCCCACTGATGATCACCGGCGTCGTGAAACTTGCCCCGACTCTGCCGGTGGACGGGCAGGCCCCCTTCTTTCATCCCGACCGCAAGTTCATGCACCTGGGGTTCCATATCTTCGATATCGCTTTCCAGTCGCCCAACGTGGAAGCGACGAAACCGATGGTCTTCGTAACCACTACGTTGCTGGTGCTGATCGTGCTGACCATGAGCAGCGTGGCCATTTACCTGCGGAATAGCCTGCGCAAGCGATTTTCTTCCCGCGCGATGTGAGGAATGTATGTCCGTTCGAGCCGGCAAAGCAGTAACTGTCGTGTTATCTCCAAGTAGCAGGCACACTCCGTGCGCCGTGGCGGACGACACACGGAGTGCGTCTGCTACTCTTACGGCTGATGCTGTTGCGTCGGTCGCAGACTTATCGGGACGGCCGGCCGGGACGCAACGGGATGCGTCCGTGTCCGCCACGCGGCATACGGCTGCCATCCAGGATTCGATCGTCAGCGTCCACGACCTGTACCTGTACTACGGCACCGTGGCGGCGTTGCGAGAGATCACTATGGATTTTCCTCGCCAGCAGGTCACCGCCCTGATCGGACCATCCGGTTGTGGCAAATCGACTCTGCTGCGCTGCCTGAATCGGATGAACGACTTGATCGACGGGGTCCGCACCACGGGCCGTATCCTGCTGGACCAGCGCGACGTCTTGGACCCGGCGTTGGATGTGATTGAGTTGCGGCGGCAAGTCGGCATGGTCTTCCAGCGGGCCACGCCGTTCCCCAAGTCGATCTACGAGAACGTGGCCTACGGGCTGCGCATTGCCGGCATTTCCCAGCGGCAGATCCTGGACGAAACCGTGGAGAAAAGCCTGCGTCAGGCGGCGCTCTGGGAGGAAGTCAAGGACCGGCTCGGTGAGTCCGCCCTCGGCTTGTCCGGCGGCCAGCATCAGCGTCTGTGTATCGCGCGGGCCATCGCGGTAAGCCCCGAGATCATCCTGATGGACGAACCGTGTTCTGCCTTGGATCCGCGTTCCACGGCGCGCATCGAGGAACTGATCGGCGAACTGCGTGGCGAGTATACAATCATCATCGTCACCCACAACATGCAGCAAGCAGCGCGGGTCTCCGACTACACCGCTTTCCTGTACGAAGGCGAACTGATCGAGTTCGGCACCACACAGCAGATGTTCACGGCACCCGTCACAAAAGAAACAGAAGATTACATTACAGGTAGGTTTGGCTGACATGTCCATCCATTTGCAGCGGGAAATTGACAAGCTGAAGAAGAACCTGCTCTCCCTGTCCGCGCTGGTCGAGGCCCAAGTGGCGTCGGCGGTCGAGGCCCTTCAGGAACGTGATCTCGTCAAGGCACGACGGGTCTTGGGTCGCGACGCGGAGGTTGACCAGCGTGAGGTGGAGATCGAGGAGGAGTGCCTGAAAGACCTCGCCCTGCATCAACCGGTCGCCTGCGACCTGCGATTCCTGGTCTCCGTGCTGAAGATGAACAAGGACTTGGAACGGATTGGTGACCTGGCCGTCAATATCGCTCGCAAGGCGATCACGGTCGCCGGTTACAGCGATCTGGACATCCCCTTTGACTTGGCGGGCATGTGGGAGAAGTGCCACGCGATGCTGCGCGACAGCATTGACGCGTTGGTCAATCGCGATGCCCCGCTGGCCGAGCGCATCTGCGCACGGGACAGCGAAGTGAATCGCCTGAAACACCAGATTCGCCGACAGGGAGAGGAGTTGCTGCGGACCCAGCCGGAACGCGTTCCCGCCTGGCTGGCTCTGTTGGCCGTGGCCCGCAACCTCGAACGGATCGCCGACCATGCCGTGAATATTGCCGAGGACGTGATCTATCTGGTCGAAGGCCGGATCGTCCGTCACGAAAACGGACAGCAAACACCGCCACGGACCTGAAGGCGGGCGAAGCGGGTAACTTGGATTTTCAGGTAGGGTGCATCTGGATTCCTATTCCCCGTTTGACGATCTCGGGACGGCACCGAGCCGTCGGCGGTAGATTTGCGATCGGCACATGGTAAGATGCGTCGCGTCGACGGAAATTAGCGAAGCAATGAATTGGCGACCACCGGTCAGAAGGAGCCTTTGATGGCAAGCACCGAGCGTGGCAGAGCTTGGACCGCAACGTCAGGCCAGCGCAGCAGGTTTCGTAACGCGGTACTTGGCGTACTGGTCGTCACGGTCAGCAGCGTCGTGGATCGTAGCCTGCTGGGAGCTGAGCCCGTGGACTCCGCAGTCCAACGCGTCGCGATCCCGAATGCCCAAGTCGGCAGTCTGTTTCCACTGCTGCAGGCGACGGCCGGCCGATCGACGCTGGAGCTGTCGTTCCTGCACGATCGCTTTCAGGATGTCCAGGCTTGGAAACGTGAGGCTCAACCCAAGCTTCTCAGCTTGCTGCACTACTCGCCGCCCAAGTGCGATCCGCGCGCCGAGGTGGTCGAGCGGGTCGACTGCGGTGACTACATCCGAGAAAAACTCTACTTCCACACCACCCCCGACATCCGTGTCCCCGCGTATCTCTTGCTGCCCAAGGGGGAGGCGAAGCAACGGCCGGCGATTGTGGCCCTGCACGATCACGGCGCGTTCTTCGCTTGGGGGAAAGAGAAGCTCATCGCCACGGATCACGAACATCCGGCACTGACCGAGTTCAAACGGACCGCCTACTCCGGCCGGAGCTTCGGCAGCGAACTCGCCAAACGCGGGTACGTGGTTATCGCCATTGACATGTTCTACTGGGGCGAACGGCGGATGCTGCTCCCCAACGACCCGCCCGCCTGGCGGGACCCTGACCAGCTGAGCCTGGAGGACGTGGCAGCCTTCCATCGACGCTGCAGTGCCAGCACCTCGTTGATCGCCACCGGTCTGTTCGAGGCGGGTATCACTTGGTCGGGCGTCATGTTCCTGGACGATATTCGCACCGTGGATTATCTGGCCACCCGGCCGGAGGTCGACCCCGAGCGTATCGGCTGCTGCGGTCTGTCTGTCGGCGGGTTCCGCTCCGCACACCTTGCCGGCCTCGACTCGCGCATCAAGGCAGCGGTGGTTGTGGGCTGGATGTCGACCTACGGATCGATGCTGCAGAACAAACTGACCAGCATCGGGTTCATGAAAGTCATCCCCGGTCTGTACCAGTACATGGACCTGCCGGACGTCGTCTCGCTGACCGTTCCGGGCGGCCTGATGGTCATCAACGGGACCCAGGATCAACTCTTTCCGCTCGCCGGTGTCCAGGCCTCCTTCGCCAAGATTGCCGCGGTCTACCAGAAGGCGGGCGTGCCCGAACGGTTCCAAGGTGTCACCTACGACGGTCCGCACGAGTTCAACGCCCAGATGCAGGACAAGGCTTTTGCTTGGCTGGACCGTTGGCTTAAGCCCTGAAATTCTGCAGCCATTTCCTGGCCGCCCGGATCTCGTCAGTGCTTAGCAGCCCGTCCAGATTCGCGGCCAGTTCCGACGATGGGTATGCACGCCCTAGGGCTTCGTACAAAGGTTCGACACAATCCTCGGTCAGGCCCAGCTGGAGCTTGATGGCGTCGGCCAAATCGGGAGCCAGGTCCTGCATGTCTTCCAGCAGCAGGAAATCGTAGTCGTCCCAGAAGTCATCGAACACCGCTGTCAGACGGGCGGCGGCCCCGCGGACAATGCGAGGGTTTGCCTTTCGCGGACCGCTCTTCAGGCCTGCCGCGGCCCACTTGGGATCGTATTCGGAAAGTCGAGCGGCCGTGTGGCAGGCGGCGTACACGACGGCGGCGTCCAGCAGCGACGCGTGAAACGGCTGACGCCGGCGATGCCGATTCCAGACGTCCGCCAACAGGTCAAGTTGGACCAGCAGGGGGCATTGTTCCAAGAACGGCACCTCGGCCAAGTAGCCGAGACTCGTCTCCGCGTCCTCGCCCAGGTCCGCGTGCGACTCGATGGCCGCCAGCGTGTCGCAAGCCGCCAAGCGGAACGCCGCATACGCCAGGACGGACTGCGGGAATCGAAATCGGCCTCCGTAGCAGATTAACATGGCACCAGTGTTGCCAGCCGATGGACAGAATGCAAGTGTTCGCTTGGCGCGCGCATCATCTGGAAGCCGCTGCAAACGCGCAGACCGGTCACGCCTTCGGCGTTGGTGGTGACTTCGCCGAAACGGCCTGCTCATACCACTTGAACATCTCCGAGAAGAAGAACTTGCCGAAGCCGGGATCGGTTTCTGTCTTGGACATGAAACTCAGGAACTCGTCGGCGTTGCTCAGGAAGGCATCGCGGATGCTGTCTTGGAGTTTCTGCTTCCGCAGGAACTCGATACTGTTAGTCTGGAATGCAGCCCGGAGGGCCTCGTCGGCTTCGAGCTTCTGCTTGATGGCATTCACCACGCGGTCGGCTTCCTCGAACGCGATGCCGTGGTCCTTGTTCAACTTGGCGACGATGACTTTCAGCTTCTCCTTGGCCTCTTCGCCTCCGCCGCCGTAGCCCATGTCCCCAGTCCCGTACAAGGTCGCGTCTTCGGCGGCGAGCAGGATGCTGCCGTTCTGCTCCTCCTGGGTCCGGTAATTGTCCATGTCCACCATGTCCGTGACTTCACGCGGCAGGGTTTGCTGCTCGTGGGGCAGTTGCCTCAGCAGCAGCTTGGCGAACAGGTAGAACTTCTCCAGTTCCGGGGCTGGAAACGTCATGACCTGGCTGATGAAGCTGTACTGCCGCACGTAGCGGGCGGTTTCCTTGCGGAACTTGGCCCTCGCCTTCGCAGCTTCCTTGGCATACTCCGGCTGGCCTTTGTGCTGCGAGCCGAGATTCGCGTAGCCCGCATCCACGATCTGCTTAAAGAACGGCTGAAGTTTCTCTGAGGTGACTTTCTGCACGATGAACAGCAAGGCGAACTGTTCCACGTCGTCAGCAGTGAAGACCCCCATTTTCTCCAGGGTGTACTTCAGGTTGTAGAGCTTGTTGGGATCGGTTGCCCCTTCGAGTTCGGTACGCTGGTAGTAGTCTTGGAAGGACGCCTGGATCGCTTCCTGCTCGTTGACGAAGTCGAGCACCAGCGTGTCCTGCTTGAGCGGGGCGAACGTGCGGTTGATCCGGCTCAGTGTCTGCACCGCGGCCACACCGCCCAACTTCTTGTCGACGTACATCGTGTGAAGCAACGGTTGGTCGAAGCCGGTCTGGAACTTGTTGGCGACGATCAAAAGCCGCTGCAGCGGGTTCTTGAACGCCTCGGCAATCTCGCCAGTGCCGGGCGGATTCATGTTCTCTTCCGTGTACTTCTGCTCGTTGATTGTCACGGTTCCGGTGAACGCGACGAGCACCCCGAACGGGAGGTTTTGTTCCCGCAACGCTTCGTCGATCGCCTGCTTGTAGAGCACCGCATGGGCGCGGGAGTGGGTCACCAGCATCGCCTTGGCCTGCCCGCCGATCTTGTGGGCCGTCTTGCGTGTGAAATGGTCCACGATGATGTGTGCCTTGCGACGGATGGCGAATTCGTGGCGGTCCACGTATTCCAGCAACAGGCGGCGCGCCTTGAGTTCTTCCACCAGCTTGTCGCCCTCGGCCTGCTCGTTCTGGACCAGTTCGAAGTACGTCTTGTAGGTTGTGTAACTTTCCAGCACGTCGAGGATGAAGCCCTCGGTAATCGCTTGCCGCATCGTGTACTGGTGGAACGGCCGAAAGCGTTTTTTGGCCGACTTGTCGGGCGTGCCGAACAGCTCCAGCGTCTTGTCCTTCGGCGTCGCCGTGAAGGCGAAGAACGACAGGTGCGAGAGCTTCCGCCGAGTCTTTTGCATCTTCTCTAACTCGGATTCCAGGGGGTCGTCGTGCTCCCCCTCGTGATCCTTCAGCAGTGCTGCCTTGAGTTGCTCCTCGCTGGTCAGCGCCAACTTGAGGTCTTTCACGTTCTTGCCGGTCTGGGAACTGTGGGCTTCATCCACAATCACGGCGAATCGCTTGTGCGGCTGCTTGGCCAGTTCGCCGATGAAGCCAAACTTCTGCAGCGTGGTGATGATGATCTTATCGCCGCGTTCCAGGGCCTTCACCAGCTGCCGGGTGTTGCGGTCGATCTTCGACACGGTGCCTTTGATCTTCTCGAATTGCTTGATTGTGTCCTGCAACTGCCGATCCAGTACGCGGCGGTCGGTGATGACGACGATGCTGTCGAAGACCAGTTGGCCGTCCGCACCGCAGGAGTTGGCCAGTTGATGGGCGAGCCAGGCAATGCTGTTGCTCTTGCCCGACCCCGCGCTGTGCTGGACCAGGTAGTTGTGCCCGCTGCCGTGGGCCTTCGCGTGAGCCAGCAGTTTGCGGACTGCCATGAATTGGTGAAAACGGGGGAAGATGAACTTCTCTTTGCCCGTCTTCTCATCCCGCTCGTAGTGCAGGTAGTTCTGGATCAGCAACAGCAGCGAATCGGCCCGCAGGATGCCCGTTTGGTCCTCGCCGTCTTCGTCGGTGAAATCGTCCCACAGGTAACTCGACGCGAACCGATCCGGGATCACCGGGTTTTGTGTGTCGCGGTTGAACGGCAGGAACGCGGTGTCGGGGCCAGCCACGCGCGTGGTCATGTAGGCTGCGTCGTCGTCCACGGCGAAGTGGACGAGGCAGCGTTTCCAGAACGGCTCGCGAGCGTCCCGCTGGCAATATTGCGCAATGGCGTGCTGGACGTTCTGTCCGGTGAAATGGTTCTTCAATTCGACCGAGACAATCGGCAGGCCGTTGAGCAGGACGAGCGCGTCCACGGATTGGTCCGGCGCCTTAGCCGAGAAATGGACCTGCCGCATCACGGCGAAGCGGTTCCCTTCATACTGGGCCTGATGCTCCGGGTTGCCGCCCGCGGACGGCCTGAAGAAGGCGAGTTGCAGGTTGATGCCGTTGAACGACACGCCGTTGCGCAGTACCTCCAGCGTGCCCCGTTTCTGAACGACCGCGGTGACATGCGCCGCCAGCGTCTCTGGTTCCTGCCCAGAGAACTGCTTGGAGAGCTTGGCCCATTCCTTCGGCTGCGTGGCCTGGACGAACGCCGCGAGTTCCGCGGCATCGAGCAGTGTCTGTGCATCGAAAGCCGTTCTCGGCCGTTCGCGAACCATCGGGCCGCTCGTCAAGGCAGCGGTCACGACGTCTTCGAGGTGTTTTTCGGAAAGATCAGTGCGTTTGCTTGGCATCCGACGACTTCTTTTGTGGCAGGTATTGCTAATTCGCTTTGTGTCTGACGAACTTGTAGCAAAAGAGAAGTCCTTGCTCGCCAATGGGTTGCGGCGTCAGTCTGGCTTCGTTTCTTTTGTTGCGGTGCGATTTTCTTTTGTGGCAGGTGAGCCCTGATTGCCGTGTTGGCCCTGCCGGTCCGCCATAACCCACTGCGGTTTCTTCCTCGAACCGATGTTGACGATGACTCGCTTTCTCCGGGCCAAAGTCATCAGAAGGTTGTGAATTTTGTGGTGCTTTTGTTCCTCGTCGAGCACTTCCGGCAGTTTGTTCAGCAACATCGCATCGATATCCTCCCGTGTGACCGGCTGGTGCTTGCGGATAAGTTCGACGATCAGGTCCTGATAATAGTGGTTGTCGAACCCGCGGTCGCGGATGTGCCTGGCCTTTTCTCCGGTCACGGCTGCGATCTGTGCGGCAACGACGGGATTCGGGAATCGGCCCTCCACCAGCCTTGCGGTTCTGAGCCGTTTGTGCTCATCCCGCGTAATCGCCTGTCGCTTTTGCAGACGGTCCAGCAGGATGATGGTCTCCAGGTCGAGGTCCGTCCGGCTCATCAGCAGCCGGGTGTAGCGTTCATCGAGGATTCGTCCTTCGATCTTCACCGCCACGCGGTCGGTTTGCGTCAAGTCGTAGTCCGGCATCGGGAAGAACCGCGACCGCTGCTTTTGGAACATGCGTTTGATGCCGCCGCCCTGCGTGTCAATCATGTTCAGGTTGACCATCGCCTCGGCCAGAAACGGATTTCGGTAGAACTCCAGCGGCGCGTCCTGCCGAATCACGATTTCCACGTTGCCGGGCAGGAAACTACCCACATTGGTCAACAGCAAGGCATCAGGTGTCTCGACTACCTGAATCCGCCCCCGCAGGCCGTAATCCTGATGTGCGATACTATTGTGCAACCCCTCGCGGATCACCCACGGGTCATATTGAGTCAGTTCGACGGGGAATAACGTACCGCCTGGAAGCTCGCGTACCGTGAGGTTACGGATGCGTACCAAGACCCGATCCACCGTTAACAACAAGGGCGGGCCGAAGTGCTCGTAGTCCCGTTCCTCGTCGCGATCGTTCTTCAGAATCCAACTGATCCGCGCCACCGCCGGGTTCAGCAGCGTCGAGGACTCCGGCTTGCCGAGCAGCAAAATCGCCGCGTGAGTGATGCGGCCTTGGATGGTCACCTTGGCCTTGTTCAGGAAGGTCGCGTCGCTCCAGCCGGCCACTTCGACGGCTTGGGCGGGAAACTTTGTGCTGAATTCTTTGCGGGCTTTGGCGACCGCCGCTTCGTCCAAGTCGGCCAGCGTCGCCGTCTCGCAGACTTGAGCGCTCCAATCGACTCGCTGGGTCCAAAGCCGGCGTTCCTTCTCCGGGTACTTCGACAGTTCGGTCTTCGAGCTGCCGTCGCGAATGTAAGCCGTGCCGTAGAACTTCACCGGCCGGTCAAACGCCGGATTGATCTCGAACAGCACGACTCGCTTGCCGTGGTACTCGAATAGATGAATTTCGAAGCCGACGTTGGGATGCATGCCAAGCGAGAGCCACAGCGGCAAGAGCTGGTTTCCCTTGCCATGCTCGGCGGCCGGATCGAAAGCCGAACCCACGACCGCGTGTGTGCCATCCTGGATCCCGAACACCAAATAGCCGCGCGGCTTGCCAAGCAGGCTGGCCGAGTTCGCCAGGGCGGACAGGTACTCGCCCACGAGCTGGGGTTCGTAACGGTTGGCTTTGAATTCCAGCCATTCCGACCCGCGTGGTTCGGCGCGGAGACGGTCGAGCAAGGCGGTGAGTTCGGAAACGTTCATGTCTAGCCTGCCAATCTCCTTCACCATCCAGACGTTGGATGGGGTCGCCACAGGGAACTCAGACAGTCGAATTACTTAGCAGCCCCGCCTCAACATCTCGCTTGTCCCTGGGCATCGCCGACCTTCTGCCAGTCGGTCAGCAGTTGTTGCTTCAGGCGCTGCGCCGGTTCCGACAGACGCGAGTCGTCCTCTTGGGCGAACTCCAGCCACAACATCCGCAATTCATCCCTCAGTTCGTCGAACAACTCGCCGCGAGTCGGCGCGAATACCTGCAAGTCCCAAGGTTCATAGTCCAGGCAAATCAACCGCTCGTTCTCGCTCCAGTAAGGCAGCAGGCTGATCGGTTTGCGGAGACGCAGTCCGGCCACTTCGCCGAGCACGAACGGCGACAGGTCCAACTCCTGAAGCTTGGGCGTGATCTGGTCTGGGTGTGGTGAAGTCGACATGGCCTAAATCTTACCCCGCTTCGTGCTTTCAAGGCAATTCGGGACCTGCCGCTGGCCCGTCACGCACTCGTGGATTAGCGCGGCCCGGTATTCGGCCAGCAACTCTACTTGCCGGGCATAGGCGGAATGCAGGCGGTCGAACTTGGCGGTCTGTGATTCGATGAATTCAACGATCTCGTCCTGTTCCTTCCGCGGAGGGCAAACCACCATCAGAGCCTTGATGTCGGCCACGTTGATTCGCTTGAAAGTTGACCCAACCATGATCGTTTCGAGTTGTCTCGCCATGCCGTCGCTGTGCAGGATGTAGTTCAGATAGCGACCGTTTTGCCGTCGCGACTTGATCAACGAGACGTCCTGTCCCATCGCGAACGGTCCGTCGGTCCCAACGTAAGCCGACGTTCCCGTGTTGGCCGTGTTGCGGCAGTAGATGACGTCTCCGCGAAGCGGCTGCCGGCCGCCGCCAATCAAGAGTTTGTAGTACTCTTCGGACGTGCGGAGTACCTGCGACAAATCCAGCTCGAAAGTCCGCACTTCCATCACACTGGCAACCGGGAAGCCCTCATCAAGGAATGGCACGGTGACGTGCTTGCAATCAAGCACTTCCCAGAAACGTCGTAGCGGCGCGCATTGCCAGTGCTTTGGAATATCGCCGAGCCAGGGTAATGAGCGATGATCGCTGCTCTCTGAGCAACTCCATCTGCCGACGCCGCAGCCCCAGCAGTCGGTCAATCTTCCCCGTCAGCTCGTCCAAGTACCCCGCTATCCGCGGCTGCTCCGCGAGCGGCGGCAGCATGACGGTGAGGTTCTTCAACGAATAGGTGGAAAGTTCAGCGAACGTGGTTCCGAGTCCGAGGCTCTGAAGCGTCTCTGCGGAGTCCAGGGCCAAGTAGAAACCATGTCGCGAATCTAACCTATGCGTGTCTGGCACGAGCGCCTTACAGCCTTGGTTCGTGACAGCTTCGCAGGCGAGTAAACCAACAGAACCGATTGGTGCGCGAGTCGAGACCACGACACTTCCTATCGGCAGTCGCTCCAATCCGGCTGCCCTCACGCCGGCCTCAGTGAGCGTTCGTTTCGATCTAGTGATCGCGTCGTTGAGCTCGTTTCCGAGGTCAACCGGCGTGAGCCACGGCACGGGGCCGTCCCAATAATCGGGATTGCCACTGTCGGGAGTGCCCCCCGCTACAACGCGACCGACAAACTTCAGCTTGGTTGGTCGCCAGTTGTTGGAAAGGCCGGTGTTCATATCTTGACGATCTCCCGCAGCAGGTTCTCAGTTTCCTCGTCCAGTTCAAGCAACTCGGCGGCAATCTCGGCGGTCGAGCGGAGCGGGGTGTACTCGTAGAAGTACTTCGTGAAACTGATTTCGTAGCCGACCTTGTCCTTGCTCCGATCCATCCAGGCATCGGAGACATGCGGCAAGACCTCGCGGCGGAAGTAGTCGTCGATGTCGTCCTTCAGCGGCACATTCTCGAAGTCGCGCAGCTCGGAATCTGGCACCGGCTGGCCATCGTCGTCCAACACCGGTTCCGCCGCTTCATCCCGCACGCCTAGGTTAGCTCGCAGAGACTTGATGAGCCCTGCCGTCAGCTTGAACGGGATCGACTTCGTCAGCGCGGCAAAGAACTTGGCGTTGTCCCGCCACGGTGCTCGCTTCGCCAATTCGGCCACCACGGCAGTCAGCCTTTCACCCCGCTCGTCCTTGAGCTTCAAGCACTCCCGGTCCACCGCAAACGCATTTCGCTGCTCCGGCATCAGGTCATAACGCAGCCGCAACGGGCGTTCGACGGTGACTTTCGTGTAGCCGAAGTCGGTCGTGTCGAAAATCTTGCTGACCGTTGTAGCCTCGAACGCTTGGTAGATACCGAGGATGGCGGCCGACTGGTCTTCGCTGATCTCGTATCGCTTTTTGCCGAGGTTCCGCCGCAGCAGCGTGCAGAACTCCGGACCGGTGGCGTTGATCAGCTGCACCTTGCCCTGCCGAGGTTTGGGCTTCCGATTGTTGATCAGCCAGATGTAGGTCGCGATGCCCGTGTTGTAGAACAGGTCGGTGGGCATGGCGACGATGGCGTCCAGCCAGTCTTTTTCGAAGATGTACCGGCGGATGTTGCTCGGCCCACTGCCAGCGTCGCCGTTGAACAGCGGCGAGCCGTTGAAGATGATCGCCAGCTTCGATCCCTGGGGCGTGAACTTGCTGAGCTTGTGCAGCAGGAACAGCATCGCGCCGTCGCCGACATCCGGCAGGCCGGGACCGTAACGGCCGGCGTCGCCCCGCTGGTGCTCGGCTTCGATCTCCTCGCGGATGTTTTTCCAGTCCTTGCCGAAGGGCGGATTGGAGAGCATGTAGTTGAATTGCTTGCCGGGCAGCAGGTCGTGGCTGAGCGTGTTTTCCCGCTTGATGTTCTCTGGGTCTTCGCCCTTCATTAGCATGTCGGCCTTGGCGACCGCGTAGGTCTTTTCGTTGATTTCCTGGCCGTACAAGTAGACGTCCAGCGTCGGGTTGATGGCGCCCAGCAGGTGCTCCTTGGCGTTGGTTAGCATCCCGCCGGTTCCGCAGGCCGGGTCATAGATGGCGATCAGCTTTTCCTTGGCCAGTTTCCTGCGGTCCGGCTCGAAGACCAACTTGACCATCAGGCGGATGATGTCGCGAGGCGTGTAGAACTGCCCGGCCGCTTCATTGCTGGCTTCTTTGAACTTGCGGATCAGATACTCGAAGATCGTCCCCATCCCGTGGTTGTCCACGGTTTTCGGCGACAGATCGGCCCCGGCGAATGCCTGGGTGATCTTGAACAGCAGCCGCTTGCGAAGCAGCGTCTCGTAGATCGGTGACAGTCCCTTTTCCTCGCCGCCGGAGAAGTTGAACAGGATGTCTTTCACGTTGGCCGAGAAGCCGCCCAGATACGCGGCAAAGTTTGCGCCGATGTCGTTCGGGATGTCCAACAGTCCGACGAGCGAGTACTTGGACGTATTGTAGAACGACTGCCCCGCCGCCTTGCGGAGCAGCGCGTCGCGGGTCTGCTCCGGCGCCGTCTTGTACTTGTCGGCGGCTTTGTGGACCGCTTCCCGTGACAATTCCAGCACGCAATCGAGTCGGCGCAGGAGGGTGAACGGCAGGATCACGTCCTCGTAATCCTTGGCCTCGTAGTCATCCTTGACGAGGTCGGCGATCTTCCAGAGGAACTCAGCGATTTCGGCGTGGTTATTCATACTGTCCGGGAATGGATGTCACGAGCGTTGCTATCGCCGTGGTATTTTCAAGCAGTTGACGTTGGCTCGTTTAACCCGGAGCCATCGGCGACGGCGCCCCGTGATACCCAATATCGCCGTTGGCTCCGGGTTAAACGAGCATGTGTCATGTTCATCCGCGAGCGGAATGAAACGCCGCCTAGTCTACTGCTCGGTAGGGGCGAGAGCAACGGACCGGGCGAACACAAATCCACGGTCGTCCCGATCCGAGAGCACGGCCTGCGGTACGCGTTTCACCCGGCCCGCCGCAGCACCCGCAGAACCTGCATCGGGTTCCACGGCTTACACCGCCGCGTCGTGTGCCCTTCGGTGTTCACGTGCTCGGCGATCGACGCCAGCGACCGCCCGCCTCGTGCATTTCCCGGACGACCGCGTAAAGGTCCGTGTAGGCTTCCGCTGCCACCCCTGTAGAGGTGCGGATCTCTGGGGCAACCGTAGCATCGGGCCTCGTTGGAGTTCACGCTTTAGCGTGTCAAGCGGGCGATGCCCGCCGCACCAGCACGCTAAAGCGTGAACTCCAACGAGACTAGCGACTTTACAGGGCTGGCTTCCGCTGCCAACTTCCGCCGCGACTCTACCGCCGCCTGTTGGGTCTTCGCGAAACCGGCTTGCCGCTGGTCCTGTTTGCCGGCCCAGTGATCATCTCGGGCGCTGCCCAGGGGGCTGGAAGGACCCACGGTGTCGCGCTTATGTCACACAATTGTCACGGTCTTTCTGTGACAATCTCGGCGTCCTCGGATACACATTCCGAGATCTGAACGCTCGACCCCAATCCACGCGGTGCGGGTCAATCGCCGAACGACACGCCATACGGCTCGGCCCGTGCCTTGAGCTGGGTCCGTATCTCCGGCTCGCTGCGGCCCATTTGGGAGAGCAAGCCGGCATAGTTTCCAATCGCGGCCTTCAGGTGGGGATGGGGATGCCCGGTGACGCGGGTGAACTGCAGGAAGAATTCCAGGTGTCGGCGCATCAGCGGTTCGGCCTCCGCCAGGCGGTTATTGTCCCTGAGCACTTCTGCCAGTCTGAGGAGACATGTGGCAACGTCAGGGTGGCCGACTCCGAAGGACTGTTCGAAGATGGCCAGTGCGCGACGATGCAGCAGCTCGGCCTCCCGCAGGCGGTTCATGACGTGGAGCAACGAAGCTAGGTTGTCGAGGCATTTGGCGACTTCGGGGTGCTCGCCTCCGTAGGACCGCTCGACGATGGCCAGCGCGCGGCGAAACAAGGGCTCGGCCTCCCTCAGATGGGACATCCTAGAGAGCAACCAAGCTAGGTCATTGAGGGGTATGGCCACCTTGGGATGCTCCGGGCCATAGGACTGCTCGAAGATGGCCAGCGCGCGGCGTATCAGCGGCTCGGCCTCCCCAAGACGGTCTTCGTTCGTGAGCACCGCTGCCAGGTTGACGAGGCATGTGGCGACCTGTGGATGCTGGCCTCCGAAGGACTGCTCGAAGATGGCCAGCGCGCGGCGCATCAGCGACTCGGCCTCCCCAAGACGGTCTGTAGCCTGGAGCAATGACGCTAGATTGTCGAGGCATGTGGCGACTCCGGGGTGCTCGGCTCCGTAGGACTGTTCGGCTATGGCCAGCGCGCGGCGAAACAGGGGCTCGGCCTCCCCCAGGCGGTTTGTCGCCTTCAGCAATGACGCCAGGTTGTTGAGGCATGTGGCGACGTCCGGGTGCTCAGCTCCGTAGGACTGCTCGAAGATGGCCAGTGCGCGACGATGCAGCAGTTCGGCCTCCCCCAGGCGGTTCGTGACGTGGAACAACGAAGCCAGGTTGTCGAGGCATTTGGCGACTCCGGGGTGCTCGGCTCCGTAGGACTGCTCGGTGATGGCCAGCGCGCGGCGAAACAGGGGCTCGGCCTCCCCCAGTCGGTTTGTCGCCTTGAGCAATAGCGCCAGGTTGTCGAGTCCGATGGCCACGTTGGGGTGCTCCGGTCCGAAGGACTGCTCGTCGATGGCCAGCGCGCGGCGCATCAGCGGCTCGGCCTCCCCCAGACGGTCCGTGGCCTGAAGCAACTGCGCCAGGTTGTTGAGTCCGACAGCCACGTTGGAGTGCTCCGGTCCGAAGGACTGCTCGTCGATGGCCAGCGCGCGGTGAAACACCGGCTCGGCCGCGTCGTATTCCGCTCGCTCATAATGAAAGAGACCCAAATGACTAAGAGCCGATGGCAGACGGTCAATTGCCCACAGGTCATTTTCCCAGTGGGTGACGGCCCTTCGGTATACCTCACACGGATCATGGATTTTCGCCAATCGCAGCCAGTAACTCTGCAATTCTACCTTCCGCCGTTCATCCTCGCGAAATCGCATGAACACGGACATGTCGGCTAACAGGTTCTTGAGCGATTCCCATTGTTCCGCCCGCTGCAATTGCCAGGGCAATTCATCCAGTTTGCGGTTCGACAGTGTGATCCGGCGGTCAAAGAAATCGGCCAGCTCACGGTGGTAACGCTTCGGATCCTGGTCTGTTTCGATGTAGTGTTGCTGCACCGCTCGGCGAACGTAGTCGTGGGAGAAGTCGAGCAGGTCCGAACGCGCAAGCAAACTATGCTCGGCGGCCAGATACAGCGGCTCCCAGGTTTCTTGCGGTAGCGACAACCCGTCTTCGCCGAGCAACTCCAGCAGTTCCTGTTCGGACAAGCCGCGGCGTGCGGCCCACAGCAGGCTCAGGCTGCGACGCACGAGGTCTCGCCCACCGGAGTAGTCCTGCTCCCATCGCTGAAGTATGCGAACGTAAAGCTCCTGAGGTTCCTTGGCGTCCAGGTAATCCGCGACCTGTTGGCCCAAGCGGTCGTGCTCCCCACAGATACGTAGTTCGTCCAACACGGCTCGCAAGAACAGCGGGTTGGTGCAGGGCGGCGCGGAGGCGATTCTATCGCCGATCTCCGGACTGAGGCGACGACCGTACTCGGCCAGGTAGGCGACGATCAAAGCGTTGCGTTCCGAAACCGCCAGCGGTCCCACGGTCGTCTCCGGCCAGTGGCGGCGGCGGACGGCATCCAGGCTCCGCCCTGGCAACGTGGAGACCACCACCCGCACGTTCGCCGGAAACTCGGACGGCAGCCAGCCGAGGTCCGGCGCGTGATTGACGTCATCCAGTTGATTGAGTCCGTCGAGCACAAGAATGACGCGATCGTCGGCGGGTATTTGAGACAACACGCGGAGCAACTCGACGCGGACCTGTTCGGGTGCCACGTCAGCGTCACCGGGCAATTTCAGGTGGTGTCTCAGTTCCCGCGTGAGTCGGTGCATCAACCGCACCGCGTCCGTGCTCTCCGACGTGCTGCCAACGTAGTGAGCCAGCACGAAGTCCTGCGGATGCTGCTCGCGATGGTGCTGGACCCAGTTGGCCAGCAGAGCCGATTTGCCGATGCCGGACTCGCCCAAGACTACCAACGGCGGACCAGCGCTGCTCGCATGGGCGTCGAGTCGATCAAAGTCCTCCTGCCGTGGACGATAGACGTGCGTGCGGCTGCGGGCGAAAGCGGCGTGGCCCGCGGCTTGACAACTGCCCGCCTTGTACGACTCACGTAAACGCTGTTTTAGCTGGGCAAGTTTCTCTCGGGCTGCGGAGGATGTATCGGCGAAGTCTTGCCGATCGATTTCGGGCGGCAGCCGATCCACATAGCCCGGATCGCGGAAGTAGAAGAACGCGCGGTTTCGGCTGTTTTCGTTCTGAAACACGCCGCGGATAATCTCCAGTTCCGTCACGGACCGATCGCGACACTCGTTGATCCACGGGTACTGCTGGATCAGGTCGTGCGGGAGTTGCTCGGGCGTGGGCACCGAGCCGTATCGCTCGCCCAGCAGCCCGATGAACCAGGGCTGACAACGCTCGATCTCCTTCATGATTAGCGGCACGAATCGCCCCTGCTTCACGTCCTCGTCCGTGATCCCCCACCGCAATTCGACATCGCCCCACTGGACACCGCGCGCTTCGCAGAGTTGGCGCAGCTTCGGAAAGGTGAATTTCTCCAAGTAGTCCCGCTCGGCTTTCATGTCCAGGAAGGTCGAGGAAACGAAGACTCGGATGACTTGCGGCTCGTTCGCTGCGGCTTGGTCCGCCCTTGGGCGATCGCGATAGGGATTGGGCGATGGGGTTGCAGGTTGCAGGTTCGCTCGAAACCGAGGCGGTTCTCGTGATGCGGCGGACGCAGTTGGGCGTGGCGTCGCGGTGGCAGGGGCATGTCCCGTCGGCCCGCCTGGTGCTTGGGTCTTCGTGCCAACGACCAGCCACAGGTTCGGTCCCAGTTGTTCGACCCGTTCACAGTCAGGCCACTTCTCGTGCGGAAACTCACGCGACGCTGCTTCGCCATCGGCCCAGACGAGCAGTGCGTCGCGGCGTCGCGGTCCGATGACCTCTCCCCGAGAATTGTTGGGAATCGAGAGCGTTTCCACGCATTCGCCCTTGCGGGGGCGAAACCACTTCGACCAGACCGACAGGTTCAGCTGGCGAACAAGGTCGATCGCCGCCGCGCGGGCGAAAAAGCCGTCGCCCACAGGCTGGTCCCCGGGTGGCATCGCCAGAATCCGTAACCAGTCTTGGATTTTGACGCCGGCTTGGTCTGGCAGCCAGATGACGAAAGCATGGCCGTCGCTCGGTTCCCGCAACACATGATCGAACAGCTTGGTATCCTTGGAAAGGCCGGTGCTATCCATGGTTGCTTTCAACACGCGCGGGAGGCATCGCCGCTATCGAATTTTATTCCAGATGGATGGCCTTGGTGCTGTACGGGCCAAGATAATGGTCCACCTTGGCGATCGTGACGGCGGCCTGACCGCTGGCGCGGTGCTTGCTGTACTTCGGGATGGGATGGACGAGACGTGGCATGGTGCAACACCTTTCTGAACTGGCAAAACCCTATGTACGGTCTTGCGCTCCTCAGAACCGTGATTGCACTGCCAATCGTTGGCAGGTAGTAAGTCTTTACTTCAACGCAACTTAGGTCTAGTGGGCGGTACTGGACTCGGACCAGCGACCTCCGCGGTGTGAGCACGGCGCTCTAACCAACTGAGCTAACCGCCCAAATGAGAACAGCGAAATGTTACTCGATTTCGAGCGTTCGTCAAAGGGGGAACTGAAAACTCGAAATCCGAATGACGAACCAAGGGCTTGGGAGGGCGAGGCTGGTCCTCGCAAAACAGTGTCGCGAGGCAGGCCAGAGTTTGTTCCACTTCTGTTTCGCTCGCAGACATGGGTCAGTCCTTCAAATTTCAGTTTTTGCGGCCTCTGGGCAACGAGGGTGGAGAGTCTCGCCGCCGCAAAAACTTAAATTTGAACGACTGACCCTGGCCGCTGTTTCCGCCCAGTTTTGCACGGCCCAGGGCTTTTGGGATGGCGAGGCTCCTGCCGAGCCGATCGCGGCACACTGCTCGGCAGGGGCCTCGCCCTCGGCGTTGATCGTAACACTGCGAAGTGCTGTCACTGCTAGCTAGTCCCGTCCGAGAAGCTCCCAACGTAAGTCGGTGAGAGCAGTCCCGCCAACTCCTAACACCGCGGCGTCT
>JAPLNJ010000269.1 GCA_026692885.1 Planctomycetota bacterium | reverse complement strand
ATCAATACCGGCCTGTCCGCCTACCAATTGGCCGATCCACGCTTGCTGGCGGATCTGACGCGGAATAACTTGCTGCAGGCGAACGACACGGTCGGTCTCCAACGGGTGATTGGACAGGTGCCGATGGCGAACGTGCCGGCGTTGCCCACCGGGATCACGCCGCCGACGGCGACTGGCGCAGATCCCACGCTGTACATTCCTCAGAATTTGTCCGGCTCGCCGGGAGATGCCATGACCGTTCCCGTGCGACTGCACGTGACCGAACCCGCAGGGATTACGCTCAGCGGCTTCGATTTGGCGATGGAATTCGATCCCACGCTGTTCACGGTCACCAGTGCTCAACTGGGCAGCCTGATTGGCGAGCGGGGCTTCAGCGGGCTGTGGACCAACCCGGTGCCGGGCAAGCTCATCTACACGGCATCCTCGGCGGCGGGGACCGGCCTGATACCGGCGGGCACGGAAGGCACGTTGGTCAGCTTCACGCTGACCATCGGCGCACAGGCAAGCGGTGGTCCCTCGCCCCTTAATCTGCTGGCGTCTTTCAACACGACCTACACGGCGGCCTTTGATGACGGGCTGAACGAATTGGTCCTGACGCCGGCTCCGACGAATGCGGCGACCGACAGCGTGGACGGGTTGCTGACCATCATCGGCTTGCCGGTCGCAGATCGGCCGCCAGCCCAGAATCCGCGGCAGCCGCTGGACACGAACAACGACGGCCTGGTCACGCCACTGGACGTACTGACCCTGATCAACTATATCAACCGCGGCTGGCCGCAGGATGCTTCGGTCTGGTACGTCGAGCCGGGGCTGCCGGTCACGTACGCCGACGTGAACGGCGATCGGTGGGTGAGCGCGCAAGACGTGCTGGTGGTGATCAGTCACTTGAATTCGTCGACAATCACTCGCGGGGAAGCCGAATCGCCCGTGACGGGGCCCTGGTGGTCGCTGGAGAATGGCGAACAGGATGAGGAGTTGTGGGGCTTGCTGGCCGAGGATCGGCTTCACCGTCAGCGTTTGCCGCTGCCCGGTGAGATTGTATGAATCGTAACCCGAAGCGTCAGCGAGGAAGAACGGAGACGACAGCATGACAGACAATCCAGCGGCCAGACGCAGCGCATCGTCCGTGGCGAAATGGACGCGGTCCGCGCGACGGCAGCGACGATATTGATTTCTGCGAGTGGAACCGATCGAGCCGCGCGTGCTGCTGAACGGCAGCGGCCTGGATGACTACGGCCAAGTCTCGCCCGCTTGGTTTGCCGTCGCACCTGAACCTGGGGCCGGCTTGAAAACCGCGTCGGCCGGGGCCTCGTCCGCCGTCTATGGTCCGATGGCGATGCCGCCGCAGGGCAGTAACTGGATCGTCCGTTTGACCGCAGAGGCCACGGCCGGCTCGGTTGCGCAAGTCGAGCAGCTGTTAGACACGGCGGCAGCCGATTTCCAGGTGATCCGCGGCCTGGGCCTGCCAGGCCAGGTGCTCGTGCGTTCGACCACTTCGACGGATCGGACGGATCGGACGGATCCGACCGATCCGTCCGATCCAATCCGTGCGGCGCTGGCCGACAATCCGAACGTGGCCGCGTTCGAGCCGGACGCCTACGTGTCCGCTCAGGTGCTGCCTAACGATCCGGATTTCCCGTCGATGACGGACTTGCACAATCGATGACGGACTTGCACAACGTTGGCCAGTTCGACGCAACGCCCGACGCCGATATCGACGCACCAGAAGCCTGGGACATGAACACCGGCAGCACGAATGTGGTGGTCGGCATAATCGATTCGGGCATCGACGTCACGCATCCCGACTTGTACCTGAATATCTGGCTCAACCAGGGCGAGATCCCCGCGGGCCTGAAGGCGCAACTGAGCGACACGGACGGCGACGGGCGGATCACGTTCCACGACTTGAACGATCCGGTGAACGCGGCGGTGGTGACCGACTTCAACGCCAACACCTACATCGACGCCGGAGATTTGTTGGTCGATCCCCGTTGGTCCGACGGCATCGACACGGACGGGAACGGTTTTATCGACGACTTCTTCGGTTGGAACTTCCGGCAATCGGCGGACGAGCCATACGCGCCGAACGATCCGCGGGACGCACTGGGACACGGCACGCACGTGGCAGGCACGATCGGAGCCATCGGGAACAACGGGCGGGGCGTGACTGGCATCAACTGGCGCTCGTCGCTGATGGCGTTGAAATTCCTGGATAACGGCAATCAAGGCCTGACGTCGAACGCCATTGCCGCGGTGAACTACGCCACGATGATGCGCACTGAGTTCGGCGAGAACGTGCGCGTCTTGAACGCCAGTTGGGGCCAATCGGGCGGGCCGAACGCCGCGTTGCAGACGGCGATCGAAGCCAGTGGCGAGGCCGGCCTGCTGTTCGTCGCGGCGGCCGGCAATGGCAATATCCTGGGTCAGGGCATCGACATTGACCGCGAGCCGTTCTATCCGGCCAGTTACGAACTGGACAACGTGATCGCGGTGGCGGCCACGGGGTCTCGCGACGAGTTGGCTCGCTTCAGCAACTACGGCGCCACGGCGGTTGACTTGGCCGCGCCGGGCATCGGGGTGTTGAGCACGTTACCCGGCGGGCGGTACGGGACAGCGAACGGTACCAGCATGGCCGCACCGCACGTGGCGGGCGTGGCGGCGCTGGTTTGGTCCGAGATCGAAGATGCCAGCGTCAGTGAGGTGCGCAAGGCCATCCTGGACGGAGTCGACCCGTTGCCGGAGTTGGCCACGATGACGGCGGCTGGCGGTCGGCTTAACGGACGAGCCGCGATTGATTCGGATGACTTCGCGCCTCGCGCCCAACTGGTGGCCGCGTCTGACGTGACAAGTGCCGGTGGGGCATTTACTGCCATCAGCGTGTGTTACTCGGATCGACAAGGGATTGACGTGGCGAGCATCGACGACAGCGACCTGTTGGTTACGAACCTCTTTGGTCCCGATCGCGACATCCCCGTCAGGCTCGCCTCGGTGGATGTACGACAGGGCGGCAAAGTGGTTCTGGCGACGTACCATGTGTCGGCACCGGGGGGCGATTGGGATACACTGGACTACGGAAACTACCGTGTCTCACTGCGACCGCGCGAGGTGACCAATCAGAATCACCTGTCGACCGCAGATGCCGTGCTGGGCTCGTTCAAGGTCAAGATCGCAGATTCATCTGTGATCTATGTGGACAGCTTTGAGGATGCGGCGGACGCAGTCCCCGGCGATGGCGTGGCTGATGATGGCGCAGGCCGGGCAACGCTACGCGCGGCAATCCAGGAGGCAAATGCCTCAGGTAATCCAATCACGATCATCCTCGATCCGGGCGACTACACGCTCAGCGTGGCTGGCCACGGCGAGGATCTTGGCGCAACCGGTGATTTGGATATCACCGGTCATATCACAATCCTGGCGGACGATGCCAAGACGACCCTGGTCGACGCCGCGCAGGTGGACCGCGTCTTTGACGTTCAGCCCAGTGCGTTCCTGGCAATCTCAAGAATCACGGTGACCGGCGGCGACTCCAGGACGGATCAGCGCGGCGGCGGGGGCATTCTGAGTCGAGGTACCTTGGACGTCCGTTCCAGTGTCGTGTCTGGCAACGACGCCGCGCGTGGCGGCGGGATTGCAGTCATGTCCGGCGCAACAAGTATTATCGAGACTACGGTGTCGCTGAACCAGGCGAACTGGGACGGCGGCGGGTTGCTGGTCGGTGGCGAGGCACAACTTGCCGTCGAACGCAGCACCGTCGCTCGCAATGCCGCTAACGATGGCGGCGGCTTCGTTGTCGAACCTGGCGGTTCGCTGAGCATGGTGAACAGCACCATTTCGACGAACGGGGTTTGGGAGATGAGTAGCGGCGGAGGTTCAAGCTTCCGCGGCAGTGGTGCTACCATTCAGGGAGATGCGGTCCTGACCAACGTCACGATTACGCAGAACTTCAGATACGGCGGAATGGAGTTCGCGTATGGGCTCTTGGGATCGGGGAATACGTGCTTGCGTAATTCCATCGTCGTTGGCAATTTGACGGGGCAAGACATCTATGGCGGCGCACGATCGCTAGGCTACAATCTCGTCGGAACCGGGGACACCTCGCAGTTCCACGAAGCCGGGGACCAGACCGATCCCCACGCGGCAGACTATCTCGGTCCGCTGCAGGACAACGGTGGCCCCACTGAGACGCACGCGCTCTTGGATGGCAGCCGTGCCATCGACGCCGCAGACCCGGCGATCTTTCCGGCAACCGACCAGCGCGGTTTTCCGCGGCCCCAGGATTCGGCTGGAAACGGCCTTGCCGTCCCCGACAAGGGCGCGTTGGAACGCTACCAGTCGCAGATTCGTGGTGTGCTGTTCAATGATCTCGACCAGGATGGCAGGCTGGATCAGAACGAACCTGGTCTACCGGGACAAACCGTCTATCTGGATCTCAACGCGAACGGGAGGCTTGACACAGGCGAGCCATCCACAGTGACAGAATCCGATGACCCCGCCACCGTCCAGGTGTCTGAGGCGGGAGCGTATACCTTCATGGATCTCGCGCCGGGGAAACACAACGTCAGCGTCACACCTCAGGGCGAGTGGTACCTGACGGGACGCATCGAGAGGGTCCGCGCGGCCGACGACGAGACCCAACTCCTACACTACGGCTTCAGCATTACGGCGGACGGACGTTACGTGGCGTTTGCGGAGCAACCCCTGGGTTTCACGCCGGGCGATGTCTTCGTGTACGACCGCCAGAGTCGTAACGTGGAACGTATCAGCGTGGCCGACGACGGAACTCCGGCGAATGACAGTAGCGGCAACCCGTCCATCAGTGCCAACGGCCGCTACGTGGCGTTTGACACCGGAGGCGACAATCTGGTGCCCGGCGATACGAATCGTCGTCGGGATGTTTTCGTGTACGACCGCCAGGCCCATCATGTGGAACGCGTTAGTGTGGCCGATGACGGGACCCAAGGCGACGGGGATTCCTTCTTCCCGGAGATTAGTGCGGACGGCCGTTACGTGGCATTTCTTTCCGCCGCATCCAATCTCATCCCCGGGAGTATTGTGGGGTATGACAGGGTTTACGTGTACGACCGCCAGACCGGTCATGTGGAGTTGATCAGTGCGGCCGACGATGGGACCCCGAGTAACTATTATTGCCGTTCACCACTTATTAGCGCCGACGGCCGCTACGTGGTGTTTGATTCCGAAGCCGACAACTTAGTGCCCGGCGACACCAACGTGCGTCAGGACGTTTTCCTTTACGACCGCCAGACTCGTCACATCGAGCGGATCAGCGTACCTGACGACGGAGCTCAGGGAAATGGCGACAGCTACTTATCCCGCCTCAGCGAAGACGGACGCCACGTGGCGTTCTCTTCATCAGCGAGTAACTTGGTTTCCGGAAACGCGAACGGGTTGGATGTGGGTTTCTTGTACGACGTTGACGCTCGTCACGTGGAGCGAATCCGCGTAGCCGAAGATGGGATTCAAGGATATGACCGTGGCTCAGTCGAGAGCTTCAGCGCAGACGGCAACTACATCTCATTCACGGCATTGGCGGACGACAGTGGGTCCAGCGAAGTCTTCGTGTATGATCGCCAGACTCGCAAACTGGCGTCCGCCAACGTGGCTGGCGACGGCACTCGGGGCAACGGCTCTAGCTACGGTGGGCGACTCAGCGCGGATGGTCTCAGCATCACGTTCATCTCCTACGCGGATAACTTGGTGCCCGGCGATACAAACCAGCAAAGCGATGTGTTAGTCCGCAACAATCCGCTGGTCGAGAGAGACTACCGGGCGGTGACGTTGTACGCAGGACAGGTGCAGGAAGGAATCGATTTGAGTGTCGCCCCCTACCCCGGAGATATCCATGGGCGAGTATTCGACGATCTGGTAGCGAACGGCGCCAGCGATCCAGGTGAACCCGGTCGGGCCGGTTGCACCGTTTATCTCGATGCAAACGCCAACGGGCGATTCGATAGCGGCGAGCGATCCACCGTGACGGCAGCGGACGGGAACTACGCTTTTACCGGTCTGTCGGCCGAACAGGAATATCGGGTGGCCGTGGTATTGCCCGGCGGCTACAACACCGTCCTGCCCACCGCCGACGACCAGGGCGCATGGAGTGTCTTCTTGCCCGCCGGTGGCAATGTCGACGATCGGGATTTCGGCGTGCGTCCGGTGCAGACGACCGGGCAGTCTGAGAACGCCGTGGTGCAGGGACGCGTATTCGTGGATCGCAATGGCAATGGCCAACAGGACGTTGGCGAGTCGGGTATCGCCGGCGCGACCCTGTTCTTGGACCTGAACGACGACGGCGTGCGGCAGTATAGCGAACGCCAACTACTGTCGGACAGCGACGATCCCACTACGGTCGACGTGAATGAAGCCGGGCAGTACAAGTTCCAGAATCTCGGCAATCGGCCGTACACCGTGCGGGTGCTCGACGTGCCGCAGCAACGCCAGACGACGCCGGTCGGAAACAGCTTCACCAAGCGTGTGTACTCGCTGGCGGTACCTGGCAATCCCTTGGGCAGCCCACAGGACGTGGCCACCGGGGACTTCAACGGCGACGGCTTCCCGGATCTGGCGACGGCTATCTACGATCGCAACGCAGTTTCCCTGCTTCTGAACGATGGCCGCGGAACTTTTGCCTCAGCCATCGAGATTTCGCTCGAACCCCAAGGCTATGGCCCGGTGGCCGTGCTGGCCGGCGATTTCAACGGCCAGGGCGGGATCGACCTGGCGGTCGTCAACAGTCTGTCCTCCAAGCTGGCTATCCTGCTGGACTTCGATGGCACGCACTTCGCCAGCACGCAGTATGTCCTGGTCGGCGTCTTGCCGAATGCCGTTGCCAGCGGCGATCTGGACGGCGACGGAGACCTGGACCTGATCGTCACGAACGAAGCGGACAACAATTTGTCGGTCCTGCGGAACAATGGGCACGGCGTGTTCACCGCGGGCGCGGCCCGTCTGCCGGTGGGCAACCATCCGTTTGCCGTGGTCGCGGGCGACTTCAATGAGGACCACCGTCTGGATCTGGCAGTGGCGGACTTCGGCACCAATCCGCGCGGCAGCGACCTGGGTGATGTCCGGGTGTTGCTGGCGGACAGCAACGGATCGTTCTTGCCTGCCCAGGTCGCTTGCCAGGTTGGGTTCGGTCCGTCAGCGCTGGTCACTGCGGACCTGAACGGCGACCACCACCTGGACTTGGCGGTGGCCAATTTTCTGTCGGACAACGTGACCGTGTGCCAAGGCGCCGGCAACGGGATGTTCCAGGCGGTGGCCACGCTGTCGGGCGGGCAGGGTCCTATGGATCTGGAAGTGGCCGATCTGGAAAACGACGGCGATCTGGATCTGTTGGTGACCAACGGCCGATCGAAGACCGTGGGCATCCTGCGGAACCGGTCAAGCCTGGGGACGTTCGCATTTGACCCGGCCGAGAGTTTCGGCGCGGCCAATTTCCCCGGCGCGTCGCAGATCTCGCTGGCCACCGGCGATCTGGATCGCAACGGGACGGTGGACATGGCCTTGGCCAACAGCCTGGAGAACAGCGTGTCCGTCAACTTGAACACGCTGGTCGGCGGCTCGCAACGTGTCTTACTGACCGGCACGGAGACGGTCGCAGGTCTGGATTTCGGGCTGGAGCCGCTGGACACGACGCTGAAGGTTTCCTCCTTCACGCCGACGAGTACCGGTTTTGTCGCCAAGTTCAATCGCGACCTGGATGTCAGCGTGTTGAACCTGGTCGACCAGGGCGGCGTGTTGGGCCCGGCCGACGTGACGGTGACGGGTGCGGCGGGGGGAGCGGTCAGCGGGTCGATGGTGGTCGATTCGGCTCTGCGGCAGATCGTGTTCATCAAGACCGGCGGCCCCTTGGAACCGGATACGTACACGGTTACGCTGCGGAGCGACGACAAGGCGTTCCGGGATACCGCGGGGAATCTGCTGGACGGGAACGGTGACGGGACCGCGGGAGACGCCTGCACGAAGACCGTCACGGTGGCGGCGCGGCCTGCGAGCGCTGTGACGGTCAGCCTACCGGATTTCGCGCGAGGTTACGGCCAGCCGGTGAATCTGCCGGCCAACAACCTGGCGGCCGGCATTCCTCTGCAAATCAGCGAAGCGTTCGGCGTGTCTCGCGTGCAGCTGACCTTGCTCTACGCTCCGAGCTTACTCGATCTCCAGGGATTCACGCTCAACAGCACCTTGGTGGCCGCTGGCGTTCAGGCCCAGTTCAGCGTGACGACGCCGGGCACGGCCACTTTAGACGTCGTCGCTCCGGGCAGCTTGGCTGCGGCCTCCGGCCCGTTGACGGTGGGCTCCTTCACCGCAGCGGTCCCCGCGACCGCTTCGTACGGGGGCAAACACGTGCTGGATATCGCCGATCTGCACGTGTTCAACGCTGCGGCAGTCCCGGCGGAATTGCCGGCGGTGGATGATGACGCGATCCACGTGGCGGCCTTCTTCGGAGACACCAGCGGCAGCCGCGGCTATAACTCGCCCGATGTGACACTGGTCCAGCGGCTGATCGGGCAGATCAATACCGGCCTGTCCGCCTACCAATTGGCCGATCCACGCTTGCTGGCGGATCTGACGCGGAATAACTTGCTGCAGGCGAACGACACGGTCGGTCTCCAACGGGTGATTGGACAGGTGCCGATGGCGAACGTGCCG
>JAPLNJ010000268.1 GCA_026692885.1 Planctomycetota bacterium | reverse complement strand
AAGGCGGAGTTGGCCACGCCCGTGGTCCGCTTCTTCCTGGGCATCTGCGATTTTGCACCAGGGACCATCATCTTGCCGCCGGGGATCGGGGCGTCCTGGCTCCATGCGGCAAAGGCAGAGGTTCTCGTGCCCATCGACGCTGCTCGCCTGGCCTTCCTGGCAGCGCAGTCCCCCAAAGAGTTCTTTCAGGGTGTGGACGAGACGGATCTGCCGGTGCTGAGCCGCATGATCTTGGAGGCCAAGGGGGAACCCGAGGCGTGGGATCTCCACGTACTGCTGGCCGCCGTCGATCGCGCCCAGATACACGTTCGCGCCCCCTTCCGGCTGTTCGATGCGTTGATGGCAGCAGATTGGCTTTCGCGAGAGGTGAAAGGGGAGTTCTGTCGGGGGCTGCTCGGTTGCTCCCCCGCGGCCGATCGGTTACAGGAGCGGGACACCGCCCTGCGCAGGCTACTGGAGTCGGGCGAAGACTGGTGGGGCCAGTTTCCGCTACTGTGGCTTGAAGTGGCCCGCCACGGTCTCCGCTTGATGGTCTCCGGCCTGCGGCGGCACGCGGTCGTCGCTTTGGTGGAACACGTGGGCGAACCGGCTCGGGAGGTGATCGCCGAGTTCCTCCTGCGTCCGGACAAGCGGGACCACAATGTGGATACGGTCCATCAGGGTGCGTTGGACGTGGTGGAGGCCCGCACCGAGGAGTTGGGACCGGAAGCCACGCAGAAGTATCTCCAGCAGGCCATCGCAGGCGGCGCGGCGGCCGTGCGGCACGCTGCCTATCGAATCGGCCTGAAGCACTTCGGCCCCGATTTTGCCCGGCCGACTCTGAAGGACACGGCCGGGAGCGTGCGCAAGTGGGCGGCCAAGACTCTGACCTCGGCAAGACTCCAGCCGCCAAATGAAGCAACTAGCGCTTGAAGGCAAGAACTCGCCAGAGCGTTCCGGGACGAGTCAAAGATAACGGCGGAGTGGTGGGAACGCCCAAGATCGGACGGCAGCCGTGACAGAAACGCAACAGACACAAGACGACACGTTTCAGGACCGGCTGACAGGGGTGCTGCTGGGCACGGCAGTCGGCGACTCCGTTGGGCTTCCTGCCGAGGGCCTGTCACCGCGCCGGCGTCAGCGTCTGCTACCCGGACCTTGGCGTCATCGGCTGCTGTGCGGACGCGGGATGATCAGCGACGATACCGAGCACACGCTGATGGTGGCCCAGTCGCTCCTCAAACACCCGGACGACGCCGTGGCCTTCGGACGCAGCCTCGCATGGCGACTGCGTTGGTGGTTCCTCGGGTTGCCGGCGGGCGTCGGCCTGGCCACCGCCCGGGCCTGCCTGAAGCTCTGGCTGGCCTTCCCGCCCGCCCGCAGCGGCGTCTACTCCGCCGGAAATGGCCCGGCCATGCGGAGTGCGTTGCTCGGTACCTACTTCTGCCAAGACCAGAACACAGTCGAGCGATTCGTCACCGCCTCGACCAGGCTGACCCACACGGACCAACGTGCCCTGACCGGAGCGTTGGCTGTCGCTCGGCTGGCGGCCTGGGCGGTGCAGCATGGTCCTGCGGAACCACCGAGCGCCGAGTTCGTGGGAGACCTGCTGGCGAAGTTGGCTCCGGCAGATCGGGAGTGGAGCGAACTGGTAGGCAAGATGCTGGCGGCCTGGGCACGCAAGGAATCGGTGGCCGCGTTCGCGTCTTCCCTTGGGCTGGGCGGTGGCGTGACCGGTTACGTCTACCACACAGTACCGGTGGCCGTGTACGCCTGGCTGCGGCACTACGGCAACTTTCGCGTTGCCGTGGAGGCCGCCTTGGACTGCGGCGGCGACACTGACACGGTGGGGGCCATCGTCGGGGCGCTGGCCGGCGGGACGGTCGGGGCCGGCGGCATCCCCGATGACTGGATTGCCGGGATCATGGACTGGCCGCGGTCCATTGGTCTGTTGCGCAAGGTGGCGTCCCGACTGGATCGGCAGACGCGGGATGGTCAACCCCTGGGGCCGGTGCGCTACTTCTGGCCAGCCGTGCTGCCGCGCAACTTGCTGTTCTTGATGGTCGTGCTGTCGCACGGATTCCGTCGTCTCGCGCCGCCGTATTGAAGGCCCGTCGCGTGGTGCGTTCTTGATCGGCAGTTCCTATGGCTGACAGACACCAACGCTCAACGTAGAATGGCGTCGTCTTCGGTCCACCATCTGTTGCCCCTCCGTTACGAGGCGACCGTCCATGAATCAAGACGAGATCCGTTTCATTCAGTTTCCGCACCCTGGCGGGGAGTGCCGACCAGGCCCAGACGGCAAAATCGAATGGAATCCGTCGTCCGAGGATCACTGTCGCAAGTTCCTTCACCAGAAGGGACGCTGGGTCACAGGCCCGGATGATTCGTCGCCGAAAGAGGCTGACCTAGACTTCTGGGCCGAATGGGAGCCGCAGTCTGAGCTCATACGGCGGTTGCCGCGGGGACAACCGGGGTCTCCTAAGTTCCTTCTCCGCCCGCGGTTCTTTCCCAAGACCTGCTACCAGGGGTTGCACAACACCGACCCCTTCGTCTTCGGCGACCAGTTCTACTACTGCGTGTGTAAACAGGAAAAAACGATGAGGCGGCTCGCACCCGGCTCCATCATTGTCTTTGGCTCCCGGCTGAAACGCTCTTTCGTCCTGGATACGGTTTTCGTGGTTGAAGCCTGGGAGCCGCACAATGCCGACAACTACCAGACACTCCCCGTGCCGGAGGTGTATCGGGCTGCGGGACTAGCTCCGCTCTACGATGGCGGAGATTCGTGTTGCACGAACGCTCAGGGCGAACCCCATCGCCTGTATCACGGGGCGATGCACGACAACCGATGTCATGGCATGTTCAGTTTCTTTCCCTGCCTGCCTACAAGCGAGTTTCCCGCAGGCTTCGCTCGGCCGAATATCTGCCTGCCGGAGTTGATCAGCCAAGGGCTGCCAATGGGGCTAAAGATCAGTCACCCGTTGACCGCTGACCAAGCAAATGCACTTTGGAATCGCGTCGCCAAGCAGGTTCGTGAACATCAGTCGCTGCGGCTCGGCGTGTTCGCCGAGATCCCGTCAGGCGGGTGGACCTCCGCCCACTGAACTTGGAAACGCCCTGAATCGGAAACGCGGAACGCCCCGCCCAAGACCGATTGTTGAGCGGGTCCTCGCTTCAACATGGAGACCAACATGCGGAAGATCACGCTGTTCTCGTTTGGCTATTACGGATGGGGAAACGCAACCCCAAAGCTGATCGAGGCCGCGGATGCCATCGAGCGTTGCCGAGGCTTTCGGCCGCCGATCTTCGTGGACATTCGAATTAGGCGTACCGTGCGGGCGAGCGGCTTCAAGGGGGCTGCTTTTGCGGAACTCGTGGGAGACGACCGGCATCAGTGGATGAAGTCGCTTGGGAACAAGCGGATTGCCACGAAATCGGGACCGAGAATCCAGATCGCCGAACCGAAGGCCGCCGATGATCTGCTGGACCTTACCATCGAAGCAGCCCAGGATGACCGCCGCGTGATCTTCTTCTGTAGCTGCGGCCTGCCACGGATTTGCCACCGAAGTGTCGTGGCCAATCTGGTCTTGGCGGCAGCACGACGACGAGGTACGAAACTGGAGATTGTCGAGTGGCCGGGAGGAAAACCAAATCAACTGGAGTTTGACTTAGCTCCGGCCATGTTTCGCTCTGTTATCAATGGCCGGAAGAGGATTCCGTTGCCAACGGGCACGGAGTTGGGCGAACTCGGCGGCCCTCCTTGGGGTTCGGTAGCCACGTTCCGGAACGACGACCAGAAAGTTCATCGGCTCGTCGGCCCGGCGTCATGGCACACGGGCCAATGGTGTCTCCCGGTGTACTGGCAGTTCTATGATGCCACCGCGGGTCTGGCATCGTATCGCGAGAAATCACGCAAGTTGCTCAAGGCTGACGGGCTCGGACGGCGAACGTCGGGAGGTAAGTGACACCAAGGAGCTGCCGGGCCATGAGTGCGCCAAGATAAGCTGCTGCAAATCAGCCGGACAATCCGGCCTGGCCAAAGGCTAACCACCGGGTCAGAACAGAACTTTGCACGTAAGGAGGTAACGAATTACGCGAAGCCAGAGGGATGGCGAATGATCGG
>JAPLNJ010000267.1 GCA_026692885.1 Planctomycetota bacterium | reverse complement strand
CGAAATGCCGTCACTGCTAGCTGGTCCCGTCTGGGAAGCTCCCGACGTAAGTCGGTGAGAGCAGTCCCGCCACCACCTACCCCCGCGGCGCCTCCCCGAGTTCTCCCGCCTCGTCGGCGGCCCGCCGCCGCAGGCGGCGGGCAGCCGACGAGTCGGGAGAACTCGGTGAGGCGCCGCGGTGTTAGGAGTTGGCGGGACTGCTCTCACCGACTTACGTCGGGAGCTTCCCAGACGGGACCAGCTAGCAGTGACGGCATTTCGCAGTGTTACGATCAAGGCCCGAGGTGGGCGCGACGACGCTATACTGCCCGCGGGCAGCTTTGTCGTAGAACGGATTTCAATCCGTTCAGTGAAAAGCGGAATAAATTCCGCTCTACGAAGGGACAGACCTGCCCGCGGGCAGTATACAATGACGGCGTCCACGGGAGCAGAGCTTTTTCCATCGGAGATCAAGGTCGCTGGCCATGCCGCTACACGATTGGACCAGAGTCACTGCGGGCACGTTTCACCACTTCCATCAAGCGTGGATTACCGCCGTGAGTGATGCTCTAAACGAAGGCTTGCTTCCCGACGGCTATTACGCCATGGCGGAGCAGGTTGCGGGTCGCCCGCATCCGGATGTGCTGGCACTGGAGCACTTCGACGCTTTCGAAGGTTGGCCAGCGCGCGATGTGGCAGGCGACGCGGGAGTGGCGGTTGCGGACCATCCACCCAAGGTGCGTTACACGTTGGAAGCCGAGGCGACGATTTATGCCGCCAAGGCAGATCGGGTTGCCATCTACCACGCTTCGGGAGACCACGTTGTCGCGTTCCTTGAAATCGTCTCGCCGGGAAACAAGCACAGTCAACGTGCCATCCAGCAGTTGTTGGAGAAACTGGCCAGCGCCCTGGAGCAAGGCCGGCATCTGGTGGTGATTGACTTGCATCCGCCGGGGCCTCACGACCCGAACGGACTGCACGCCGCCTTCTGGGGCACGACGCCAGGCGTGACCTTCGAACAGCCGCTGAGCTTCGCGGCATACCGAGCAGATGTGTGTCCCACGGCCTATTTCGAACCCAGCTCCACGGGCGATGTCCTTCCCGACATGCCTCTGTTCCTGACGCCGGACCGTTATATCAATGTGCCACTCGAAGCGACCTATCAAACCGCCTGGCACGGCGTTCCCGAACGTTGGAAACGCGTGATCGAGGGGCCGAGTTCCTAGTGCTTTGTCAAGGCTAAGAATTGGGGTGCCACTGGCTCTGCCAGTGCTGGGGTGCCACTGGCTCTGCTAGTGCCGTTGCTCCACCTCTTGGCCTTCGAACACTGGCGAAGCCAGTGGCACCCAACTGTAAGATCAAGCCTTGACAAAGCACTAGCCCGGATGATCCATGTAGGGCCAAGGTCGCGTAACCTCTCGGTGGGCCTTAGCAAGTCGCCTCCGCTAGCTGCGTGGGTGCCCCGCTGAGTCGCCAACACAACCCCGCATGACAATCCGGCACCGCCGGCTTCCGGGCGTTTTGAAGTGGAAGGGGCAGCGGCCAGCGGGGACCGCCCCCGATACAAGCGTGCGCAGAACGAGGAAACCCCATGCATCGAATCGCACTGCCGATGTTCGCGTTGCTGTCGCTTGCCGTAGTTGCTTCGGGTTGGGCGGGAGAACCGCGATCAGAAGAACAGGAAGCCATCGCCGAGATTGAGAAACTCGGCGGCAAAGTCCTGGTTGATGAGACGATGCCGGGTAAACCGGTGATTGATGTACACCTGCCGGCCGCCAACCTGACCGATGCTGACTTGGAACGCCTCAAGGGGTTGGCCCACGTCGTGGTGCTTTACCTGCCGGGAAACAAGCTGACCGACGCGGGGCTTGAGCACCTCAAAGGGTTCGCAGAACTCCAAGGGATATGGTTGACGGGCAACAACGTGACCGATGCGGGGCTGGAACATCTCAAAAAATTGACCAGCCTCCGATCACTGTACCTGGGGAACACCAAAGTAACCGATGCGGGACTGGAGCACCTCAAAGGGTTGACCAAGCTCGAAACGCTGAACCTGGAGAGGACCAAAGTGACCGATGTCGGGTTGGAACACCTTAGAGGGTTGGCGAATCTCCGGGTTCTGTACCTACGGTCAACCAAAGTGACCGGCGATGGCGTAACGAGGATCCGACAGACGCTGCCGAAATGCAGGATCTTTCGATGAACGCCGTACCGCCCACCCCGAAACCCCGACGCCGCTGGCTCCAGTTCAGCTTGCGAGTAACCCACGCCAACTTCCCGGCCAGCAGGTCGGCGGTCGTGCCACGATTCGCAGGATGTTGCAGCCCCTTGTCGGGTGGTACAATGCGGCGAGTGGCCGGGCAGGTCTGGCCGGAGAAGCAGGAGTTCGTGGACTACAACCGTGCCCGACAACGTGAACACAAAACGCATAACATTTGCCTGCAAAAGTGGACGACGGTGGGTCGTTTACCCGATCTTCGGGCTCTGCGTCTCTCTTTCCTTTGGATGGCAGTGTACTGTTCGATCGTAGCAGTGAAGGCACTGCGTAAGTCGCCAAACCTTCCAAGCGAATAGGAAGAACGCTGACTGGCCACGGTTATGCTGTCGACGAACCAGCGGACGCACGCGACGCCGCGATCGCCTGCAAAATGGTGGTTGATACGCCCCGTAGCAGCGAAATACGCGATTGAGGTGGTCGATGTCTTGGTTCGCCTGTGCCTACATCCTCTCGGTGACGACACTTGTGTTGTTCGCTGTCTGGATCGTCGTCGATTGTTCGTTCCGGTGGATTCCGTACATCGTGGGCCAGGACCTTCGGTTTCGATTCTTACGTGACCCCGGTCTACGAGAGATGCACAAGTGGCAGATCCACGGCCCGCGACTGCTCTTGTTTGGATTGCTCACGCTGGTCTGGGCGACTTCCACTGGCGTGGTCTTCGCCAGCTTGCTTGTGGGTGCTGATGGTGAGCGATCTGCCGGTAACATACTATTGGCTAAACCTGAACGAAGGAACGACCGGCTCGTCGGACGCCGGCCAAGTGCCGAACCCGGATCCACCCGAAACGTCGGCACTCGCAGTCGTTGACGCCGGCAAACTCGGCACTTAGCCTGCATCGGTAGAGGGAGGAGACTGTGTCGATCTGGCAACCAGTGATCGTCTGTGGCGCATTGTTCTGCCTCTGCGGTTGCCCTCTCGGAACGCCGCGAGATCATTCTCGGCCAATCGGCCACGGAGACATCACGCTGGACGTCTCGCCCGCAGATGACGCCATCGTCTTCAACGCCACGGGAGCTGGAGGCCGGGATTTGTATCTGCTGCGACTCGACGACCTCCGCGTCACGCGAATTGCCGAAACGCCCGAGTACGAAGTAGAACCCAGCCTTTCTGCGGACGGCAAGACCTTGGTCACTATAAAATCTATCTGACCAACGCCGGTGGTTCCTCCGAGCGTCTGCTCACTCCCGACCTCGGCGCCTGCTATCGGCCCTTGTTCAATCGTGCAGGCAATCGAGTGTTCTTCCTCCGGGAAGAATGGCCCGACGGCCAAACCGGCACGCCCAAGTTCAGCGTCTGGGAAGTCGCAAGTGACGGCACCTCCATCCGGCAGCTAGCGGATTGCCACTTGTTCGATGATCCCCTTGGGTGGAAGGCGAAAGACCCATGCCGCCGACGGTTCGGCGGTCGCGGCACGGCTTCCCGGATATGGCAGCCCCTCGTCGGGTGGTACAATGCAGCGAGCGGCCGGGCAGGTCCGGCCGTAGAATTACAGAGGAATCACACGTCATGCGATGGA
Organism: Planctomycetota bacterium; assembly: GCA_026692885.1. The sequence continues at coordinate 18,228 of JAPLNJ010000267.1, read as the reverse complement.
CACTCCTTATCTTGAATCTACTCGCGGCAGTCAGCTTCGTTTTCTTGTCCAGCCTTGCCATCGGGGCGCATCGTACTGGCGCGTTCAGCATGTATCGACAGCTTGTCCGCAATCACGCGTTGGTTGAGCGTCCCACCTTCACCGACGGGAACCCGATGGACGTTGAGGGTTACATAGGCTTCATAGGATCGGATGGAGACTACTACCGCGTCCTCGGCTACTGCGCGGCGGGCGTCTGCGTCCTGAACGGCTTGCTGTTCTTCTCCCTTCTGCCTCGTCGCCAGGAGAACACCGCTTAACAAGTCAGTGAAGTCAATAGCCCGCCACAGGCCCACAAGACGCGGTCGGATGTCAAAGGCTGTGGTGGGATGGCACAATGCGTCAAGTGGTCACAGCTACAATGCACGGCGAAGCCCAGGATTCCGGACGATGACCACCTCCTCCCCACCGACCACGCCGAAGCCTCGCCGCCGCTGGCTGAAGTTCAGCCGGCGGGCAATAAGGTGCTTCTCCACGGGATTACGGGGTATTTAGCTGCAGGTCCAACGATGCCCCAGGCCAGCGACGAACAGCCTGCGCCAACTTCCAGTCTAGCAGGTCGGCGCGCTTCCCTGGATGTTGCAGCCCTTGCCGGGTGGTACAATGCGGCCGGTGGGCGGGCAGATCGGTAGGATAATTACATAGTTGGCGGCAGAGGACACAATGCGGCGAAGGCTGTTCATGACTGGACTGCTTGCTGTCGGCACCACCACCGCGGTCGGTGTAGCTGCCATATGGCCTCGCGGTGTGCGGGTCAGTGTGACGAACCGGGGGCCGGAGCCCAATGGCACTTACTTTGGGACCATTGGGGGCGTTTTCTGTTAGCGGAGCGGCGCAAGCCGCCCGGTCTTCCGACTGTAATACCGGACGGCTCGCGCCGTGCCGCTACAAAGTAAGTGCCATTGGGCCGGAGCCGCTGGTAGATGCTGTGGTTCACGTCACCGGCAATTCGTACCGGCTGGGCACACTCGAAGTTGGTGCGTCTCAGACGGTGTCCGTGCAGGCCCATGGCGAGTCGGGTGTCGAGTTGGAGTTCACCCGCGGCGCGGGAGAGCGGCTCCGGTTGAACGCCGGGGGGTACTTCGAGGCCAGCGGATACGAGGGAACTATTGAGATCGAGCTGGACAGCGGCGCGATTGTCCGGAACGATCATCGAATCAGCTTGTGGCCGTCTTGGCTCTGAAGACGCCGACATCGGGCAGAAGCTGGTGGAGGCAGCAGCATACTTGGCCCCTGGCGATTCAGGAACGGGCGGGTTGTCGGCGGCTCGCTTGGACGGACATGCCCGCACACAATGCGGCCTTCGCGCATCGCGTTGCCATGCGGAGGAGCCTTTATGATTCCCGGCATTGACCCGAAGATCGACATCGCCTTCAAGAAGGTGTTCGGCAGCGAGCCGTGGCGAGACCTGACCGCCTCGCTGATCAACGCGGTGCTGGAGCCGCCTCCGCAGCAACGACTGGTGGACGTGGAACTGCTCAACCCGTACAGCGAGAAGATGACGCTGGATGACAAGCTGTCGATTCTGGACATCAAGGCCCGGGACGACGAGGGGCGGCTGTACAACCTGGAGATGCAGATGCTGGCGACGGCGTCGCTGGTTCAGCGGCTGCTGTATTACTGGTCGAAAATCTACTCGCAACAGCTGGCAGAAGGCGACGACTACACCCGCCTGCGGCCGACGATTTCGATCTGCTTCGTCAATGGCGTATTGTTCACGGACGGTGCCGAGCACCACACGCGGTTTCGGTTGCTGGACGCGACGGGCCAGTTGTGCCTGACGGACGACCTGGTGGTGCACGTGATCGAGCTGCCGAAGTTCACGCGGACGCTGGCAGAATTGCGCACGCCACTGGACTTTTGGCTGTACTTCTTCAAGAATGGAGCAGAGTTGGATGCGGATGCACTGCCGGAACCGATGGACAAGCCGGACCAGCGCAAGGCGATGGGGGTATTGAAGATGTTAGCTCAGAGCGACGTGGAGCGGGAACTGTACGAGGGCCGTCTGAAGGCCAAGCGGGACCTGCAGACCCTGGAGACGATGCGGCACACCCTGGAAACTCAGCGGGACCAGTGGCAGCGGCAGGCCATCGAATCGCAGCAGCGAATTGACGCCGTCACACGGGAACGGGACGAAGCCAGGAAGCTGGCCTTCGTGCGCGAAATTCAGCTATGCCAACGATTGCTGAAGCTCGCCATTTCGGGGACGGACGAGCTGTTGGTCCGAAGTGCGGAAGAGTTGCAGGAGCAAGCGGAACGGCTGGAACGAGCATTGACAGGTGTGGGGCCAGCCTGAACTGAAGCCGGGAGAAGAGGAGACCATGAGAGCACTCCGGAGCGAGGACTTCACCATACAACAGTCGGACTTGGAATTGATGGACGCCTTAATGGAGGAGCTGCGAACTGCGTTGTTGAAGGGGATGCCCGTCGAGACTCGTTTGCGGGGGCTGCCTCCAGAAGAACGGCTTCGGGGTCTCACCCCTGAGGAAATGGCAGATGGGCTGACCGACGAGCAAGCGGAGCGTCTTCGGGAACTGCTGGAACGGAGGCGTGGCAAGTAAGACCTTCCCGACGTGGGCGCGGTCGAACGGGTGTGCTCACCACGAAGTCGTGAAACGGAAGCAACTTACGAACATCACTTGTGCGCGTCGGACATCCGCCTCATTATGGAGACTTTCGGGAGCATGGCTGGCCTTTTGTATTCGTGGACCGCTGCCATCGATTTGGAACTCATCGGGCAGCTGCATCAATTGGAACGTCTGTTCCTCGACGGCACCAACATTTCGGATTCCGGAGTGGAACATCTACACGACCTGCGCCGGCTTCTCTACGTGTCCTTTGAGAACACGAGGGTCACGGATGTTGGTTTGGAACACATCCAGGCGTTGGCGTCTGATAGAACTGGATGTCAGCGGCACCCAGGTCACAGATGCGGGACTGCAGCATCTTGAAGGGGCACTTCGACTCAAATGGCTGGGGCTCTCTAACATCCAGGTCACCGACGCCGGACTCGTTCATTTCCGGGGACTGACGAAACTGGAATGTCTGAGCCTAAACAGCACCCAGGTCACCGACGCGGGACTGGTGCACCTCCGGGAATTGACACGACTTCGGAAACTGTATCTCAAGGACACTCAGGTCAGCGACACGGGCGTCAACGAGCTCCAGAAGGCATTGCCCCACGTCCGTATCGAACGCTGACACGAAAGGCGAAGTGAGCATGGCCACCGACGCCGGGCAGACCGCCGAGCATTCGACCACCTCGAAGCCCCGTCGCCGCTGGCTGCAGTTCAGCCTGCGGTCACTGTTGATCGCCACAATGTGGTTCGCTGCCGTGATGTTCCACGCGGTCGCCTGCTGGGCTGCTGACCGCTATGTCGATCAAGCGAAGGCGATTGCCGAGCTAGAGTCCAATTCGCAGAGAATTAAGTTTGAGAATGCGAAGGGGAGCCGGACGGTAGTGGGCGTCCAGATTATCTCGCCCACAGAAGAGCAAATGCGATGCCTCGAAGCCTTTGCTCAGCTGCAGGAACTCTACCTTCGCGACGCCGATTGCGATGGCAGCCATCTCACCGATGAGATGCTCGCTCACCTCAAGGGCCTGACTCAACTCCGAACGCTGGTGATCTCCCAGGCGTCGATTTCCGGGGCGGGCTTGGCCCACATCGCGGCGTTACCAAACGTCTCAAGGTTGAAGTGTGAGTTCACAGAGATCAGTGACGTCGGACTCGTCCACATCGGGCGGATGACTCAGCTCGAAGAATTGGAGCTATCTGACAGCCAAATCACCGACGAGGGCCTCGCCCGCCTCAAGGGATTGGTGCGTCTGCGGCGTCTGTGGATTCCCAATACGAAGGTCGGCGACGAGGGGTTGGCAAATCTGCGCGACTTGTCGAAATTGGAGGACCTTCACCTTGGCGAGACCAAGATCACTGACGCCGGGCTCACCTCTCTCCGCGACATGGCGAAGCTCACCGCAATTTGTCTGGCCGGTACAGCGATCACGGATCAGGGGTTGGCGAGCCTTCAAGGACTGATGCGACTTGAGCTGGTGGACCTTTCGGAAACGCGATTGGATGGCTCCGGGCTGAAGTACTTGCAATCGCTGCCCGCGATTCAGACCCTGAGACTCAGAGCTACCAAGGTCTGCGATTTCGCCTTGGCCAATCTGCGCGACATGGCGCAGCTGCGACGGCTTGGGCTGGGGAACACCCAGGTCACCGACGCAGGCGTCAACGAACTCAAGAAGGCATTGCCCAACGTGAAGATCACCCGATGAACACTACCTCGCCGCCCACCAACCCGAAGCCCCGACGCCGTTGGTTCCAGTTCAGCCTGCGAACCATTCTGCTGCTTCCGGCGTTAGTCGGCGCGTCCCTCGCTGGTCTGTGGTGGTGGCCCAAGTCTCAGCCGCTCCCGGTAAACGAAGCGTATTATCGCGGCTACTACCGAGGGCTTGGTTTGGTGGACGGACCGGGCTTCCTGGGGAAGACCTTTTTCCGGGTAGTCGTCAAGCACATCGACGAAGGGTACTGGGAGGTTCGGTTTCGAGGCGCCGGCTACAGCCCCTACCGCGGCTACTATCCCAACGGGACGTTGCGCGAGGAGGGCGAATGTCGGGTGGAATTCTACGGGGTCGATCAAAGCGATCCCTGTCCCGACAACCACGACGTGCGCTGGGGGAAGTACTACCTTCCTGACGGACGGCTGGGCAGTGAAGTGCGGGACGGGAGCGGGATTCAGACCTATTGGTCGTCAAACGGAACGAAGGTTTGGGAGCTGGAGTTGAAGGACTACAAGAGACGCTGCTTGACCTGGTGGCGACCCGACGGCACGCTGTTCACCCAGGAGGAATACGATCACGATGGCCACCCGCTTCGGCGGCCATCGCGTATCCCCTGATCCTGCATTTCTGGTGGAGGGTCAACGAGAATCGTGCGTCCCTTCTTACCCCTCGGCTTCCGGGCGTCTTGAAGTGGGATGGGTTGGGGCCGCTGGTTGCAGTGCCATCGCCCGGTGGTACAATGCGGCGAGTGGCCGGGCAGGTCCGGCTGTCATGTCACAGGGCTGACAGTGAGTTGGGCGTGATTTCCACGACATGGACCCCACCGAGCAACCCGAATCCTCCGGAAACCCTTCACAGCGCCGTGATTGACAAGCACGAAGGCTCGTACGAACAAGCTTTGGCGAAGTTTTTGTGGTTCCATAACAACGCCAAGCAATATGATCGTGGGGTCTCCGCCGTCCGCCTCTCATTCGCGCTTGGATACTGGCTGGATTTGGCGACGGTGTATCCGCCGGCGCGTGATGCCTTCATCCAGACACGCGACGAAACGGAAGTGGCGTTTCGTGAAAACCTGCCCAACTTTGACTTGTTCCAAGAAATCGCTGCGATGAACAGTCGTTTGGGCGAAGGAATTCGGACGGCGGACTTGTTCGCGCATGTCGCCGAGCGGGATGATGCCACTGCAAGACGACTTTACCACGTAGCTGAATCCGAGTTGATCGCCGCTGGACGGTATCGTGCGTGTGCGACATTCCTCGATTCGAAGAAGCGATTGGAACACGCAGCGGCGTCCTACCGCGTGGCGAAACGTCATGAAGAGTCGAGACCACAATGTGGTATCCCAGTACCCAAACTGGCGAGACGCTTCTACGTCGAAAACGTGGCCACCCTCGTGGCTTTGCTCATAATCAATGACCGCCCAGGCGATGCACGCATGGCTTGCAATGAAGCTTTGCAAGTCGTCGATGACGATGACTTCCGGTTAATCCTGGAAGCCGCGATGGCTGGACACCTGCCGAGCCGTAGCCCTTGACGCGGAACTAGCGAATTCACGTCGCGTCGGTTTCCAGGCGTTTTGAAGTGGAAGGGGGCAGGGGCCGCCGGGGCGTGAGCCGTGTCGGAAGAGGGGCGTCGAGGCGGCGGGAAGATCCAGCCGAAGCACCACAAAGTTCGGCGTTAGGCGTGCGATGAAGTGATACACATCAGTGACGCAAGTGAGGTGCGAAATGTGCGGACGCTCATGTCTCGGTGTCCTGCTGTTCTGCGTGACCGCAGCCTTTACCGCCGGAGCCGATACACCGCCACGCAGTAGTGGCTACAACACGATTGAAGCGGTATTCGCCGCATACCAAACCGCGACTCATGATCGCGATTGGAAATCACTGTTTCTTCTTGGCACGCCCGCGCGGCAGGACGGTGAGACTCTAATGCTGGCTGTCAACGCAGCTGCGTCCAAAGACGCCGCGCTACGGAGCCTCTTCGAGAAACACGGTGTGCACTTGAATCAATTGGACCACAAATGGACCGAGGCCGACAACCAACGCTTCGTGCGGGAGTTTCCGGCCCGCGCAGCGTCTTTTGGCAAGCAGATCGCCAACAAGGCGGAACTCTTCGTGGCAGCGCGGCGCTATCTCGACAAGAAAACTGATCTCTTGTCGACGAAGGTCGTCGAGTTGAGCAACGTGGTGCGAGACGGCGTGACGGCCGTGGGCGAATCGCGCGAAACCAATACGTGTATCGAGCGGCAGTTCGATGCCCAAGGAAATCTGACACGGCAAATCCCGCGGACAGTCTCCGTTCGGTCCCGGTTGTGGTTTCGGCAGGTGGACGGAAAATGGTACCTCGCGTCAGAGAACGAGATCGCCTCCGCAAAATGACAGCCCGGCTTGGCGCGGCCGCCGAATCGGGTAGTCGTCAAGACTGGTGCCGCGGCCCTCGCGTGCTCCCTGATTCTGGGCATCCGGGCGTCTCCGATCTCGTCCGCCGCGAGAGTTGCTTCAACCGGCGGCTTTTTCCGGTTCCATCCAGACGGGCGTCAGGCCCTGGCACAGTACGTCCGGATCGAGATCCGCGCCGTTGTCCCAGACAATGGTGCCCAACCGCGAGTCGACCTTGACGGCCTGGAACAAGGTCGGATCGTTGCGAATGGGTTCAAACACCGGACCCCAGAGGTACGGTTCCAGGTCCACTTCTTTTGTCGTGTTGTCGGTCAACTCCAAACGCACGCGAAAATGATCCAACGGCGTGACGGCGGAAATTCGAATCTGGCGTCGCATCTCGGTGGCTCCTCGTCTTTCTCAATCCAACGGTTCAATCTGCTCCAAGGGCACCTGCTGTCGGGCCCGTTCCCAGTTGGCCAGGAGTTCCGTCCGATGCACCGAAGCCCACTCGACAACGAGCGCCCGCGCCCGGCGCGGGAACTGACCTTCCAAAATCTCCAGTGTGTTGATCGAGAACTCGGCTTCGTCGCCCGCATACTCGGCGTGGAAATGTGGTGGGTTGTGATCGCTGAAGTACATTGCGATCACCACGCCGAAGAACTCACAAACCCGTGGCATCGGCCTGCTCTCCAGTGTTCAGGTCCCGGCGGAACAAGGGGCTCGTCCGAAATCGACCAATCACTTCTGTATTGTAGACGCCGGGAAACAGGCGACTCCAGCCCCCGGAGCGAAAAAACTGCCTGCCAATGGGGTACGCTTGCCTCTCGCTGGTTCCCATTCGTGGATGCGGGTACACTGAATCCGTCACGGTCATTGGTCGTCGGTTCCTCATGCGTGTTCCTGGAAGGCGCAATACTCGGCATTAGTTCAATCGCCCGGCGTGGCTTCCGGCATTGGCCGACTCATCCGTTCCCCCGCAACAAAGGTGTATAACATGCGTGGCAGAAGCGTCTTCAGCTTATCGGCATTCAGGCAACGGTCCACCCCGGCAGCTTTCGCCCTACTCGCCGTTCAGGCCGTGTGCGTCACGCTGGCGCTGGGCCAGACGGAACAGAAAGCCTCGGCACCACAGGCGAAGCCCGAAACTCCTGCATCTCCATCCAAGCCTGCGCAGAAGCCTGGCGAGGCAGGCCCACCGTCCAGCGATTCGCCGCCAACGTCTGCCTGGCCGGGCCAGCGCGTGTGGCTGAGTGAACTCCCGGAACGCAACGCGCAGGTCGGCTGGGGCAAGTTCGGTAAAGGAGGCTGGTTGGGATTCAGTGACCTGAAGATCACCTTCAACGGGCTGCTGGCGTCGCATGGCCTGGGAATGCACGCGGATGCGCAGGTGGACTACGACCTCGCAGGGAAGTATCGGGCCTTTCGTGCCACCCCGGCAATCAACGACTCGGCCGGTGGGGCCGGCAGCGAGGTGCCCGTCGTCTTTCGAGTCCTGGGCGACGGCAAGGTGCGGTGGGAGTCGGTCGGGATGCACCACAGTGATACGGCTGTGGAATGCCTGGTCGACATTTCCGGGGTCAACGTGCTGACGCTGACCGTCAGCTATGACAAACGCCACGACGGGGAAGCGATGTACGGTCACGCAGTCTGGCTCGAACCGTTTGTCACCGCCACAGAGCCGCCCGCCGCACTGCGACTGCTGTTGGCAGGGGAGAAGCAGGAGCGTCTTCGCCGACAAGCGGAGTCTGAGGCGGATGCCCGTGCCTGGTTGAAAGCGGGGAAATACGACGAACTCGAAAAGCTGGCGGACGAAGCCCGTGGGGATCGAGTGACCGTGGGCGGCACGCCGCGGCTGCATTGGTTCTACCTGAACTTGGCGTCTCCCACACCCCGCGAGCGAACGGAACAAGCCACCTTGGAACACTTCGATCGCTTGCGTCGCTGGCGGTTGGCGAAACCGGAGAGCATCACGCCGTACCTGGTAGAGGCCCAGGGACGTATCAGCTACGCCTTCTCGGCACGCGGAACCGGTTGGGCGTCAACCGTAACGGAGGAAGGCTGGAAGGTGTATGAAGAGCGTCTGAAAGCGGCCCAGGAATTGGTCGAGTCGGCCCGCAAGCTGAAACGCGACGTACCGGAGTTGTGCCGCTTGGACCTATCGCTGGCCAGGAATCTGGGCGGGACTCGCGAGCGAGCGGAACAGATTGTGGACGAGTGCGTGAAGATCGACCCCCAGTACTATCCCGTGTACCTCACGATGGCCGACTTTCTGCAACCGCGCTGGGGTGGCGAACCTGGCGACGTCGAGGCGTTCGCGGAAACCATGCAGCAGCGTCTGGGCGGCCAGTTGGGCGCGCGGGTGTACGCCCTGATGGCTCGCGCCACCGTGCGGTACGAACGGGAAGACTTCTTCAAGAAAACGAAGTTCCAGTACGATCGAATCAAGACGGGCTTGGTGGCCACCTTGGCGGATAGCAGTGAAAACGAGACGATCCGCCATTGGTCGTGCTTCCTAGCGTGTCTGGCCAAAGATCGCGATTACGCCAGGGAACTCTTCGACTCGATCGGCCCCTGCACATTTCGTCAGCCGATATGGCATAGCCCCGAACGCATGCGAGACTACCGTGTTTGGGCCGAAGGGGGACCGTGGCCGCTGGAAGAGACACCCCTTCAGAGAACCGTGGCCCGGCTGGAGCAACTGGAGAAAGACTCCGCGGATCAGCCCATGTCCACATCAGCCCCACCCCAAGCTGTCGCTCCGTTCAACGAGCAGAAGGCCACGGAACTCCAACTCCAATGGGCCAAACACCTGGGCGTGCCCGTGGTGCAGAAGAACTCGATCGGCATGCGGCTGGTGTTGATCCCGCCGGGAGAGTTCCAGATGGGATCGACAGCGCAGGAGGTGGCGGATCTGATCGCCGCGGGCAAAAAGCAGAAGACGCACGACTGGCATTTGTCGCGGATCGCCAGCGCAGCGCCGCAACATCGCGTGCAGATCACCGAGCCGTTCTACCTGGGTCTTTGTGAAGTGACGCAGGCGGAATACCAGCAGGTCATGGGCAAGAACCCGAGTGAGTTCAGGGATTCCTCGCGCCCGGTCGAGGGCGTGAGTTGGGACGACGCGACGGAGTTCTGCCGCAAGTTGAGCGAGTCTCCCGCGGAGAAGGCGGCGGGAGCCGTGTACCGGCTGCCGACTGAGGCGGAGTGGGAGTACGCTTGCCGCGCTGGAACGGCCACTCGATTTGCTTACGGAGACGACCCGGCAGGTCTTGACCAGCACGCTTGGTGGAAAAGCAACTCGCAAGGTCGCACGCAGGCCGTGGGCCGCTTGCAGCCCAATGCCTGGGCGCTGTTTGATGTGCACGGGAACGTCTGGGAGTGGTGTGCGGACTGGTGGGTTCCTGACTACTACGCCAAGTCGCCGACCGATAGTCCGTTGGGACCGGATACTGGATCGGACCGCGTGTTGCGTGGCGGAGCCTGGAAGTTCGACAATCCGGTCAATCTCCATTGCACGTTCCGGAATCACGATCTGCCCGGCCACGGATACCAAGACTATGGCTTTCGCGTGGTCAGGGGCCTTGCGCAGTGAATGGAGGGGACTTTCAATGGTGACGCTGGGGTTGTCAGTCTTGGCTACGATCTGTTGGGGGGCATCACTGACTGGTGATCAAGCAGCGGCGATTGCCGAAATCGAAAAACTCGGCGGCAAGGTCACGGTTGATGAAAAGAACCCAGACAGGCCAGTGATCGCGGCTGAACTACCTGGGATTACTGACTCCGATCTGGCGGGCCTCCGAGGGTTGCACCACATCCACCAGTTGGACCTTGGGATGACCAAGGTGACCGATGCAGGCATGAAACACCTCGAAAGATTGACCCAGCTGCAAGTACTGGTCCTTGCCGGGACTGACGTGACCGATGCAGGGGTGGAGCACTTGAAGGCATTGGCCAAGCTCCAAGGGCTGGCCCTGGTGGGTACAACGGTGGACGATGTCGGGATTGGACATCTCAAGGGTTTGACCGACCTCAAGTGGCTGCTTCTGTCCGAGACCAAGGTGAGCGACGACGGGCTGAAACACCTGGAGCGGTTGACCAACTTGCAAATGCTGGACTTGCGGGGCACTCAAGTGACCGACGAAGGGTGGAAGCACCTCAAGGGGCTGAGAGGACTACAGGGGTTGTATCTATCGGACACCAAGGTGAGTGACGCCGGATTGGCATATGCCAAGGAGCTGCCCGCCCTCCAAATGCTCGACCTGCGTGATACCCAGGTGACCGATGCAGGGCTGGAGCATCTCAAAGGGATCACACGCCTTCGCCATCTGCTTCTCGGGAAGACTCAGGTGACCGATGCAGGGTTGGCAAAGCTTGAAGGACTGGCCGCCCTCCAATGGCTGACGCTGTCGGGCACGAGGATAGGCAATGCGGGTGTGGCCCACCTTAAGGGGCTGAGCCAATTGTCGTGGCTGGAGCTCCGTGACACCGAGGTGGACGATGTGTCGCTGGGGCATCTAAGAGGATTGCGCCGACTACGATCGCTTGATCTCCGAGGCACAAAGGTGACTGACGCGGGCCTACAGATGTTCGAGCAGGTATCGCCCGGTTGCTATGTTGTGCGCTGAAGCGTGTCAGCCAGTGATACGTAACTTACGCCAACTTCTAGGCAAGCCGGCCGGCGGTCGCGATCGGTTTCCCTGATGTCGCGTCCCTTGCCGGGTCGTACAATGCGGCGAGTGGCCGGGCGGGTCCGGTCGGAGAATTACATCGTGGTTGTCCGTTAGCCCCGGAAAGTGAAATCATGGCAGTTCCAATGCCCTTGGCCCGTGGCCCCCGCGCAACAGCACGGAGGTCCCGGCACGGCGTCGCGGCGCTCGAACTGCTAATTGCTGTCGCCTTGTGCGTTTCCGCGTGGGTTGAGCACGAGCGGTATTGCCTTCGACGCGAACAGCAGGCCAAGGCGATCCTCGAACGCGATTACCACGCATCGGCATCCGCCTTCTGTTACGATGGGGCGGACCAGTCGTTTGAGGACCAGCGTCTCGGCCTCTGGGAACTCCAGCGGGGCCGCTTGTATGTCCCCAGAGACCGCGTCACTTTCCAAGAGGCAACCGTTGTTGACAATCGAGCCTTGGAGCAACTGGCCTGTTTTCGCTACCTGTCGTCGCTTCACTTCGAGCACTGCCGGCTTGAACCTGGCGCCGAACTCCGCCCGACGGGGCTCACCTGCTTGAAGAGCTTGGACTTGTATTGCACGCCCATAACGAACAGCCAGCTTCGCAGCATATCACGCCTTAGCCGACTTGAACGCCTGAAACTCGACGCAACGGGGTTGAAGGGCGATTGGCTGCGGCCAATTTCCAGCTTGCGTGGGCTCACTGTACTCACAGTGAACGACGGCGACCTTTCGGACGGCGCAACCGACTCCCTCGCTCGCATGCACGGGCTGACGTGGCTCTACCTTTACCATTGCAAGATTGATTCCAGGCTCGGGCCGGCCCTCGGAAGACTTGAGAAGCTTGAGTTCCTGGCCCTGTACGACGAGCCATTCGACGATGAAGGCGCGAAGCACTTGACCTCCTTGAAGCACCTTCGTGACCTCTCCTTGAGTCGCACCGCGATCACGGATAGGGGCATGGCACCACTGGAAAGACTTACCAATCTGACGCACCTGGAACTGAGCGACACCAAGGTTGGTGACGCCGGGCTGCGGCACCTCTCGAAACTGCCCAAGCTCGAGGTACTTGGCATCGGTAGGACACGTGCAACAAATGCATGCTTGAAGGCCCTCGCGGCGATGCCGTCCCTGAAGTTCGCCTGCGTAGTGGAGACCGACATCAAGCCAACATCGGCCGGGTTTATCGGCATCCTCGACGATAGCACCGGCCAATGGTATCCCAACGAGGCAAGGGCCAAGCAAGCAGAAGCGGAAAGCGGGCCAGCAGCGGGATCGGTAGAGTGACGGGAGGTGATGGCGCTGCCGAGACCTTCAGGCGTCTTGTGGTCTTGCCCACCGTGCGTGCTGAACCCGTAGGGTACAAAACCACCTCTGTAAAGGTGCGAAGTCCGTTGGAGTCCCTGCTTTAGCGGATACCCATCAACAAGACGATTTCGTGCGTCTGACAGAGTTCCCAGAGGTCGGTATCCGATGTATCGGGAGCGATCCCCAGCCGCTCGAACGATTCCAAGTCGCACCCCATCCCTCGCCAGACATCACCCCAAGCCGGGAACGACCAGATGGGAACGTGCATGCCACGGCGCGGGCGTCGCCTAGTCGCCAAATCTACCTCCACCGGCACGGGGCCAGGTGGGGACCATGAAAATGCGCAACTTCAAAGGCAGCCGCCGCCACGGGGCGGAACAGGCGTTGCCCCGACAAGGGGAATCGGCCGAGCAGTGCGGCCGATTCAACCGCCGAGTGGTCCCTGGGGCGGTTCATTTTTTCTCAGCTGGACTTTGATTCGAAACTTCGGAGTTGCCAGCCTTAGAGTTCGGGCCGTCCAAGAACAGGTCGCCGTGACCTTGGAGCATGTCGGACCATTCCGCCGCCACGCCGCCGTCGTCGATGCCGTCACCGGAAGATTGTCCTCCGGTCAGGACACTACCAGGCTCCCAGTCGGACCGTCGACACTTGCCCCGGTCGTTCTACCGGTGTTGGTGGTGGGGCGATAGAATGGAGGGGGAAGCTCAGGATTCCGGACGATGATCGCCTTTTCCCCACCGACCGCTCCGAAGCCCGGCCGCCGCCGGTTCCAGTAGGACCGGCGCATCAATAACTGTCGCAAGTATAGTAGTCGTCACGCTCCGCCGTGACGACATGTCATCACGCGGAGCGTGATGACTACTTTGAACACCCGACACTTATTGATGCGCCGGTCTTGCGGCTACTCCGCACGCCACTCGGACTGCCTCTGTTTGAGGCGTTCATCTTGCTTCTCGTCGGTACTGGCGTGACCGTCGCCTTCTTTTTTCCATTGCTCCAATGGCTCCGGCACATGGCACACTGACCACACGGCCTGCACACTACCCGATGTCCACCACGTCGCCGCCCACCACCCCGTCTCCCCGCCGCTGCTGGCTGCAGTTCAGCCGGCGACGAGTAACCGACGCCAACTTCCAGCCCGGTGGGGCTCGGCGGTCGTGACGCGATTCTCGCCCCTGGATGCTGCAGGTGCTTCCCCCGTGCCGCGGGGCTCGCACGGAGGAAAGACTGTGAGTTGCTGGGGCAGAGCGACGTTGTCTCGCGAGCCCTGTGGTCGGTAGTCTGTTCGGACAGCGGAGGCATCCTGATCGGAACTCGACGTACGGCCGAAACCGTTTCATCACCCGAGCGGGCCCGTGGGTGCGTCCTACGGCCCACTCGTCAGCACCTGACCGATCGCCTGCTTCAGGATCGCTTCTGATGCCGGGGCGAGCATCGTGGCCGTGGGCTCGTAGCCGCCTGCTGGGTAGGACTTTTCAGTGCAGAGGTATCCGGGGCCGCCGTCGCCGTAACCCGCGACCGCGACGAAGCACTGGGGCGAGAACTCCTGCGCGTAAAGCTGGAACTCCACGAACGGCTCCCCCGGCAAGTGCAACACGTGAACTGGGCCAATCGCCAGGGCACTCAATTCGATGGGAAGGTGGCTCCGCTCGTGAAAGGCGAGCCGGCCGGCAGCACTGATCCGGGCCGTGCCGTTGGCCTGCGAAGTGGTCAGAATCTCGCGGTTCTCCGCAGCCCCATAGCCGGTGTCGTTCCGTACCGGCAGCGTCAGCGACACGGTTCGCCAGCCGATCCGTTCAGCCGGTGCGAAGCGAGTGGCCGCGACAGAGACCCCCATGGCAGCTAGCAGTCGCTGGGTCAATTCCCCGCGGGCCCGGGCAGTGCCGTCGTTGTACTTGCCGGCGGTCACATTGCCCGAGCACCCGGTGAAGTAGACCTGGAACACGCCCTCTGCTTGTTCGAACTTGTCGCGGGCAAAGCCCACGAAGTCAATGCTCACAGGACCATCGCCAAGGCCGGTCTGCGGATGGGTCGCGTAGTAGTGGAACCGTGCGAGGGGCTTTCCGCCCCGGGCCAGGGTGATGGTCTTAAGCATCGGATCGATCAGCCCTTCCGGGGCACTCTGCAATTCAGGATCCGTACAACTGCTCCAACGCACATGGAGCTTGCCGTCCTTGAGCACCACCCGGCGGTTAGCCGCCACGCAATCGACCTGCGCTTCGCCCGTGCCCACGCGGTCGAACGGCTCCAGCCGGGCCAGTGATTGCTTGACCGCCGCAGCCAGCCGGTCGGCCAGTTCTTCCAGTGACTTGCGGTCCGTACATTGCGGCGGCGATGGCTGCTTGTCGAGGAGTGCCTGAGCGTCACCATCGGCGACTGGAGCCGTGTGCTGATGGACGCATTGGATCGCTACCCGCGACGGTTCGATCCCCGCGGCTTCCGCCACTTTGCGGCGCCAGAGGAGATGCGTGCCGTTGCACAGTTCGCACCAATCGACCGCACAAAGCACATAACGCACCGAGCCATCGTCGAGCACGATGCCTTTGGCCCAGAGCGGATCCAGGAGCTTGGTGAGCGGCTGCCCCCACCCTCCGAGAAAACGGCCGTCCACCGGCGGTGTCACATCGCAGCGGAACGTGGCGACCCGCAGCGTGGGCGCGTTCTCGCTGCCTACGCCTTGCCACGGAAAACAGGCAATCGAGATTGCCGCGATCCAACACCTCACTGACGAGCGTTTCACAGCGGCCTCCTTTCGTTTCGAGCAGGGTGGCATCATTATTTCAGACCGTTTTTCGCGACATGCCAAATGACCACCGATCACGGGACGCGAGCCCGCGTCGTCAATACGTCCGACTATACTGCCCGCGGGCAGCCTTGTCGTAGAACGGATTTCAATCCGTTCAGTGAAAAGCGGAATAAATTCCGCTCTACGAAGGGACAAAGCTGCCCGCGGGCAGTATAACAATCGCGAGTCCGGCTCACGGTGCAGGGCTCGGACCGATCTTGAGGTGGTCCACATAGAACACGGCAGCGACGGTCGCGTCGGCGATGAAGCCGACCCAGTCAAGCTTGCGGAACTGCGGATCGCACGTCAGTTCGAGCTGAGTCAGCACGCCGCCAAGCGGCCCGTAACGCAGCGTCCACTTACCGTTGGCGGTGTCGCCCAGACCGCAAGTGACTTCGATCCGCAGCCATTGGCTCAACGGAACCTGGCCGAGCTGCTGGCCCCCAGACAGCAGCTTCCCGTCGCCCTCAATCCGGACCGACGGTCCAACGCGGTAGCCGCCGCCCGAGTAGTCGCGCCACTCGAAGTGCCCGATTGCGCCGGGTTCGATCCGCACGTCGAAACTGCCACGCACCTTGCCGGTCACCAAATGCGGTGAGTACCACAGGTGCGGGTTGAAGCTGAACTTCTGGCCCGGGGCATCGGTGAACTTGAGACTCTGTTTGCCCTGCGCGGCCAATTCGTCGGTGACCAAGATGCTGCCGACGTGCTCCACACTGATCGCCGGGCCATCGGGCGGCAGGCCGGACAGCGTGTCCTCGAAGTCGTCCTGGACTGGCGTCGGCTGCGGTTCGGCAGGCAGCTTGGGAACGTACACTTGTCGCTTGATCTGCCGTGGGGTACGGACCCAGTCGGGATCGCCGTACAGACCGATCTGGCTGGTGTCAATCGGGACGAAGCCAAGTTGGAGAGCCGGGGAATCAGGCGGCAGGCGGAAGTCAAAACGGGCCGCATCTACGAATTTTGGATCGGCGATCAGCGAGTGCCGGTCGTGACCGCGGGCCTGCCACTCGGCCAGGGTCACTTCCCCGAACTTGAGGTTGCCGTCGGGATGCGAGGTATCCCAGTACAGGTTTCGGTCCATGACGAACTTGTCGTTTGTCCAGCCGCCTTTGAGGAGCTTGCCGTTGTTGAAGTAGACGATGTTGCGTTCGAAGGTGAACGAGAGGTGCTCTTCCTGACGCGCGCGGCTGAGCTGGTAGTCCTGGCCGAACGCCCAGATGTTATTGCGGACGATGTTCTCCTTGCCGTAATGCTGGTGGAAATTGGCGTAGGTGGTGCCGTAGCCGATGTTGTTCTCGATCAGGATGCCGGTGCTGCTCTCGTCGGTATAGATCGCCAGGGACCCGGTGCCGTGATCGTAGACGTCGTGCACGAGATTGTTGCGCAGCACCGTCCCCGGCGAATCGCCCAGGCAGTAGATGCCGCCCATGTCGCCGAGCACCCCCCGGCCGATATCGTGGATGTGGTTGAACTCGACGACATTGTGATGGGCGCTGGTCGGGGCGTACCCCCAACTCCAGCCCACCGAGATGCCGGTGTAGTACAGGTCGCAGATCTCGTTGTGCGAGACTCGGTTGTAGCTGGTCCGACCGATCCAGACGCCCACCGCGCCGGGATCGATCTGGCCCCCGTCGTGGATCAGATTGTTATCGACGGTGTTTCGTTGGGCAGCTTCGGGCTCGGTTCGCGGATCGCTCTGCTCGCCGAGACGCACGCCGCCGGCCCCCAGGTCGTGAATACGATTGCGCGCGATCCGGTTGTCCTGGCAGCCGAACCGCAGCCAGACGCCGTAAGTCCCCAGGTGCGCCAGTTCGCAGCCTTCGACCGAGCAGTTCCGCGCTCCCACGGCCTCGACGGCAGCAGGGAAGTCGCAGGCGGCCTGCCCGGCGGCATGCCCCTGCGGCGGAACCTGCCAGTCCGTGTACAGCAGCCGCAGGTTCTCGAATCGCAGGTGGGACACGAATTGGTGTTCGGCGGGCTTGCCGTTCAGGACGATCAACTGCTTGGCGACGGGGGCGACGACGGTCGCTTGCGTCAGGTCCTCGCCGGGAAAGGGGACATACGACAACAGGCCGGTCTGGCGGTCCAGATACCACTCGCCGGGCGCATCCAAAGCCTCAGGCACGTTCTCGACGAAGTAGCGAACGTTGCCACCCCAGTAGTCGAAAGCCCACGGCAGGGGACTGCGGAAGGTGACGACACGCTTTGCTTCGTCCAGGGACGCAATCCGCTGATGGCCGACCTCCCAGGATTGGTACACGACGACCACGGCGTCGTCGAGCTGGCTGAACTGGTGCATGTCGCCCGGCTTGAAACGGAACGCGAGGTGGGCGCTGGAGGCAGGTTGGCCCGTTTTTGGGTCGGTGCTGGGTGGAGCCTTGCCGGCCGTATGGAAATAGTCCTCGTTCGGCATTCGCGCCCGGGTCCGTCGCTCGCCGTTAACCCACAACGCGGCGAAAGTCCACTGGCCCGCCTCCACCTCGGGCAACTGCGTGACCCAGCGATCGGCCTGTTTCCGCCAGCCGGTAACCTGCCTACCGCCGGAGACGATCGGCCGCTTGCCAGGGTCGCCGAGGTAGCTGATCGGGCACTGCTCCGTGCCGGAATCCTGTGGCTCGAAGACGAGTGGTTCGCGGACGGCATACAGGCCGCTTTGGATGTGGACGCGAATCGGCTGTTGCAGCGTCCCGGCGGCTTTGAGCTTGCGGATGGTATCTCGTGCGCCGACCAGCGATGCCAGCGGACCGTCGGT
>JAPLNJ010000266.1 GCA_026692885.1 Planctomycetota bacterium | reverse complement strand
CCGTACCCAGGGCGTCGCTCTGCGGCTGTCGCCGCGACGCTCTGCCCTGGGCTGATTTGTTTTGCCCCTTTGGGGCGGAAGAGTGGCGGATCACGCCGGCCTCCGCCGGGAAGCCTTCCCCAGCCCCAAACGCAGAATAGAGCCAGGATCAAATCAATTGGTATTGACAGGCACAAACTGAACACGCCACACCCGACCCCTAGCTGTCGCCGCCGCGTCGGAATTCGGCAACTTATTTCGGCCTACGTTGCGAGGGTGCGTCGAGCCAGCGATTTGCCGGGGCATCAGATCTGCAGCCGGAGGTACTGCTGAACCTGCGCGTGGCGGCTGAGGAGCAAAGCGCCCAAGCCCAGGCCCGCGCTCACCACATTCAGCGAACATAGACTCAGTACCAGCAGCATCGCCACGGCGGGGAGACCTCGCAATTCACGACCGGCACCCGTCGCGATCGCCCCACCGCCGATGGCCAGACTCGCATACGACAACCAGGACAGTAGGCCATCCAGACACAACACGCCGAACACAGCCGGAAACGCCTCGCCCGAGAGTAGTTCCAGAGCCCAGCTGGCCTCCGCCCGGAGTGTCTGCGGTTCCGCGGAGTCGGCTCGATATGGCTCGGTGAACTCCGAGCCGGCCACCGATTCGCGGTCGGCATCGCACGCTGCGATGTCTTCCGCGGCCTGTAACACCTCGATCAGCACACCGCCGACGGTGACATCCCCACCGGTGCCCAGGTGACGGATCGCTTCCAGACGCCGGTCGCGTGAGACCGTCGGATCCAGAACCAGCGGGACGACCTTTTCGGCCACATGGCGGCGTAACCTCGCGGGTGGTGGATCGTACTGCTCTATCGGCTGCATCACTTCCCAGCAATGCCAGTTCTCAGTCAGCGCCGAGAGACTACATGCGTAATTTCGTTCCAAGACAACTTCCAGTGCATCGCGTTTGGACAATTCTCGCAAGAAACTCGTAAATTGTTCGCGGCGAGTGGTGAACTTGGCTCCGGCAAGATACAGGGCCAGCGCCGCCGCCTGGCAGTTCCAGTAGATCGCGTGGCGGGCCGATTTGGGGACCGAAGTTACTAGCGGATTGTCCTGCAAACACGGCTCGTTCCTGTCCAATGCCGCCCGCAGCATGCGATGGATGCTGAACGAGAGGCGTGCGTCCCCATCGCTGGTCAGCAGCCAACCGAGCATGGCTGCCAGCCCCGCCGGCGCCCGAAAACGCTTTTGGCAGTCGAACAGGTAGTCGGCCAGCAGCCAGCCCAGAAGTTGCTCCGGTTCGATCGAGCGATCCAGCGACCACTGCTCGCAAATCACGATTTCGCGTCTGCCAACCGTCCGGTAGACGCCTGCCGTGGGCGGCCGATCGTTCAAGAAAGCCTCATACGCCCGGCCCTCCTCGACAATCAGCACCAGCAGAGGATACTTTGCAGTAACGGGCTCGCCGACCAGTTCCGAGTACGCCGCAAGCAGGCGTTCCCAAGTCTGGCGAAACAGGGGTTCGAGTGTCGAGTGACCGAAGAAGCAGGCATTTGTCCCCACAGCAGTGGCCACAGGACGAAACCGACCCCGTACAGCAAGCACGGCAGCAACGTTTCCTCACGCGACAGGGTTCGCAGCAGTTGGCCAGTCTCCGCCGCGACTGCTGGCACGCGGCCGTCGGGCGATAGGTCCGCAACCGGGTTCGCTGAGGTTGCCAGCTGCAGCGATGTGCTGAACAAGCCAAACACCAGTGCCGACAGAACGCACACTAACAGGAGTTGGAATACGCTGAGAGCCTGCTTCTGCTGGGACATGTTTCACCTTACTGCATCCCGGTTCTTCCATGCGTCGGATTGAGTGGGATGCACCAGGTGGATTCCCTTCCGGTAAACGCCGGTAGACGCCCGCCAACAGACTAGATTATGTCACGTTCCGAGCTGCCGTACAGCCGGGTTGACAGTTGACGCAGGTTGACAGTTGACAGCCACCGCCCTGTCGCGCGGAAGACGAATGCTTCCGGGAACGCCGCTGGCACCACTTGCACCTCGCTATGCCTACGCGGTTGAGATTGGCCCATCGTCGTTTAACCGCGACCCAACGGAGGCTACTGAAGAAGTCAGATGCGAGTAACATGCCCCCGGCTTGCCCCTTGTCGTTCTACACAACTCTTCCGCCCCAAAGGGGCATTAACAAACCAGCCCAGGGCAGAGCGTAGCGGCGACAG
The DNA here is from genome assembly GCA_026692885.1 of Planctomycetota bacterium. Next base: position 5,231 of record JAPLNJ010000266.1, on the reverse strand, counting down.
CCGCGGAGCGCCGCCCTGGGTACTGGATCGATTCAACGCGGTAGCCCTGTAAGGGCGAAGCAAAGCGGTTCATTCCACACCTATCGTTCGTCTTCAAACAAGATGGACGTAGTTCTTGACAAAGGACTGTGGCGCGGTTGTGCTACGCTGGCTTGTTTCGCCCCTTCAGGGCTGGCGTTCTTGATACTCTCCTAACCCAGGGCGGCGCTACGCGGCTAACGCCGCTACGCTATGCCGCAGGGCGTTCATGTGGCTGCCCCGTTGGGGCGGAATAATTTTGTGCAAGGACGAGGGCTTGCCCGGTGGATGTTTACGTTCGTTGGGCGTTGATCGTAACACTGCGAAATGTCGTCACTGCTAGCTGGTTCCGTCCGAGAAGCTCCCGACGTAAGTCGGTCAGAGCAGTCACGGCCTTGATCATAACGTTGTGCAAAACGCTAGCAGCAGGAGGCCGGGGTGGCTGGGGCAGAGTGCAGCGATGCCCCAGAAATCGGATACTGGGGCTTCGCTAAGGCTCAGCCGCCAGCCACCCGGGCTGCTGCTGGCACTGACGGCTGTGCGCAACCTTATGATCAAGGCCGCAGGTCGATCAGACATGTCTCACTCAGATTCTGGTCGCGAGGTCGCCACACCCCACCTTCTTCAATCTGTCCCGGAGGCTGAAGAGAAACCAATCCGAGTCGCTGCCGCCGGTCAATCGATCGAGCGCCAGGTCGTCGTAGACGGTACTTGCATTCAGGAAGTAAGAGCCATTTTGGCGGCTGCCGAAACTGGGGTTGTTCTGGCTGATACCTGCGAGGTTTGCCACGCGCGTAGCCAAAGCCTGGTTCGATCCCCACTCGGTCATCAGCAAGTCCAGGGCCTGCAGGTTCCGGGGCGTGGGCACGTCGTAGTCGGTGGAACCGCCGATCAGTAGGGTGCTGCCCTTCCTGACGCTCAGCGTATCCTGGCCGCCACCGCCGATCAGCAGATCCTGGCCATCCCCGCCGTTCAAAATGTCGTTGCCGTCACCACCGACAAGCACGTCGTTGCCCTTGCCGCCCTGTAACGTGTCGTCGCCACCACCACCGAAGAACCAAACGGGAACACTTGATCCGCCGTCCACACGGATGTCGTCATTCCCGTCCAGCCCGTAGACCACGATTCGGCAGATCTGACCGGGGGCCGTGACAGAACCAGACTGGAACGAACCGCGGTTGACCGCTCCCTGCTTGGAGAGAATCTCGATGTTGTACTTGTCCGGCTGCTTGCCCGAAGTGTTGACATGGACATTGATGCGGTCGTCGAACTGCGTGCCACCGACCAGCAGTTGGAACGTGTTGGGCACACCGTCCGAACACGTGATCCGGTCGCCGAACTGCGTGCCGCCAGCCAGCAGTTGGAACGTGTTGACCGCACCGCCAGAGTACGGTTGCAGGTTGATCGGCGTGATCGTCACCGTCTTACTCACGGACGTGGCGACCCCCGCATCGTCGCCCACGGTCAGGGTCACCGTATACGTGCCAAGGGCCGTGTACACATGGCTGGCGCTAACCGTGCCTGCGGTCGCCGTTTCGGTCGCGGTGGGCATCGAACGGCTGCCGTCGCCCCACTGGAAGACGCTGGTGTGGGGGCCGTCGTTGGGGACGTTTGTGAACGCGAGCGAGAAGTCGAGCCACTGGCCGGGTACCCCGCTCGACGCTCCGGTCAGCAGACTGACCACGGGCGGCGGATCAGCGACCATCGCCAAGCTGGAGACGGTGGTGGTCGGAGCCGATTCGTGGTGGATCGTGACGGTCACGGTGAAAGGTACATCGCCATTTTCCAGGGTCGAATGGACGAACGCGTGGCTGCCTTGGACCAAGAACACCCCGTTGCCGGCGCTGATCAGTCTCGCGCCGTTCTGCGTCCCCGTACCGTCGCCCCAGTCGATTGTCGCGGCATAGTCGTCCAACGGCTCGGCCCCGGCGGGATCCCGGAAGGTGGCTACCGTCTGTGACGTGGACAGCGCGCCTTCGACCGCCGTCACTGTGAAGCCGCCCGTGGCCACCACCGGCGGGTCGGAGACCGTGGCACTAGCGATCACCGTGTCCGAACTGGTTGCGTTGGGTAGAGGGTCCAATTCCAGGACGGTCGTCTCCTGCGAGCTCCCGTTGCTGTCGTCTAACCCACCGATCACGTAAACCTGCGAACCCGCGGTGGCCACGGCCGGCAGATAGCGCGATGCGGGAAGAGGGGTGGCCGTCGTCCACTGATCGCTGGCCGGACTGTAGATGAAGACGGGCGTGCCACTGTAATTGTAACTCTCTCCGCCGCCAGCATAGATGCGGCCGTCGGAACTGGTGGCCGCCTGCAAGGCCAATAGACCCGTCGGCAGCGAAGCGACCGTGGACCACGTATTGCTGCTCGGCGTGTAGGCTTCGACGATGGTGTTATAAACGAAAATGCGGTCTTCGCCCCCGATGGCGTAAATGCGGCCGTCCGCGCCGGTGGCAGCGGCCAAGTTGTAGCGGGGCATCGACATCGAGGCGACGGTAGACCAACTGTTGCCGATCGGGTCGAAACGCTCGACCGTGTCGACGACTCCTCCGATCCCGTCAGCGCGGTTGTAGCCGCCGATGGCATAGATCATCCCGTCCGGGGCCGTCGCCGCGGCCAATCCAAACCGTGCCGTATTCATGGGAGCTACCGCGGACCAAGTGTTGCTGACGGGGTCATAGGCGTCGACGGCGTTCGTGATTCCAAAAGCAGGATTTGGGTTGATCCCGCCGAACGCATAGATCTTCCCGTCTGCGCCGGCCGCGATGGCCCGATAGAACCACCCCCCCGGCACAGGAGCTACCGTACCTGCCGTGTCCCAACGGTCCCGGCTCGGGTCATAGCGGTCCACAGCCTCCAGATAGCTGATGTTGACAACGTAGATTCGCCCATCCGTGGCCGTGACCGCCGCTGGTTGCTCGAACATAGTTGGCAGCTCTGCCCGATTGGACCACGATGCACCGGTTTCCACCTCCCCGTCCCCGTGCGTAATGGTGACGGTGATCCTGTAGGGGGTCGAACCCGGATGCTCAGAACTGCTCTCCTCAGCGTAGGCATGCGAACCGCTCACGGTGAATGTCTGATCGCTGCTGCCGATCGTGCCGGCCGAGGCGGCGGAACCGTCGCCCCAGTCAATGGTCGCCGCGTAGGCGGTTAGAGCGTCCGCTCCGTTCGAGTCGGTGAACGTCGCGACGAGGACGCCATCCATGGGCAGCCGTTCCACCGCATTCACGGGCACGCCCGTGGCAACTATCGCCAGCAGCAGACGATTTTCGAGCGGCTCGACACAAAGCAGTCGAGGCGATTTGGATGGGTGCCGACGGCGGCGTTGTCTGGACGCGAACTTTGTACCCGACACCTTGCCCAACCGTTGCAGCAACTGCATGGTACCGCTCCTTCGTAAGGGGTGATTGCAGAGTCTCGTTCGGGCGAGATCGCCCGAACGCGGCACCACATCCGTCGCAATCGATGCGCCAATTCACGATGGGGACATCCGAAACTAAGGGGAGCGGCAGCAAATCGAATTCGCGGTCCGACGACGCAACCGCGTTTTGCACAGCAATCTCGGCCGACCGGGAACAAAGATTGCCCGACCCACTCTAGCAAACCGATGAATAATTTGAGCCAGAGTATCGGCGTCCCGCCTAGTTGGCGCAAATCAAAGTGATAGAAAGTGTCAACCATAAGTTGACAAGGAAGTAGGGTACATCAAGCGAAGCGCCGATGTACCGGTTGATCGATGGTCCTAGTGAGAAACGGCCCCCAGGACCATCGGCGCTTCGCCCCAGGTGCATCGGCGCTTCGCTTGATGTACCCTACGGTCGGGCATTGCCACCAGTTGTTGGCCAAGTAGGGTACATCAAGCGAAGCGCCGATGTACCGGTTGATCGATGGTCCTAATGAGAATCGGCCCCCAGGACCATCGGCGCTGCCCCCCAGGTACATCGGCGCTTCGCTTGATGTACCCTACTGTCGGGCGGCATTGCAACCTAGCAAACCGGGGGCGTTCGCGGACTGTTGCGTCAGCGCCCTGGGGCCGGCTGCGGCGCGAGGTAGGCGGCTTGCGTGATACCCCCGGTGAACGGCGGTGTCGAACCGGTATTCTGGCTCCCCGCACGTTGCGAGGCGACCGTCTGCAAGATCCGGGCGCCGTCCTGTGCTGCCCTCAAGTTAGGGGCAACCGTCAAAGCGGCTTGGTACTGCGCCTGAGCTTCCGTCCAGCGATTGCTCAGCGACATCGCCAACGCCAGGTTGGCTCGGGCCTCGCCTTCGTTGGCTCCGGCCTTGGCGAACTCCTGCAACGCCTCGCTGTCGCGTCCCGTCCGGGCCAGCAGCATTCCCAAGTTGTTATGCGCCCGGGCGAGGTCCGGGGCCAGGGCGATCGCCTGACGCAGACTCTTCTCGGCGTCCTCCCAGCGTTGTTGCAGATAGGCGTTGTAGCCCCGGTCGCAATGCAGTTCCGGATTCTCAGGATCACGCTCCAACGCCAGCCGATAGTAATCCTGGGCCAGCGGGCATTCGCCTTTGCGGTCGTGGAGCAGAGCGAGGTAGTGGTAAGCATCCGCTCGGCGCGGAGTTAGCTTGATGATTTGCAGGTAGAGCTTCTTGGCTTCGTCCGTGCGGCCTTGGTTTTCCAAGCCGCGGGCCATCGCGATTTGGACATTGGCCTTCTGGTCCGGTGTCACAGTGTCAGACGTAGACGGATTCGCCGCGGACCCAGTCTTGTCTGCCGCTGCCGTCCGATTGAACGGATTGATGCGGCTCAGGGGTGAACTGAGTTGCTGACAGCCACCTAGCACCATCAGCATGACGGAGACCGCCAGCAATTCCTGCCGATGTTGTTTACCGCACATGGTTAGCCTTCCTTGCACCCAACGGGTTGCGGGGTTATCGGTCAAGAATGGGTTTTACGGTTTCGCATAGACGGACGGCCAGCTGGGGTGTTCAGTTTGTCTCATTTTGCCTTGAATTGGTGTTTTCCCGAACGGCTGATTCTGTTCCATTCTGGTTGGCTTCGCGGAGTGATCACGAAATCAAGGACGACGGAGTGGCCCCTGGGGTTACCTCTCCTCGTGATCCACAGGTTTTCGCCCCAAAGGGGCAGCCACATAGCAGCCCAGGGCAGAGCGTAGCGGCGTAGCCGCGTAGCGCCGCCCTGGGTTATGAGAGGATTGATAACACTAGCCCTGAAGGGGCGAAACAAGTCTTGGCTG
>JAPLNJ010000265.1 GCA_026692885.1 Planctomycetota bacterium | reverse complement strand
AGCATCAGCGGTTGGGGCGTCGGTCGGCAGACAATCGATTGCGTGCCCGTCGGCAGTCGCAGCAGCGATTGGAACTGCTTGAACCACGGCTGGTTCTGGAGGGTCCGGGAATCGCGGACTACGGGCCGATAACCCCGGCCGGGTTCGGCACCGTGCCGCAGATCTACACCGGGGCGGACGCTGTCACGGCCAGCAGTCTGACGAGCGGGAGCGACAGTCGTCAGATTGACGTCGGCTGGTCGCGCTGGATCGTGCAGCTGAACGCTGCGGCGAGCCAACACCTGGATTCGGCTGCTGCGGTGGAGCGACTGCTGGACACGGCAGCCGTGGACTTCCAGGTCGTGCGGGGATTGGGGCTGCCCGGACAAGTCCTGGTGCTGACGCTCGGCGACGACGAGGCCCGGGCTGCGGATTCGCTCCGCAACAATCCCGACGTGGCCTATTTCGAGCCGGATTCTCGCGCCGAAGCACTGGCGGTGCCCAACGATCCGCGCTACTCCGAGCAATTCGGACTGGACAAGATCCAGGCTCCCGCAGCCTGGGAGATCACGCAGAGCCAGGCCGCTCCCGTGGTTGCGGTCCTCGATTCGGGCGTCGACTACACCCATCCCGACCTGTACCGGCAGGTGTGGATTAACCAGGGGGAGATCCCCTCGGAAATCAAGGCGGCGCTGTTCGATGCGGATCACGACGGAGCGTACACCTTTGCCGACCTGAACGATCCGGCCAACCGGAACTACGTCAGCGATCTGAATCAGAACGGCTATATCGACGCGGGCGACCTGTTGCACGATTCGCGCTGGGTCAACGGCATCAACGAGGACGGCAATCGCGCAGATGCTCTGGGTCCCGAGTTCGTAGACGATCTGGTCGGCTGGGATTTCGTGAACAATGATAACGACCCCTTCGACGACAACGGTCATGGGACGCACGTGGCTGGGATTCTTGCGGCCGAGTCGAACAACGGCGTGGGCGTGGCAGGCGTGGCGGGCCAAACGTCGATCCTGCCGCTGAAGTTCCTGGGCGTCAACAATGACGGCTACATCGCCGACGCGATTGCCGCGACGAACTACCTCCGGCTGATGCGAAACCTCTGGCTGACGCAGCCGGACCGAGGGATCACGGATCGGGGGATCAACGTCCAGGTGGTCAACAACAGCTGGGTCAGCAAGGAGGGTTTCAGCCAGGGTTTAAGAGACGCCATCGCCGTCGCTGGAGCACAACAGATCCTGTTTGTTGCCGGTGCCGGCAACGGCAATGCCTTTCGCCGCGGCAACAACAACGATCAGGCACCGGTTTATCCGGCCAGTTACGACTTGCCGAACGTGATCAGCGTCGCCGCGACCGACCGGGACGACCACTTGGTTCCCTATTTCAACTTCGGCCCGATTTCGGTGGACCTCGCGGCTCCGGGCCTAGACATCCTCAGCACGACTGTCGGCGGAGGCTATGGACTGCGCAGCGGGACGAGCATGGCCACGCCGTTTGTGAGTGGCGCGGCGGCGTTGGTGTTTGCCCAACTGCCGGACGATGCAACGGTGGTCGAGGTGCGTCAGGCCTTGCTGGGTGGCGTCGACCCACTGCCCATGGCGTCCGATCGCGGCCTGATCGCCAGCGGCGGGCGATTGAATGCCGCCCGCTCGTTGCAACTGGATCTGTACGCGCCCCGTGCCCGACTGGTATCGGGCAGCGAGTCGGTCGAAGTCGCGGGGGGGACCAGACAGGATATCGCAGTCCGTTTCGACGATAATCTGGCTGTCGATGTCAGCAGTCTCGGTTCTGCCGATCTGCTCGTGCGGCGTAGCGGGGGTGGCGCGACGTTTCCGGTCACGTTCGTCGACGTAGTTCCGACGGCTTCCACCCCCACGCTGACCGCCCGGTATCGTCTGACGCCGCCCGGCGGTAGCTGGGATTACCAGGACAACGGCACGTATGAGATTTACTTGCAGCCAGGCGAAGTCACCGATGTGAGCGTCCCCGCCAACGCGGCGAATTCTGGACTCCTCGGTAGTTTCGTCGTCGATGTGCTCGATCTTGGTCAGTTTCGCGTCAACAGCTTCGAAGACACGGTCGACGAGAATCCGGGCAACGCGGCCAGTCTGGACGCGAATGGCAAGAGCACGCTGCGGGCGGCGGTTATGGAAGCCAATGCGCTGCCGGGGCCGAATACGATTTTTCTCCCGGCCGGCGACTTCCACCTGAGCCGGGCGGGTGCGGAGGAGGATCTTGCGGCGACGGGTGACTTGGACATTCGCGATGACCTGACCCTGATCGGGGCCGGAGCGCGACCGGCCCTGGAGCCGCAATACGTCGACATCGGCGATGCGATCGTGGCGATACCGTGGCGGGAGGGATTATCCCTCGTCGTCGGTAGTCCGGCCTTGCGGCAGTCGCAAACGGCGACCGATTTGTGCCTCGAACTTCCCTCCTTAGGATTGGCGGTCCCGGCCGGCAGCGAGCTCGTCGATGGCGGAATCCTGCGCATCAGCAACGGTACGCAAGCCGTCATCTACGAATTCGATGCCGACGGAACCGTCCAGGGTGGGCACTACCCGTTGCGTTTCGCGAGCAGTGATGCGGCCAGTGCGGTTGCCGCCCGGATCGTCGCCGCCGTGGAGGACACCTTTTTCGGCGTCCCGGTGCCGCCTCGGGCGAACGGCGACAGGATTGCATTCTGGGGCCAGGATTGGATCGTCGATGCGTCGGGCAGCGGCCTGTTGTCGCAGACCGGGATGGGGCAAGCCCTCGCCGACGGCGAATCGTTTTCGCTGACCTACGGTGAGCGGACCGTCCGGTTCGAGTTCGATCGGGATGGGCAAGTGCTTCTGGGAAACGAACCGATCGTGGTGGCGGCAACTGCTTCCGTTGCGGAAGTTGGCGACCGCGTGGTGCAGGCGATCCGAGCGGCTGGCGACCGGTTGCTTGGCAACACGGTTATCGACGGCCAGCAGATCGACCGCGTGTTGGATGTGTTTCCGGGCGTGCGGCTGACACTGCAGAACGTAGTTGTCACCGGCGGCCAGACCCTGGCAGAGGGTGGCGGTATCCGGAATCAGAACGGCGAGTTGAGCATTCTGGGCAGCCTGCTTGCAGGAAACACCGCCCGCGATGGTGGCGGGGTGGCGTCCTGGGGCACGCTCAGCATGGCCGACAGCCGTGTCACGAACAACGTCGCCACCGCATCCGGGGGCGGCCTCTATAACCAGGGTATCGCCGTGTTGAACTCCATCCTGATCGATCGCAACGCGGCCTGGAAGGGCGGCGGAGTGCTGAACGGAGGTCAGTTAGCCGTGGAAAGCAGCACCGTGGCGGCCAATCAGGCGACCTTCGGTGGTGGCGGCATCGTGCTCGACGGAGCACCGGGGCTGACGACGCTCCAACTGCGGAACAGCACGGTGAGTGGTAATCATACGGAGGGCAACCACGGCGGCGGTCTGCTGATGCTGGCTGGCGAAGCGGAGCTCATCCACGGCACGATCTTCGGCAACAGCACGGTCTTCGACGGCATCAGTTTCGGAACGGGTGGCGGGATCTACGTGGAAAGTGGAGTCACGGTGTTGGTCGGCAACACGATTGTGGCAAGCAACACGGTGCAGTTGGACGGGTACGGTTATCCTGCCGACGTGGCCGGGGGTTTCATTTCGCTGGGGAACAACCTGATTGGCTTCGGTAGCGGCGCAGTGGGGTTCGCCGATGGACTGGAAAATGACCAGGTCGGCGTGTTCTACCCCCCCCTCGATCCGCGTCTGGGACCGCTGGCGGACAACGGCGGTCCGGTGCCCACGCACGAGCCCCTGCTGGGAAGTCCCGCCATTGATCGGGCGAACCCGCGTTATGCGCCGTCGGTAGATCAGCGCGGAATTCTACGTCCCCAAGACGGAGATGGGGACGGCGATCTCTGGCCAGACATCGGGGCCGTCGAACTCTACTACGGGAGCCTGCGTGGGACCAAGTTCAACGATCTCAATGGCAACGGCCAACGCGATGTCGGCGAACCGGGACTGGCCAACTGGACGATCTTTCTGGATTTGGATGGCGACGGGGTGGTTGATTCCGGGGAACCGCAGACGCGGACCCTGGCGGACGATCCGCAGACGCCCGACACCGATGAAACGGGTTCGTACGCCTTCTCCGGCCTGGCGCCAGGGCCCTACCGCGCGGTCGAGATCAGCCCGGCAGGCTGGCTGCAGACCACGCCCACGCTCGCGTTTCCCGTGAGCGACCAGTCGGCTACCGGGCTGGACCCTCAGAGCGCGGTCGTCGCGGACTGGAATCGGGACGGTGCCCAGGACTTCCTCGTGGCTACCGCTCGCGGCGGCCTGCCGACGACGGTCAACTCGACGGACGTTCCGGTCGTGATTCGTGACACGGCCACCGTCGTCTCGCACTCGAGCGTCAGCGGTTTTGTCGGGGCCATCGCCGATCTGGATGTGGGGCTCCGCGTCACGGGCGGGGGAGCGGGCGAACTTCGGGTCTATCTCACCAGCCCGGCGGGCACGCGACTCTTGCTGTTGCGAGGCACCGGCCAGTTTCCCGACACCACGCTGGATGATGCCGCAGAAGCTGCCCTCGTCGACCAGGGCGGTCTTTTTGTCGGGCGTTTCCATCCTGAGACACCGCTGTCCGCGTTTAACGACGAGGACCCGAATGGCGTCTGGACGCTGGAGCTTACGGCCACGGTTCCTGAGTCACTCCGCACCCTGGACGGTTGGACGCTGTGGTTGACACCCGTCCCGATCTTCGTCGCGCCGGACGTTCCGCTGCCGACGGTGGATGGGCAGACGGTCACGTCCCAGCTGACCGTCGCGGATTTCGCAGGTACCTTGGCCGACGTGGACGTGAGGCTGGACATCACGCACTTTCGAGACACCGATCTCGCCGTGTACCTGACCAGTCCGGCCGGCACGCGGATTTGCCTTTTCAGCTGGCTGGGCGGCAACGGTGGGAATTTCCGCAACACGCGGCTGGACGACGAAGCGGATCTCGCCGCGGATGAGGGGTTTTCTCCCTTCACAGGCCGCTTTCGCCCGGCGCAGGCGCTGTCGGTTTTTGACGGCCAGGATCCCCATGGGACTTGGACGCTTGAAATCTACGACGACTCGTCTAACGCATGCACGGGGACCCTGGAGGACTGGGCGTTAATCCTGACTCCCGCGATTTCATTCGCCTCGACGCAGGTCCCGCTCGAGACCGTGGGTGCCGCGGCGACGACTTCGACATTGACCCTCGCCGGACTCAGCGGCATGGTCTTCGACTTGGATGTCACGGTGGATATCACTGATCCGTCGCCAGCAGGTTTGTGGGCCCACCTCATCAGCCCCTCGGGTACGCGTGTTACGCTGTTTAGCAACTTGGACGGGTCCGGCAGCGACCTACGTCAGACCACGCTGGATGACGAAGCGCCGGGCTGGATCGGCAACGCCATCGCACCGTTTACCGGCCGGTTTCAGCCGCAAGGACTTCTCGCGGCCTTCGACGGCCAAGATCCGAACGGGGTGTGGACGTTGGAACTCTTCGATACCGGCACCGGCCCGGCGGGGAAACTGGAGAACTGGTCGCTGGCGGTGACGAGCGCTCCACGTACTCCCGGACTCTCCGTGGCAGCGACGCAGGTTCCCGTGCCAATCCTCGACTTCCAGCCCATATCTTCGACGCTGACCGTGAACGCTTTCACGGGCGTGCTCTTCGACGTGGATGTGGTAGTGGATATCACGCACACCTGGGATGCCGACCTGCAGGCCTCGCTGACCAGCCCCTCAGGAACATGTGTGGAATTGTTCAACAGAGTGGGCTGGAGTGGCGACAATTTCCAAGGTACCACCTTGGATGACGGAGCGGCCATCGGCATCGGCGACGGCCAGGCCCCCTTTATCGGCCATTTTCGTCCCCAGCAGCCCCTGTCGTCCTTTGCGGGCGAAGACCCCAACGGCGTGTGGATTCTTAGCCTCCTCGACAGCGCTTTCGCGGACCAAGGGGTACTCCAAAGCTGGTCTCTCGTGCTGACGCCCCTCCCGCTGTTGCCGCCCCCCATTTCCGTCGCCTCGAGCGAGGTTCCACTCGACGTGGTGCGGGCGGCCACGCTGATTTCGTCCCTCGACCTCACGGGCTTCTCCGGGAGCGTGCAGGATCTGGACGTGGTGCTCGACGTGGCGCACCCCTCGACCCAGGATCTGATCGTCTTCCTGACCAGCCCCACGGGCACCCGTGTGGAATTGTTTGGGGAGATCGGCGGCCACGGCGCCAACTTCCGCCAGACGAGGCTGGACGACGAGGCGGCACTACCCATCGCCGCAGGCGCGGCCCCGTTCACCGGCCGCTTTCGTCCGGGACAGGCCTTGTCCGCCTTCGACGGCCAAGATCCGAACGGCATTTGGACCCTGGAGATAGTCGACACTTACCCTGCGCAGCGGGGAATCCTGGAGGGGTGGGGGTTGTCGTTGACGTTCCCGTCGCCAGCGGTCGCTCACGATTCTTCCGCGCCACCCCTGGAGGTCATGGCCCCCACCACAGTGACCTCGACGCTGGTGGTCGAGAACTTTGTGGGCCAGCTGTCCGATCTGGACCTGACGTTCGATTTGCGGCATCCTGCGGATGGACAGCTGAGCGGATACCTCACCAGCCCGTGGGGGACTCGCGTGGAGCTGTTTCGCGACGTGGGTGGCAGCGGTGCCGACTTCCGCCAGACCACCCTGGACGACGAAGCGACAAGCAGCTTGGTCACGGGCAGTGCGCTGTTTACGGGACGGTTTCGTCCCGCGGGACTCTTGTCTGCCTACGATAACCAGAGCCCCAACGGCGTCTGGACGCTCGAACTGACCGACACGCATCCGATCAAACCGGGTGTATTGGAAAGGTGGTCGCTGACGCTCGCTCCGCAAGCGACCGCGCTCGCTGCGACGACGGTGAACGCGAGCCGGGTGCCGGTGGCCACCGTCGACGCCGTAGCGACGTCGTC
>JAPLNJ010000264.1 GCA_026692885.1 Planctomycetota bacterium | reverse complement strand
GCGGAGCGTGATGACCACTTTGAAAACCCGACAGTTGTTGATACGCCGGTCCTAGGCCAGAAAGTTGGCGTGGCGCCGACTGCACGGGTCGTCATCAGAGCCGCCTAGGGACTGGCCGAAAAACAACTTCGGCATTTGCCCTTTCGTCCCTCACCCCAACCCTCTCTCCGGAGTACCAGGGCGAGGGAGTTATTCTTCGGCCGTGGCTAGGGGAGTAGTAGGAAGGGTTCATAATCAAATTTCTCGATCAGGGCTTGCAGCTGCCGGCGCAGCTCGGGATCGGCGACCTGCTGGAGCGTCTGGCGCAACGGCCCTTGGCGGCCGCACAGGGCAGCCTCATGGAGTTGTTTGCGGAGTTCTGCGGGCAGACTGTTCAGCAGCTCCCGGGTCCGGGTCGGCGGGCATTCCACGGTCGTCCGGTCCGGTTCGGCTGCTGGGGCTGGTGGGGCAGAGACATCGGTCAGCGACTCGGTTGTTGGCTGGACAAGAACCTCAAGCCGGAAGACACTGCCCTGGCCGACTGCACTGGTGACCGTCAGGTCGCCACCCATCAGCCGTGCCAGCTGGCGGCTGATGGCCAATCCCAAACCTGTGCCGGAACCACTGTGGCGGCCAGCCGTAGCTTGCTCGAAGGCCGCGAACAGCCGGCCGATTTCTTCTGCCCCAATACTCGGGCCGCTGTCTCCCACCAGGACCACCAGACGTAACCCCTCGGTCCCCTGCGGTTCCGTCGAGACTCGCACCCAGACCCCGCCGGTGGCCGTGAACTTCACGGCATTGCCGAGCAGATTCATGAGGATCTGCAGCAACCGCCGTTTGTCGGCGACGACGTAACGCTCCACGTCGTCCAGCCCGTCCAGACGCAGGGTCAGTTGCTTGGTGTCGGCCTGCGGCCGGAACAGGGTCGCCAATTCGCGCAGCAGGGCCGGCAGGTCGAAGGCGGACGAAACCAGGGTCTGCTGTCCATCTTCGATTTTCGCGGTCGTGTGCCCAAGCATACGGAAAGCCTTCTGCCCGCGAAAACTGAAATCTGTACGTCTGACCCCAGCCGGCGGTCCGTCTCTGCGAAACCGTAAAACCCCATTCTTGACACCGACAACCGTTTGGTGTTAGCACCAAATGATTCTTTGGGGCTGGCGTGTCAAGCATGAGATCTTATGGTTCTGTGAATTGGATGCCACGGGCTTGCCCCGTGGAGGCTCACGTTCGCAGCTACCCGAGGCAATCCACCCCATAACCTTCCTCCCCCGTTTCGCCAGCGGCGACTTCGCCGCCGCTGGCGAAACGGGGGAGGAAGGAGTAAGGCTTGTGTGTGTAGCGACGAACGTAAGCATCCCCCGGGCAAGCCCTCGTCGTTATACACAAGTTCTTCGCCCCGATAGGGGCAGCAACATGACAGCCCCGGCAGAGCGGAGCGGCGTTAGCCGCGTAGCGCCGCCCTGGGTTAGGAGAGTATCAGGAACGCCAGCCCTGAAGGGGCGAAACAAGCCTTGGCGCATCTGACGAACGATGCGCGTGAGAGGGACCGATTTGTTTCGCCCTTTCAGGGCAACCGGCCTGAATCGAGACCGGACCCAGGGCGTCGCTCTGCGGCTGTCCCCGCGACGCTCGGCCCTGGGCTGATTTGTTAATGCCCCTTTGGGGCGGAAGAGTTGTGTATAACGAGGAGGGGCA
>JAPLNJ010000263.1 GCA_026692885.1 Planctomycetota bacterium | reverse complement strand
GGAAGCGGTCCGTGGGCAGATGATTGCTTTGCAGGAGGGACTTGATTGGCAGTGCTACCGGCTCTACGGACTGACCAAAGAGGAGCTCACGCAAAGGCGCAAAGGCGCAAAGGAAGAAGAGAATCAAGAAAATCTTTGCGCCTTGGCGCCTTTGCGTGAGCCTCCTGCACTTCTTCTCGGCCAGCGGGCGTTCGAGATTGTCATGGCTCGGAAGATGGCTACCGGCGACCTGCAGACCACTTGGTTCGCGCGGCACGGTTCCACGCCCATGACGGAGATCCCCGGCGAGTGGCCTGAAGACTACCGGCGGCTCGTCGAGCAACGGATCGAGGCCATCGAATCCAATCCCCAGATCGCGTTGATTGAACAGCCTGAGTACAAGCGGCGATGGAACACGGAGTCGTGGGCCTCGCAGTTGGAGCGGGCGTTGCGCGAATGGCTGCTTGCTCGGCTGGAAAGCTACTTTGACTTCGATGGGAGAATGTCCGTTGTCAGTAGTCCGTTGTCAGTTGCGGGGACGTCCGTTGTCAGTAGTCCGTTGTCAGTTGCAGATGACCACGGACCACGGACGTCTCCGCCACCGCTGGCGACCGTCCAACTCGTTTCCCTTTCCACGCTCACCGACGTCGCCGCCCGTGACACCGACTTCATGCAGGTGGCCGAACTGTACCGCGACCGGCAGGACTTCGATGTCGGTCGGTTGGTCGCCGAACTTGTCGAAGCTGAGAGCGTGCCGCTGTTGCCGGTGCTGCGGTACAAGTCCAGCGGTCTCGACAAGCGGCAAGCTTGGGAACGGACCTGGGAGCTGCAGCGGCAGGAAGACCGAAGAATGTCCGTTGTCAGTTGTCCGTGGTCAGTTGCAGAAGGGCATGGACCAAGAACAACTGACCACGGACAACTGACCACGGACATTCCCGTACCACCCAAGTACACCAGCGCCGATTTCCTGTCCGGTCCTTGTTGGCGGCTGCGTGGCAAATTGGACGTGCCCAAGGAACGTTGGGTCAGCTTCCCGCACTGCGAAGGCGAAGACGGAACCCTGATGATCGCCTGGGCTGGCCTCGACCACCTGCAACTCGCCCGGGCGGTCAGCGGCTACTTAGTCGAAGTCCAGGAGAAATACGGTGCGACCGATCCCCGACTGGTGCCGTTGTTGGGCGGTATCATCGAGCTGGTTCCGTGGCTGAAGCAGTGGCACAACGAGCCCGACTCCGAATTTGACAACATGCGGATGGGTGACTACTTCGCCAGCTTCGTCGAGCAGGAAGCCCGCACGCTGGGCCTGACCGTCGCTGCCGTCCGGGCCTGGCAGCCGCTGAAGAAGGGCGCACGCAAAGGCGCCAAGACGAAGGTGGGGAAGTAGTTCTCGATTCTTGTTCCGTTGTCCGTTGTCCGTTGCAGTGGACAATGCACGACGGCCCTCGGACGGCGCGGGAAAGCTGTAGAATGGAGATTGCGGGAACGGCCCCGGCGTTCTCTGCGGGTAAGGTGACAAGGTTCTCGTTTGGGAGGTTGAATGATGACGATCACGATCAATTTGTCCGGTCCGCTGGCGACAAAGCTCGCGGGGCGTGCTCGGGCCGAGCGTGTGTCGGTCGAGGAATTGGCCGTCGGAATTCTTAGTGAGGCGGTGGACTCACCGCACGAGACATCGGTCTGGACAATGCAGAACGCGAGACGCATCGCCCTGATTCGCAAGGGGTTTGTCAACGGTCTTACCCCGGATGAAGAACGCGAACTACAGCGGCTGCAGGCAATTGCGGACCAGCACCTGGAACAGCTCGACCGGAAGATGTTGGACGATCTCGAACAGATGCGACTCGCAGCAGAACTCGCCGTCGCCGATGTGTGAAACAACTAGATGAGGAGGCTGTCATGCCACTGCACTATCCGCAAGAGGCGCACGTCCGCCGTCACGGACCTCGTGCTTACCGTGACTATCGCTCGTTCAAACCTTGGCTTCGCGACGAATTCGACTTTCGCTGCGTGTACTGCCTGTGGCGAGAGAATTGGTGCGCGGATGGCGAAGATTCGTTCAGCGTTGAGCACATGCTTTCGCGCGTGGCCCATCCCGAGCGAGTCTGCGATTATGACAATCTGCTGTACGCCTGTTGCCGATGCAACTCGTTGAAGCAGGAAGACGATGTTCCGGTTGACCCCTGCCGCGAGGGTTGGGCACAACACGTGGAAGTTGGCCCCGGTGGCTTGGTCGAAGCGCTGACGTCGGCGGGGGCCGACCTGATCGAAGTCTGCCGTCTGAATCGGCCGCTCTTGGTCAACTCGCGGCGGATGATCATGGAAATTCTGGAATTGCTCGCCACGAACACGAGCGACAAGGCGCGGGGGTTACGGCAGCATTATCTCGCCTTTCCGGAAAACTTGCCGGATCTGTCTAACCTTCTACCGCCCGGTGGAAATGAACGCCCGGAGGGAATTGCCGACAGTTACTTTGACCGGCGCCGGCGCGGACAGCTCCCCGAGTCCTACTGAACGTATCGGCAGCGAGGCCTTCCGATGACCGAGGCTGTTCATTGTGGAATTTGAAACGCCCGCGGGCCGTTTGGCTTTTGGGACAACAAGCGTGAGGGAAGAAATATGAGTTTGGCACAGAACGTCGTGAGTGACATGCTGGTGACGGTCAAGTCTCGGGAGTCAGTTGTCAGTTGTCAGCGGTGGTTGTCAGCGGCGGTCGCGAGCGGAACAACGATCGAAGACCGAATGACAGATCACCAGTAACCATTGACAGACCACGATTTCTGGTTGGAGAGAGGATTCATCCCATGTCGCAGACGAAGACGAAACCGCGTCCACCGCGGAAATCACGCACGCCTAGGCTCGGCGCGTTGCCGAGTGCGGCCCTGGAAGTGCTCACCCTCGCGGAAGCGGCGGCCTATCTGCGGGTTACCGAGGAAGAGGTCGAAGAACTGGCGACGCGGGGTGAGTTCCCGGGACGGGTTATCCGCGGCCAATGGCGTTTCCTGAAGGCCGCAGTGCAGGACTGGCTTCGCTCGGCTCCGAGTCAGAAAGAGAAGCTGATGCAGGTCGCTGGAGCCTGGAAGGACGATCCTTAGGTCAGAGTAGTCATTCGTTCTTGGTCCGTTGTCCGTTGTCCGTCGTCACGGGCGACGGCAAGCGGGACCATGAACCATGAACCATGAACGACGGACACCAATCGTTGGAGATATTCGCGATGGCAACGGCCGAAAAAGAACCCGAAGTCATGACGCCGGAGGAACTGGCAAGCTTTCTTCGCGTGCCGGAGGCGACGGTGCGGCAGTACGCCGTTCGCTTCTACATTCCCGGACGGCAAATCGGTGAGGAATGGCGATTCTGGCGCGTCGCCATTCAGGAATGGTTGCGCGGGCGATCGGGAAAAGAGGTTCTTCTCAGTCAGGCAGGAGCCTTTGAAGACGACGCGGGGGGACTGGCGGAGCTGCGCGCGGCGATCTACCGTGACCGGGGTCGCTCGGAAATCGAGGAGGGGGAATAGAGATGCACCTGCTCGATTCCGACACGGTATCACACCTCTGGGCCAATCACGCGCGCGTCGTAGACCGCCTACGCCGATGCGAGGACACGGAAATCGGCACAACGTCGATTTCCAAGAGTGAAATCCTGCGTGCCCGCTGCGACAACCTCCTCAAAGCGGCGACTCCCGAAGATGTGGTCAAAGCGCAGCAGCGTCTGGATCGTAGCGAGCAGAAGCTTGCCGAGCTGACTGTGGCGCCCTTTGACGAAGCGGCTGCCGTCGAGTTGGCTCGCCTGGAGCAAATCAAGAACTTGAGAAAGATCGGACGGGCCGATTTGCTCATTTCCGCCATCGCTTTGGCGACCGATGCGACGCTGGTCACGCGTAATCTGAAACATTTCCGACAGGTCCCCAACCTGAAGGTCGAAAACTGGGTCGATTGAAATTGTCCGTGGTCCGTGGTCCGTTGTCCGTTGCAGAAGCCAACTGACCACTGACCACGGACCACGGACCACTGACCACGGACTACGGACCACGGACCACGGACCAAAAACAAATGACCACTTTCATCAAAGACCTAATCAAGATCCCCGAGGCCGTTCACCGAGGCGACTTCGTGCTCAAGCTGACCGAAGGCGTCAAGGACCCGCAGAAGACCGTCGCAGACTACGTGGTCACCGACCAGTTGGCCCGCTGCTTCGATGACGCCCTGGGCTTCATCCACAGTGCCCTGGTCGACAACACCAGTAAGGCGGCCTATCTGCACGGCAGCTTTGGCGTGGGCAAGAGTCACTTCATGGCTGTGTTGGATCTGGTCCTGGCAGGCGACCCAACGGCCCGCAGCATCCCCGAGCTGGCCCCCATCATAGAGCGGGCCAACGCCTGGACTGGTGGCAAGCGGTTCCTGCTGGTGCCCTACCACATGATCGGTGCGCAGAACATGGAAGCCGGCATCCTCGGCGGCTACGCCGACTTCATCCGCCGCCACCCGCAAGCGGGTATCCGCCCGGATGCTCCGATCCCCGGCGTGTACCTGGCCGAAGGCCTGTTCGCCGATGCCCAGGGCCTGCGACGTTCGATGGGCGATGCAGCGTTCTTTGCTCACCTCAACCAGGGTACCGCTGGCGGCAGTGACTGGGGCGAGTTGGAGGGTGGCTGGGATGCTGAACGGTTCGAGGCGGCCGTGACGGCCGCACCGGGTCCTGCGTCGGAGGATCGCACCCAACTGGTCGGCCGGCTGGTCAAAACGTTCTTCACTTCGTACCAGGACCTCGCCCGGGTCCAAGAGGAGGCGTACATCCCGCTGGACGACGGCCTGTCGGTTCTCAGCAAGCACGCGGCCAGCCTGGGCTACGACGCGGTGATCCTGTTCCTGGACGAGTTGATCCTGTGGCTGGCCAGCCATGCCGCACGGCTGGGCTTCATGCACCAGGAGGGTCAGAAGCTGGCCAAGCTGGTCGAAGCCCAGCGGGCAGACCGCCCAATCCCTTTGGTCAGCTTCGTGGCCCGGCAGCGGGACCTAGCCGAGCTTGTAGGCGAAAACATCACGGGGGCCGAACGGCTCAACTTCAGCGACGCCCTGAAGCACTGGGAGGGCCGGTTCCACAAGATCACCCTGGAAGACCGCAACCTGCCCAAGATCGCCGAGCGGCGCGTCTTGCAGCCGATCAGTGACCGGGCGCGGGACCAACTTGACGCGGCGTTTGCTGAGACCGCCAAGTTCAGACGGGAGGTGATGGATACGCTGCTGACGACCAAGTACGACCGGGGCATCTTCCGGCAGGTGTACCCATTCAGCCCGGCGCTGGTCGATACGCTGGTGGGCGTGTCGAGCGTGCTGCAGCGGGAGCGGACGGCCCTGAAGGTCATGATGCTGCTGTTGGTGGCGCACCGCGAGACGCTCAAGCTGGGTGACATCGTGCCCGTGGGTGACCTGTTCGACGTCATCGCCCACGGCGACGAGGCGTTCAGCCAGGAGATGGCCATCCACTTTGACAACGCCAAGCGGCTCTACCATCTGAAGCTCCTGCCCCTGCTGGAGTCGAACCACCACTCGCGCAAAGAAGAGATCGACGAGTTGCCGTATGACGACGCTCGCCGGGCCGCGTTCCGGGCCGATGACCGCCTGGTGAAAACCCTGCTCCTGGCCGCACTCTGCCCCGGTGTCGAGTCGCTCAAGGGCCTGAATGCGAACCGGCTGGCAGCCCTGAACCACGGGACGATCAAGACGCCGGTGCCGGGCAAGGAAGGCGGCGAGGTTCTGCGGCGCTGCCGCGAATGGGCGGCTGCCGTGGGCGAGATCAAGATCGGCGACCAGTCGGCCAACCCATCGATTTCCGTGCAGCTCACCGGGGTCGATACCGAGAGCATCATGGAGCAGGCCCGGCGGGAGGATAACCCTGGCAACCGGCAGCGCCTGGTGCGTCAGATGCTGTTTGAGCAGCTGGGAATCGAGGATCGGGACGAGTTCTTCCTGACGCACGAGTTCACCTGGCGGCACACGGAGCGGTTGGCTGAGATCATCTTCGGGAACGTCAGGACGCTGCCTGAAACATCACTGGAGGCCAGCGGTAGCGACTGGAAGCTGGTCGTGGACTTCCCATTCGACCAGGCCGGCTGCACGCCGCAGGATGACCTGACAAAACTCGACAAATTCCGCCTGTCGCATCCGAATGGATCACGGACGATCTGTTGGCTTCCCTCGTTCTTTAAGCTCAGCGCCCAGCGAGACCTGGGAAATCTGGTGGTGCTGGAACACGTCCTGACCGGCGAGCGATTCGGCAGTTACTCCAGCCACCTACCCTACCAGGATCGGCCAGCAGCCAAGGCCCTGCTGGAGAACCAGCGGAGCCAGTTGCGGCAGCGCGTGCTGCACCACCTGGACGTTGCCTTCGGTATCGACCGGCAATCGTCTGGTTCAGTAGATACGTCCCACGAGCTGACGGAGCACTTCCAGTCGCTTTGGCACGGATTCGATCCACAGCCGCCGGTTGGGCCGAACCTCCTGGGCGCAATGCAGAATCTATTGGAGCAGGCCCTGGAGCATCAGTTCCCGGCTCACCCGCGGTTCGAGGCACCACCCAAGGGTGCCAACCTGCAGAAGGTATACCAGGAAACGTTACGGGCCACCCAAGCACCCAACGGACGCATCGACGACGTGGACAAGAAGGTGCAACCGCTGTTGCAGGCGATCGCAGTACCGCTGCTGTTGGGCGAAGTCCACGAGAATGTCTTCCTGCTGAGTGAACACTGGAAGAACCACCTCAACCCGAAAGTCAACGAGTGCGGTGGGACTCCCGACGTGGCGCGGCTGCGGCACTGGCTCAACCTGCCCAGGGCGATGGGCCTGCCCAAGCCGATCGAGAATCTGGTGATCCTGATTTTTGCCGCGCAGACCAACCGCACCTTCTACCTGCATGGGGCACCGGCCGATGCGACGTTGACCAACATGCCCGACCTGCTGGAGCTGCAGACTTGGGTTGGGCCGCCGGCGGTGCAGTGGAAGCTCGCCTTGCAGCTCGGTGGAAGCATCTTCGGTGCCACGCAGAACTCCAAACTGCTGAACGCAACCAACGTCACCAGCCTGGCGGCGGAAGTAAAGCAACTTGCCGGTCAGTTTCTGGCCCCCTGCCAGGCACTGTGCAAGTGCCTGCGCGACCGGCTACCGCAGCTGGACATCAAGGTCGCCGAGGCGCCACGTATGAAGACGGCCACCGCGGTGCTGACCTTGGTCTCGCGGCTGGCGGTGGCGCATCCGAACGACATCATCCCTGCGCTGGCGTCGGCCGAGGTGGCAACGTCGGAGACGGCGATGGGCAAGAGTCTGAGAAGTGCCGCTGAATTGGCGGTCAGCATCGGAGCGACGAACTGGCGTGTGTTCGCCGATATCACGGAGCTGGCGGAAGGTTACCAGGCTGACGCCAGCGAGATCCGCGACAACGTCAAGCAGGCATTGGAGGCCGATGAGCACGCTGTAGCCTTGGCCCCTGTTCTCCAAGCCTGCCAGACGGACGCCACAGAGCTGCTGGCTCGTGCGGCGAAAGCTAATGTCGCAACTTCTACGACGACTGATCCCACAACAACCGTGAAGGTTAAATACGATACCACCGGCAAGAAGACCGTGAGTGAGGGTGAACGTCGCGAACTCGCGCCGGCGGCGGGGAAGGCGTTTCTCTTGGATCTGGTGAAGAAGCTGGAGGGGAGTCCGCAGCGGCGTTTGACCGTGACGTGGCGCATCGATGAGGACTCCATGCAATCATGACGACGGCTACCCCTACGTTCAGCCAGATCCGAGCCCAGGTGGCCGCCATCCGTCGGCATGAGGCCGGTGCGACGGTTTTCGGTATCCGGAGCAGCGCCCCATGGACCGGTGACCGCATCCGGAGCGCAGGCGATGACACTTACTGCATCATTCAGTGTGATTCCCCGTTGCAGATGCGTACGGCTCTCCAGGAACAGGTACCGAACGTGACGGCGACGGTGCTGGTCACGAGCTTGCCTGACGACCAAATCAGCTATGACATCCGCGTACGTCTGGCGCGGCGGAAGTTCTACACCATCAAGGACTGGCAGATCGTCAAGGAACTGTTCCAGGCACGCCACATTGACCCCAGGGTTGCCGATCAAAGCTGGATCGCGGAATGCTTGTTGGATGGCGTGCCATTTTACGGCTACTTGCCGGTGCCCAACGGTGTGCTGGATGCAGAAACCGTGTGGGGTCTGCTGCTGGAGCAACAGTTAGGTCTGGCGACGGCCAGGCCGGACCTGGTAGCTTTGCTCAAGTGGTCGATGAATGCGGAAAACACCCAGCGATACGCCCAATCGTCTGAATCATTCCGGCGCGAGGCCAAGGCTTGGATTGGGGAGTCGGCGGGAGTAGCCACGGAAGCCGTACTGGAATGCGCGCAGACAAATGAACGCCCCGACGCCCTGCCTGTGGGACTGGCCCTGGCCGTTGTCTACCATCGCGACGCGGCCGGTAGGCTCGACAAGGCCGCGGGCCGCATGGAGAAGTACGTCGGTCAGGCCCATATCGATGAGCGGGTGGCTCGGCAATGGCAGGTGGCGGCCACGGAGGTTATCCGGCTGCACGTGCCAGATGCCAAGGCACGCGGGGCTTGGCTCCAGCGGGCCGACGAGATCCTGCAAGCCGTCCAAGCTGATGAGTATGCCTACCTGAGTCCCACCTCGGCGCTGGGATACAACCAACGTCTGGCCCGCTTTGGCAAGGCCCTGGCCGATGCCGTGGAGTCGCCACAGCCCGATATCCCCGAAAGGTTGAACGTGGCGTATCGTGACGCGATCCAGCACGATCTGGCTCAGAAGGGATCGCGGCCGGTGCAACGGGTCGAGATGGCAGCCCGGCTGGCACGCTGGCTGGTCAGTCTGCGACGCAGCGGAATGGGCTCAGCAGCATCCCTGGTTGAAGCGGCCCGGGAACACGCCCTGGCCGGCGGGTTCGTCGATTGGGCCCGGCAGACACTGCGGGGTGGCGAGCCGGTACGCGAGCTGGCTGAGGCGTACACCCGCCTGCTGGCCAAGGTCGCGCAGGTGGTCGAACAGAAGAACCGACGCTTCGCCCAGCTCCTGCGAGACTGGACTGCTGCCGGCTCTAAGGGTGACGAGGTGCTGCCGGTCGAACGAGTCCTGGACGAAGTGGTGGCACCTCTGGCCGCCCACGCGCCCGTGCTGGTTTTGGTCCTCGACGGTATGAGCTACGCGGTGTTCCGAGAGCTGGTCGACGACATCACCCGCCAGGATTGGGCCGAGATTCGACGCCCGAATCGCGGACCGGTCTGGCCGGGAATCGCCGCACTCCCCTCGGTAACCGAGGTGTGCCGGGCCAGCCTGTTGTGTGGCAAGCTCCGGCAGGGGCAGGCAGCCGACGAGAAGATGGGCTTTGCGGAGCATCCCAGCCTGCTGCGTCATTGCCGCAGCGGCGCTCCACCCGTGCTCTTTCACAAGGACGCCCTGCAGGAGACCGGCGACGCCAGCCTGGCGGACAGCGTCATCCGGGAGATCGAGTCGACACGGCGACGGGTGGTTGGGGTGGTGATCAACGCGGTGGACGACCACTTGCTCAAGGGCGATCAACTCGACATCCGCTGGTCGGGCGACGAGATCAAGGTCCTGCCGAAGCTGCTCTATGAGGCTCGAGCCGCAGGCCGGCTGGTCTTGCTGGCCACCGATCACGGCCACGTGTTGGATTTCCAGACTGAATGCAGGCCCCACGAGCAGAGCGACCGGTGGCGATCCGCTGGCGATGCCTCTACCGCCGACGAGATTGAGATCGCGGGGGCCAGCGTGGTCATGCCCGAGAACCATCGATTGATCGCACCGTGGAGCGAACGGGTCCGCTACAGCTTCAAGAAGAACGGCTACCACGGTGGCGTGACGATGCAGGAGATGGTGCTCCCTTTTGCAGTGTTGACGGCCCGGGACGAACTGCCGGAAGGCTGGGTGGAACCGCCGTCTGACGTACCGGACTGGTGGTTCCCGCCACTGGAAGAACAACCCGCGGTCGATGCAGGGCAGCCGGAGGTGGTGGCCAAGCCGTCACGCAAGAAGAAGGCTGGGATGCTCTTTGATCTGGAAGAATCGGCCGCGATGGGGGCCAAGGCGGAACCTGCGCCGGTCGTGGTGACATCAACCACAGTCAGTCCGGTCTGGTTGGATCAGCTGTTCAACTCGCCGGTCCTGGCCGAGCAGAAGAAACTAGGCGGGCGAGTGGTACCCGCGGACGAGATCATCCGCCAGATGCTGGAAACTCTGACTGAGCAGGGTGGCAAGCTGACCTCCGCGGCCTTGGCGCGGCGAATGGGGCTGTCGCCGTTCCGCCTGCCGGGCCTGCTGGCGGCCGTTCTGCGCGTGCTCAACGTCGAAGGGTATCCGATCCTGACCAAGGACGAGGTATCGGATACGATCGAGTTGAACCGTGAACTGCTCTGCCGCCAATTCGAGATTGGTCAATAGTCAATAGTCAGTTGCGGGAAACCACGGACCACGGACCACG
>JAPLNJ010000262.1 GCA_026692885.1 Planctomycetota bacterium | reverse complement strand
CCTTCCCTTGCCGACTTTCATCGCGATCCCCAGTTTGAGAAGCAGGGCGAAATCCCGGCTGGCGGTGTCCCGCGTCACACCAAACTCGGTCTCACAGCGCCGGCTGGTGAGCGATTCCCCGGAAGCGAGAAGGGCTGCCATACGCCTCTGCCGCTCATTGAGCTGCGATTCGATGGCCGGAGTTACGGGGCCGGTGGCCGTCGCGGGAGTCTTGATCCGGTCGTAGTTCCCCGCCGGGCCGGGCAGTGCGACCACGAAGAAACCGTCCTGAAGCTCGATCTTCGGTTCGTCCAAACCATGATCCAGCATGGCGTCCCACATCCGGGCGAAACCCGTGCCGCGCTGCTCCATCAGCGAGAGCGTGGCCAGTGATTGGGTAATCAACGGATTGCGCGAACAGGGACGGTAGCCGCCCCGGCGCAGGCGCGCGGGCGTCAGCGGCTTCAAAGGATACCCCGGACTTGCGATCTCAATCCGATCGCTGAAGATGCGCACGAAAATCTTCCGGGCCGCATCCTCGTAGTTGCGGTGAGCCACGGCGTTCACCAGCGCCTCGCGAAGTGCGGCGGTCGGATACTCTTCGAGCCGCACATTGTTCAAGCCCACGACCCGACGCGGGTGGAACGTGTGATCGTCGATGAACTTCAGCGACTGCTCCAAGGCCAGTGGAAGCGGCGCATTGATGCCTGCCTGCCCCTTCGGACGCCCGGTGATGCGCGGCCCCTCATAGGCATCGGCCAGAATCTCGCACTGCGGGAACCGGTTCGCCGGCTTGGGGGCAAACACCACGAACGCCGCCGCCGTCGGGTGAAACCGGTGCCTCGCTCCGGCGCTCACCGCCAAGCCGCGCGCGTGGAGGGCTTCGCCGCCGGAACGGAATATATCCCCGGCGGTGCTGGCTGCGATGGCACTGTTGAAGCGACTCAGTAAGTCATCGTCGAGGCAGGTGGCCAGGGCATCATTCAGGATCACTGCCTCAAAGGGAGAGGCGGCTTCGACTTGCTGCTCGCCTTCGGCGACTTCATCGGGTGTAGCTCGAAGATCAAATTCCTCCGCCAGCATCCGGCGCAGCGTTTCCAGCATCAGCGGGCGCAAGTCCTCGCGATCATGAAAGCGTTTGTAAGTGAATCGAAGTCGGGATTTGAGAAGGGCGAGCTTGGACAAGTTGTATCGCGTGGCTCCTACTCGAACGGTCTAAGGTCGCCCGTTGTGAGCTTAAAACAGGTGGTCGCAATCTGCGACCGCATGGTTTGGTGTGCGGCGGAGCGGTGGAACGAGGACTGTTCGAACTGCTCCCACCAGCCGGTTTGGCGAAGGTCCCAGTGTAGCAGAATGAGGTTATTGCCAAAAGTCCGCAAACCGACACCGCAAACCGCTCAGCGCGCTGGACGACGACACACGGCAGCAGATGTACACGCTGCTGGAACATGTGCGACAGGTTATCGTAGACCTGTTGGAATGTCTCGAAATGCTGATCCAGCAGACGCCACAGGTCGGATGACGCTTGGCGTCCCGACCGGACGTGCGTCCTCAATCCCGGTGACCGACCAGCGAAGGAAACGAGTCGCGATTGCGGCGAGATGCCGTGCGTGCTACATCTGGCCGAAAGGGCAGAAGAGGCCACGAGCCGATTGCCCGGCAGGCGAATCGCAAGGACGGCTGCACAGGGCGTTCTTGGGAAGGGCGGACCAAGTGTCAGCGGTTGCTGGACGAAGCGGCCGTGTTGGCCTGCAGTGTGTATGTGGATTTGCGCCCCGATTCGGGCCGGGGTGGCCACGACTCCGGAGATGCGATTTGTCTGGTCACACCCTGGAATCCAGCAGGACGGCATCCGGCCAAATCTCGTGGATGGTGCGGGTCAG
>JAPLNJ010000261.1 GCA_026692885.1 Planctomycetota bacterium | reverse complement strand
GGGTTCTCGGTGAGTGGCGGTGTAACCTTGTCGCTGCTCGGCTTGACATCGTACGTACAGACCAGCGCAGCCACGTGGCACGTCGAGGGAGCGGGCAGCGTCTTGTCGTTGCCAGATCTGCAGAGCATTACCTTCTCCGCTACTACGCTGGTCATTGAGGCCATGTCGGGGGGCCGTATTAATCTGCCGCAGTTGCAGCAGATCACCGACGCGGTGGGAGCCGCCTATGTCTACACGCGAATCACCGCCGATGGCACGAACAGCCTGATCGATCTGAGTCAATTGGTCGGGTTCTACGACAACAATAACACCGTCGGCTACTCTTCCGTGCTCGAAGCCAAGAACGGCGGGGCAATTCTCCTGAACCCGCTGCTCCAGACTCGCAACGTCAACATCATCATTAACGGCGTGACAAACCACTCGCCGCTGGGAAAGGCCGGCGGGCCGTACAAGATTGAGGTCGGGCAAAGCCTGACGCTCGATGCCAGCCAATCGACCGATCCCGATCAGAGTAGTGGTGACCACATTGTCGCCTACCAGTGGGACCTCAATGGCGATGGCCTGTTCTGGGACGCGTCGGGCACCCAACCGACGGTGGACTGGAGCACGCTCAGCGGCCTCAACTTGGCGTATCCTACGAGCCCATCCACTGGACTGCCTTTTAGCACTGTTGGCCTGCGAGTGATGGATAGCGTCGGCGCCATCAGCACGACGTCGACCACTCTAGTGATCTGGGACAATCATCCGACGGCCGCCTTTACAGGCAGTCTGCCGCTGCCGAGGCCGGGGCAGACGGTGAACTTCGATGCGCGCTCGTCGCATCCTTCGCGGCCCGATGAGATGATTGCGCGTTCGGATTGGGATTTCGGCGATGGTATCACGACGCAGGGACTCCAGGTCGCTCATGCCTATGCCACGGGCGGCACCTACCAGGTCCGACTGACCGTGACCGACAATCACGTGCCGCCGAGGACCGATACTTTCACCCGCACCGTCAACGTCAACGGAGTGCCCGTCGCCAATTCGCAGACGGTGACCGCCGAGGAGGGTCGCAGTACGCCCATCACGCTGACGGCTACGGATCTGGGGAACGACGCCCTGCTGTTCACGGTGCTGACCTGGCCCGCTCACGGGAGCTTGACCGGCATCGTGCCGAACCTGGAATACACGCCGGAGGCGGATTACCGCGGGCCGGACAGCTTCACGTTCCGAGCCAGCGACTGGCAGGGAGCTTCGAACGTGGCCACGGTCGACATCACCGTGATCGCTTCGCCTACGCTCCAGGTCACCAGCCTGACGCCGACGGCCACTGGGTTCTCAGCCACGTTCAACCGTTCCCTGGCAACGACCGACCTGAATCTGTATGACGCCATGAACGGAACGCTGGGGCCGGCCGACGTGACGCTGGTGGGTGCCAACAGCGGGTCCGTCTCCGGTTCGCTGGTGCTGAATGGCGACCAGCGAGTTACCTTCGTCCGCACCGGAGGCCCCTTGGCGCCGGATACCTACACGCTGACAATCCGCAGCGCGACCAACGGGTTCCACGATCAGGCGGGCCAGTTGCTCGACGGCAACGGCGATGGAATACCGGGAGACAACTCTACCACGACCTGGACCGTGGCGCCCGCGCCGCCGAACGAAGTGATTCTGAGCGTCCCAGACTTTGCCCGCGGCTACGGTCAGGCGGTGAACCTGCCGCTGACGACGGACACGGGCATCCCGGTGACCTTGAGCACGGGGCGGAATGTTTCGAGTGTGGACTTCGCCCTGCGTTACGACCCGGCGCTGCTGCTGCTCACGGGCTTTACCACCGGCATCCCCGGGGCCACGGTGGCGTACCAGGTGGTCTCGCCGGGCTATGCCAAATTCACGGTCAGCAGTGTGACCGAGTTCAGTGCTGCGAATGGGTCCATCGAGTTGGGCCGAATCGACGCCGCGATACCTGCCGACGCACCCTATGCCGCGAAGCAGGTCCTGGATCTGACCGACGTCCTGGTGTACGACGCCCAGTCGGGGCTTCCTCAGCCACGGCCGGCGCGGGACGACGACGGGGTGCATGTAGCGGCCTTTGTCGGCGACACGAGCGCGAGCTGGTCCTATACGGGTGGCGATGTGACGTTGCTGCAACGCGTGATCGTGGCCAGCGCCAGCGGCTTCCCCAGCTACCCGTTGGCCGACCCGCGGATCATCGCCGATCTGAATGGCGATGGGGTTCTGTCGGGTGCGGACGCCACGTTGCTGCAACGGGTCGTGGTCGGGTTCCCTGTGCCGACCGTGCCGCCGATCCCCGCGGGCCTCGCGCCGGCGTCTTCTGGCGGTGCGGACCCACACGTCTTTATCCCGACTAACTTTGCCGCCCACGCCGGTCGGACCGTGACGGTCCCCGTGAACCTGACGGTCACCGACGCCGCCGGCATCACCATCAGCAGCGTGGATCT
The DNA here is from genome assembly GCA_026692885.1 of Planctomycetota bacterium. The sequence continues at coordinate 2,052 of JAPLNJ010000261.1, read as the reverse complement.
GGTGATCGGCTACGACGCCAGCAAGTTCGCCGTCGGCAATTTCCGCCTGGGTTCACTGCTGCAGGGAGCCGGTTTCGGTGCCCCGGTGGTGAACACCACCACGCCGGGAATCATCCGTTGCACCATGTCCACGGCGGGCAGCACGCCGTGGCTCGCCACCGACACCACCGGTTCGTTGCTAGCGATGGATTTCTCTGTCTTGGCGGGCGCGGCAGTCGGCGAGTCCCGGATCAACCTGCGGGCGGACTTCTTCGACGGGCTGGCCACCACGACCACCAACGTGTCGGACGGGGCGGTGTCTGAATTGACGCTGAACCCCGTCCCGACCAATGCCGACACCGACCCGGTCGACGGGGTGTTCACCGTCACGCCGCCCTGGCACAACTCCCAAATCGCCTGCGACGTCGATGACAGCAACGGGGTCTCGGCGTTGGATGTGTTGATCCTGATCAACTATATCAACGCACACCCCGACCAGATATCGTTTCCGAACGAGGTGGCCGGACCGCCGTATTACGACGTGAACGGCGATTTGAGCATCACATCCCTGGATGTGCTGATGGTCATCGACTACATCAACCATCAGTCAGCCGCTGTTGCCGAAGGCGAAGGATCTGCGGCGCCGGCGTCGGGGCTCGGGGCCGCTACTGTGCGGTCGTTCGCGCAGCCAACCGGTCAGGTTTCCGTCGATGTCTCCACGCGGGCGGTAATCACTACCGGCGATGCGAGTCGGATCCCAGTGCCGGTCACATTGCCTCCGCAATTTGCCGAGGCGGCTGGCCGAGCCGACGACTCTGTGGGCGGCCTGTGGGCGGAGGATCAAGCGGTGAACGAATCCGACGCTGTGCTAACGCAGTTGGACGGCGTCTTGACGGAGCTGGCGCAGGACGTGATGCGGGGTTGGAGGTTCCCGATGTAGCCAGGGACCGAGCGTGGAAGGCGAGATGTGGGAAAGGGGCCATCCATCTTTCTTCTCGGCCAGTGCAGCCGATCATACAGGGACTCACACCTTCGACCGTCTGAGTTCACTTTGACGACCCCCTCCAGAAGCGTCTGGATGGTGCAGGAGATTGGTGAGCTAAGTGCGCATCAGCGCTGGTCTCCTCGACCCCCACGAGCTCGCAGCCTGTCGATTTAGTGTAGGGCTGTGCCCACCACAAGCGGCTGTAGTTGGTGGGCACAGCCCACCCTACGGCTGGTACTGTCGCCGATTGAATCGACAGGCCGCTCGCCTCGTGGGTGAAGAAGATTGTCGGGCTACGTGGCTCCTGCGTCGTGTAGCCTGATTGCGGAAAGGGGGCCGGAGTCGTTTTCGGTCAAATCTGCCTCGCCACGCTGCAGATCATAGACCGAAAACGACTCCCAACCTCGTCACCTGCGCCACGCCAGAAATCCGGGGGGCGATCTTCTCAGACCGAGACGTGCAGCCAGATCGGGTGGCACATCTTTGCAGCCAGCCAAAGGCTGGAAATACAAGCACGACGCGCAAGCGAGTGGGTCCGCGGTGGACTGGCAAGTGAAATCCAGACCCACTCGCTTGCGCGTCGTGCTTGTAAAATACCGGCCTCCGGCCCCTATGATGTGCACAGCAGTGGGCCTTCACCAGCATCTGGGCACGCCCCCCATGACGCTCAAACGGCGTTGATCGTAAGGCGAGCGGCAGGAAATAACTTACCCGTAGGTCGGCCTTTCCAGGCCGATCGGGACGGTCTTGGAAGACCATCCTACATCAGGTCGGGTAAGTTATTTCCTGCCGCTCGCCTTACACTTACAGGCGAACCTTTGGAAAGGTCGGGCCGCGTCCGACGTGGGGCCGCCTGCCATCACTCCAGTCGGATTGCCTTGTGGCCGTCTGCTGCCCCGGGTCTGCCCCGAAAGGCGGCGATTCCGTTCAGGCTCACCTCCGCGAGGTCGTCGAAGGTCCGGTCCGTGGGGATCACGTCCCCCACCTGCAGATTCTGGAGTTCATCGGCGGGCACTTCAATCTTCGCCAGCACCACCGCAAGTTCCACAGTTCCCGGGCCCTCGGCGTTCGTATCCGCATCGCAGGGC
>JAPLNJ010000260.1 GCA_026692885.1 Planctomycetota bacterium | reverse complement strand
CCTTTCCCGACGGCGCCGCATCCGGCGGGCTTGGGACAAACGAAGAGCATCCCATCGACGACATAACCACAGACATTACAGCGAAACCTTGGCATACGTGAGCATTCCCTGTCAGTGCGTTATTTCACGGACACATTGGCTTTGGTGTAGACGCGGTGGTTGTCGCGGAGCACAACCCAACCGTGGATGCTGATGATCTCGTTTCCGCGTCCTGCGGCGACGTGCCGGCTACTGTCGAAGCGTTCGCCGAAGCGGACCGGGTGGATCGAATTCGGCAGGCCGGCCGCCGCGGCCAACCGGTTCAGCCACTGCGCGAGGGCCTTTTCCAGGGGATCGTCGTCGGCCGAGGTGCGTGGCCGCCAGCGATAGTACGCCTCACCGACGGGCCGCAACAATTCCGGGATCTGTTCCACCAGCGCACTCTGGATCAGCAGGAGCTGGCCGGCCAAAGCGCGCGCGGCGCTCGTCCCGGCGATGATCTCCGCCAGGAATTCGCGCCGGTAGGCGTCCAGATCCGGCAGGCCGCACAAGTCATCGCCCAGGATCATGCGTTCCCAGATTTCCACTCGGCTGCCGAGTCCGTCAAACGGATCGGAAACGCTGACTGGCATAGCTGACGCAGTTGGCGTCATGCGTTCCGTCAGCGCCGCGATCTGTCGGCCAAGTTCACTGACGGCGTGCTCCAGTCGAGCGAGCCGATCACTGCTCTCGGTTCCCGCGGAGCTAGCCTGGCCGAAATCATTCGCCAACCGTTCCCAGACGTCGGGAGGCTGCGGCGGTTCCGGCGCGGCACGACCGTCGGCGGCGAGCCGCGATTCCACTCTCGCCAGGCCCTGGCGGATCGGTTCCAGCAGGGTCTGGATCGTCTTATCCAGGGAAGACTCCGGAACGGGTCGCGTGGCGGTTTCGCTAACGGGGGGTACTTGACGCGGAGCCTCTGTCATCGCCCTATCTCCTCCTGCAATTCAAGTGGCTGAGCGGTGGTCAACGGTCTCCGACCAGCCGCTTGCCAGACTACTCCAATTCGAGTTTGTCGAGTCCGCCGGTGTCTAGGAAATAGCGTTCGTCGGCCAGGGTACGCCACTCGAACAAGACGTTGCGATTCTGGACGGCCGGCTCGCCATCGACTTCGCCAGTGACGGACTCCAGCACGAGTTCTTCCTCGCCTTCCGGTCCCAGCTTCCGTTCCAGGTTGACCCGGACGTTGATTTCGCCGAGGCGTTTGCCGCGGACGACCTTGAGCAGATAGACCGGCGAGGCCTGGGCATTCTCCCGCTCGCGCCGCTTGCGGCCGATGAACAGGTTCTGTGCCGCCACGTCGACTTCCATCCGTTCCACGCTGCTCGTCCCCAAGCCTTCGGAATGGCGATCGAAGACGATGCTGTCGACATCGATGCGAGATTCGGTCATCACACCCCAGTAGTAGCTTTTCTTGGCCGCCGTGTCGCTCATGCGGAAGCGAAACTGGGAGAGCATGCCATGCCTGGCCGAGAACTCGATCGCGGCTCCGACCACGACCGTACTCTTGGGATCGACGATCACGCCCGGGTTACCACTGTCCGGGCTTTGATACGGATACCACGTGCCGGCGTAGCGGCAGTACATGGGAATGATCCGCGACGTAGGCAGAGGCAGATAGGACTCGACCAGTTTTTGAATGTAGCGGAGTTTCGAAGGCTGGCCAGCCAACAACACGACGTCGGCCTTGTGCTCGACGATGCTTTCGCAGAAATCGAACAACAAGTCGCCGAACACCTCATCGGCCACAGGATCGAATTCGTCCCGGTTGAAGCACAGCCCCAGGTCCTGGTTGACATTGTAGACACCAGGCCCCCAGATCCGGTTGATCACCGCCTGGAGCGATTGGAGCACCTCCGGCGCGACGAGATTGGCATCGGTATGCGAGATCGACTCTTCGCCCTCGTCCACGGCGTGCTCCAGATAGGCGTGGGCGAGCGGGACAAATAGCCGGTTCATCCAATGGATCCGCTGCGAACGGAAGGCCCGCGTGGCCGGCACTTCGCGCCCGAACAGCAATTGGGCGTCGCGTAGATCCAGACCGATCGCATCCACGAACTGGGGCACAATGATCTGCTCCAGGAGCCGTTTGACCAAGTGATCGCCGGCCAAGGTAATGCCGTCGCGGTGCAGCGTCTCGCCGCGGATCAGGTTCCCGCCGGGCTCCGCCGTGCAGCTGTACTTGGCGATCATCAGATCGGTCGTGCCGCCCCCGATATCGATGCAGGCAATCCGGACTTCCGGCCCCAACTCCTGCGGCTCCTGCGGTTTCACCGGCCCACGGCGGCCCAAGCGTCCAGGCCGTCCGGCGGCGCGGCCTACCGGTTCCGGCGGCGGTTGTGCAGCGGCCGCCTCCGCGGACGGGTCGCGGCGTGGCTGACGGCCCATGACCGAGAACCACAGCTTGGGTTTCCGGCCAAGTTTCAGCACCTCGCTCCAGATGTAAGTCAGATGCACCGCGCTGGCCTCGTCCAGGCTCAACTCCAGTTCCGGCTCGAAGGGCTGGTTCTTACCCAGCGTCTGCATGAAGATCCGGATCGCCTTGTAGGCCTGTTTCTGCAGCTGTGCCCGCTCGCAGGGGATCATCCCGGACGGGTAGGTGAGCGTCAACGACTTCATCAGCCGCATCCGTTCGACGCCCGTATTGCGGCGGTAGCCGGGCGAGTTGACGAAGGTGAAAGCCTGGCAGAGAATCTCGTACAAGGCCCCGATCATCAGCGTGCGAGGCGCGTGCTGCGGACGCGCCGGCGCCTCTTCGAAATTGGGGGCCGGGTTGTCCAGGGTGTCGTCTTCCGGGAAGAACCGCAGGAACGGTCCCTTCAACGGTGTGGCATGATGTTCGGGATCGTACCGATCAAAGGGATCGGCCATCTGCCAATTCGCACCTTCCAGCCAGCTGGCATCCCGGGCCCACAGGTAGCGTTTAGGCGAACTGACCCCCGTCCGGATTTCCCCTTCGGTGAAGATCACACCTGCCAGATCGTCCGCCTCACGTCCCATCCGGACCATGGAGAAGTCTTCGAAGGTGCGTGGCGATTCGAATACCGTGACCGGCACTTGCTCGACATGCGCCCGGCCGAACATGTTGGTCGTTTTGCGTTCGCGATACACGGTCTTTTCCAGCTTGGGCGCCGACAGGTAGGGCGGCGTCGACCAGTGGCTGCGGGACGAGAACCACCAGGAGGATTGAACCTGGGCCGCATCCGCGGGCTCGTCGCCGACGTCGAGGTGGTATCGATTGTGCAACAGCAGGGGAGTCATCAGCGGCTCCTGTGCGCTGTCGCCGCGGAACTCGACCAGCAGCACGCCGGTCCGGCTGTTGCCGAAATCGACGACGACGTGGACTTCACGCGGCTCCCCGCCGACCGCAGTGGCCGGGCGAATCATGAATTCGATGGGGGGCAGACCTGCTAAAGGCGCGCCCTTCACCCCCAGTAGTCCCGTCAGTTTCTGGACGAAATCGCCGCCCAAAGCATTGGTCTGGGCAAAGTAGCCGACCGTGGCATCATCCGGGCCAAGGGTCGTGTCGACGGCCAGGACCAGCTTACGCCGCAACATCTGCCATTGCACGTACCCGTACTCGGTGACCTTGTCTAGGACCTTGCACCGGCAGTACTGCCAGCCGGATCCTGTCTGGTCGGCCGGATACTGCAACTCCGGCCCCAGCGGAATGGTGATGAATTGGACGCCCGTATTGGCGAACAGGATTTGAATTGGAACGGTTGCCATCTGCTGTCACCCTTAGAACCGGGAAAGAAGTCGCTGGAGTTCGTCGTTACCCGAGGGGATCTTGATGTGGGCTCCGGCCGCCGAGGCCAGGGCCTCCGCCAGTCGGGTCTGCCACCGCCGGACGAACGCCCCCATCAACCCGAAGTCGCGGCCGTTAGCCGCCGGGACCGTCTGCAGCGGTTCGTCGTTCGGACCGGGATTCATCACAAAGTCATTGAGGATCACGCGGACGTACTCGCGCTGGGCGTGACGCCGGTCGCCTTCGTCCTGGATGGCCAGCGTGATCACCGCGAACAAGCGTTGCGTGAGGTCGGTGAAGACGTTGCCAGCGGTCAGGTAGTCGCACAGGTAGCGGGCAAACAGGCCGAAGTCTTCGTCGGGCAGCCACGGCGCCGCGTCTTCGAACTGGACGGCGAGATCGCGCCAGCGTTTGGTCGCCAAGCTCCGCGCCCAACTGTTCAGAAAGCCCTTGAGGAACGCGGGGAAATGCTGCTCCAGAGACTGCGGTTTGGTCCGAGAGCGGCCCGTGCGGACTTGGGTGAACTCGGCCACTTCCATGGCGTCGCCGTCGTCGAAGCAGAGAGCACCGCGCAAAGCCTGCGCCCGGCCGTAGACCCGTTCTTCGTCGCTGAGCCAATCCATCACTCGCCGCGCCGCGGCGAGCCGCGCCTCGCGGTCCTTATTGGTGTCGGGGTTGCAGTACCACCGGTCGGCCAAATTCCGCAGATCCTGACGCACGCGACCGATCTGCGCAGTCAGCGTCTCCTGCTTCTGCACGGAGTCGGTACACCCGATGAAGCCCTTGCTGATCAGCGACAGTCCACCGTCCCCATCGCGCATGGCGACTTCCCATTTCAGGGCCGGGTCGGCGACGTACTTGCGGACCATGGGTGATTCCAGAAACACCTGGCCGGCCTTCTCCCAATTCTTCTCCCACTTGGACCCTTTGGTAGCTTGGCGCGTGGCCTCGTCCCAATCCCACGTGCCGGGATAGCGAATGGGAAGGACATTGGTGAACGGCTGGCCGGGACCGCCGAAATCCGTCATGACTTCAAAGAAGGTGGCGTCGACCAACTCCGTCAGGCGGTTATCGTACAACGCCCGGGCCAATTCCCTGTCCTTGAACTCCTCGTCGATGCCGGTCATCCCGATGAACAACGGTGGATTGGTCGTACTGGCATTGCGCGGCCAATCGTTTTCGCCGTAGAGGGCGCGGCCCCATTTGTCGACATACTCCTTTAACAGCGCCCGGACTTCCAGGTTGATGCCACGGACCAGCACAAACAGCGTCTGGACTTGCCGCTCTTCAATGTAGCGATCGATCAGGTAGAAGACCTTGCCTCGCTTGATGACGTTCATCTTGCGTTCGACACCTTCCACAGCGGTGGCGCCGCCAGCGCTGTCGCCGCCGCCGCCCGCCCGCATCCCCGGCAGATCGAGCAAGTCCATCTTGAGAATCACGTTTCGCCAGTCGTCACTCAGGCGGTGCGGAATAATGGGGATGATCATCTCCAGCATCGCCGCTTGGATGATCGCCAGTTCCTCCGACGGCCCGCGGCCGCCCGGGGCATAATCGATCACGTACCAACCGTCCTTGAAGTCGTCCCGCAAGTCCTGCCAGGCGACCCGGGTCTGCCACAGGGAGCCCTCGCTCTCATGGACCGTTTTCCGCTGGCTATCCAAGAGGAATCGCAAGACGGCCCAATGGACGAGGATACCGTCATGCCCGCCCCGGGTGATCTTGGCCAGGAACCGGCAGACCTCGTTGAACAGTGCGGTCAATTCCGGGTAGTTCTGGCGGTCCCAGAACATCCGGCCGGCGATCTCCGTGTAGCCCGCATCGGTCAAAGGGAACTGGCTGAGGAACGAGTTGAACATCGACTCGCTGATCTCATACTGCCGCGGGTCAATGCCGCGCATGTAGGCGTACACATCCAGCAGATCCATGCGCCAGTCGCGATCCACCGTCTCCGCGGCGTTGAGACGGCTGACTTCTTCGAACAGTTCCCGCATTTGGCTTTCACGCCACGTCAACTCCTTGGATTGTTTGCATTCCGAGCGGAAGCCGCGCGCCAGCACGCGGAGCCATTCCGCCCGCGTCAGCGCCCGGACCTTCACCGGATACTCCGGCAAGGCGGTTTCGTCGAAGCGTTCCTTGGTCGTGAACCGCGTCACCAGGGCTGTCGCTTCCTTGCTGCCGGCCTTGGGGTTAATGTCCTGGTCGAAGGACAGTTGGCGGATGTACATGGGCGGGCCGACCTGATCGCACTTGCCCAGCGGCGTGTCGTCTTCGGCGGCCGGAGCCAGGACACCCGCCACAAACAGGCTCTTACCGACCTGCGACGCGCCGTACACGGCGGCCGCCACAGGCACGTTCGCGGAACGCCACAGATTGGACGCCAAGCGGCGGAGACGATAGAGTGAGAACTCTTCGTCCGCGCTGATGACAAAATCCGTGTCCCGGCGGGGGCCCACATGTTTGCCGGCCCATTCGACAAGGTCGTCAGCGACTTGCCAGGTTCTTTCCGCCAACCGCTGCAGTTCGCGATCTCGATCGTCGGGAAAGCCTTGGTGTTCCGTGTCCATATCCGTATTCCGTGAGTGTTACTGGCAGGACGAATCTTTGTTCTCTTACCGGGTCTTACCGGGGAGTTCCTTGGTCGGTGTTGGCTGAACGATGACTTTGGGTCCACCGATCATAAACATGAGGGGGTATCGTGCGACGCTCTTTTCGCTCTTGTCCCGGGCCTCGATCAACAGGTTGTAGACCGTCTCGGGGGCTCCCCGTTCAAGGCTCGGACTCTTGAGCTCGATCTTCCAGCGCGGGACGCTCGTGACCCCAGCATCGGGTGCGGGGACCGTCTCAGGCTCCTTGACGATCTGGACCACGACAGGCGCCTTGCCGATCGCTGGCGCCTCCCATTTGCCCAGATTCGAATCACCGGCCGGCGAGACACGATACTCAAGACCTGCCGGACCCTGTCCCGGCCCCGTGATTTCGATGATGACCGCAAATCGATTCCGTGGTTGCCAATCGGGTTCATCCCGCAACTTGACTTGGTGGAACGGATCGTCGATGACCGTGCCAGCGACGAACGCTTCCTTGCCTCGGAAAGTAGCCTTGAGCCGCGTCTTTCCGGGCTGTGCGCCTTGGAAGACGCCGGGTTGCTCTGGGTCGGAAACCAGAATCGCCGGGTTGTCGCTGCTCCACTGAGCGTCCACCTTGCGGGTTCCTGGTCCCCGGATCGAGCGGGCGACGGCATACAGTTGCGACGTGCTTTCCCCCGTCCGGACCGCAACCGCGGTGGGTACTGTGCTCAATTCGAACTCGCCGATGTCGGGCAGGATATCCAACTCGACGGTCTCACTGCGCCGGCCGCCGCAGGAGCCGGAAACGCTGAATCGTCCGGGTTTCTTCGCCACCAGCGTGGGCGGCGTGTGGGTGACCAGATCCGTGGCGTCAGCCGGTTCCAGCGCCTGGACGGTAATCTGGGGTAGGTTCGCCTGGCTGTCCGGCAAGCCTTGGATGTTGACCAGGCTGGTCAAGTCCTGCCGCGATCCGCCGCCTACCGGGTAGCCCCACAGCTTGTAGCTGCGATTCTCGTCTGGCACCAGCGCCTGGCGATCGATCTCCAACTCCAGCCGCTGGAGCGGTGCGAGGCCGTCGTCGATTCGCAAGAGCACCGCATTCGAGTTTCGATCGCCGTAGCGGGCCCGGACGTTGACGGTGCCGGGTTGGACGGCGCGCAACCGGCAGCCGGGGCGCCGCTCGATCAACGGCTCCTGATCCTGGTCCACGACCAGTTGGGCGCCGTTTTGCGTGACGTCGCGACGGCCACTGCCATCCTCCAGTTCGACTCGAAAGTCCACCTCCGCATCCTTCGTGGTCCGCGAGGGTCCGGTCAGCACCAACTGAGCTTCGCCACCTGGCTGCGTGACCTGGACGGTCACGTCTGCCGTCGCGTTGGCGAATCGCCCACCTGGCAATACCGGCGCAACGGTCACGATGGTCTCGCCCGGCGCCACCGCGTGGAGTTGCTTGTCGCCTTCCACGCGCACGATGCGGGGATCCTTGCTGGTCACGCGATAGTCGACGTCCGTCGGAGTTCCCCCGCCGAGCGGCACGATCTGGACCCGGCGGAACTGGTCCGTGTCCCCGACCCGCAACGGGAGCGGATCGGGACGGACATCCAACCGGGCTGGCGGATCGACTACCACGATCTGTAACGGCCGGCGGGTCGTCAGACCCTTGCATTTGGCCGTCGCTTCTGTCTGGCCCACTTTCTCGGCCTCGAAAATCTTGCCTTCCGCCGTCTGCTTCAGCTTCGCCACGCTGGTATCGGCGATGTCGATTTCAGCCTGGCTGAGGACATCTTCGGGGCTGCCGGCCGCGGTGCCCCGGACCAGTCGGACCGGTGCGCCGGGAACTCCCAGTTGCAGAGTCAGCACGTCCGGGAGGAATCGCAACCCGATAATCGGTTCGTCCGGTGGCTTGGTTGCCCTGGGCACCACGGTCAACCGAGCGGCGGCCCGCCGAGGCCCCAAGAAAGCGGTGACCTCGGTGGTTCCAGCACTGATTCCGGTAACAGTCAAGCCCTCGCCGGGCTCGGCGATACCCGAATCCGCGGTGCGCAGCTCAACCCCATCGGCCGCGGCCAACATCACGGTCCGATCCCCGCGCCGCGTGGTCACCGCGAATCCCATCTTGGTCCCCTGTTCCACGGTGGCTTCCTTCGGTTCAAGCACCAGATCTTGCGAGGGGCAGTCGCAGATCTCGACCGGAACCTCGACCGGCGGAGCCGCCGAGTCGCTCCACCCGACGCGAATCGTGGCCTTGCCCAGAGCCACGCCGCGGATGCTGTCCGGGCCGCGGACCTCGATGGCGGACGGGTTCTCGCCGACCACGTCCAACTTCAGCTGGGGATGGGCCGACAGCTCGCGCCGGCCCCGCGAACCGATCCCGGTAATCCGGAGCGAAGCCGTGTCGCCCTGTGCCAGTTTCAGCGCGGGCGGCGAAACCTCCAGCTTGGTAAGCGGATCCGCTTCGATCGTGAACGTGGCTCGACCCGGCTCTTCCAGACCCGGCAGTTTGGCGGTCACTTGGCTGGTGCCGGGCGTGACTCCCTGGATTCGCGTTCCCGACACGGCCAATCGCTCCGCGCTGTCGCTCTGCACGACGGCCGAGCTGGTTTGATCGATCCGGTCGCCCGGATCGGTAATCAGAATCACACGCAGGTCCAGCGGCTGGCCCACGCCCAACGTCCCGCTGTTGGGCTCAATCACGACCCTTCCCGCGCTAGGCGGCGAGTTTCCCTCGACAATCACGGGCAACCGCATAATGCCGGTGCCGGTATTGACCAGCAAATTGGCCGTGCCTGCCAAGACACCTTCCACCGAGCGATTCTCGCGGTGGTAACGGACGATCCCGGGGGCCGAGGATTCGACTTCCAGCTTGTCGCTTAGATTCAGGCCGCGTTCCGAATAGGTGATATCCTTGCCGATCCATTTGGTTTCCCCGACACGAAGATGGAGTTCGTCCGGGTGGAGTATCCCGAAACCCTGCGTAAGGCCATCGGTCTTGTTGGAGGTGACCTTGGCCTGGGCGGAAACGCCGCCAGCCTTGGCAGTCACCAGGGCCTCTCCCGAACTGAGGGCCGTGACTTGTGGACCTGTGACTTGGACGATCTCGGGAGCGTTCGTGGTCCAGGCCAGTCCGGGCCGTGCCGTGATGTCCCCTAAGGCACGCCGATCGGCACCTCTGCCCGTGAAGCCCTCGGCACGCAAACCGGTGGTTCGCAAATCTTCCCGGTTCACCACCAGGGCGACGGTATCGGGAACGATCTTGATCTCCGTCAGCTCGGGGTCGCCGACTTCGACGGGCAGTCCTTGCGTCGACTTGATACCCTGGTACTCGGCCTGGATGAGCGCCTTGCCCAGTCGCTGACCCGTGATCTGGCCGTCTTGAATGGAGACGGGTGGCAGTTTGGGATCGTCGCACTCGTACGACAGCGTAGCCTGTCCCGTCACGTTCTGGACCGGCCCGTTGGAAAATGCGGCCTCGACGCGAAAATCACCAAAGCTGGCGCGCACGGGAATCACGATCGGCGGCGTGCCGACGATGCGGACTGCGGTCGGTTTTGGCAGCTCCTTGGCGGGCAGGATTTCCAGGATCTCCGATTTCTTACGGACCTTGGACTGGGCCTGCTGCGCAGCCACTTGGACCTGCCCCGCTTTCAGGGCCCGGTAGGCGCCGGTGCCACGATCGATGCTCAGTACCTTGGGATCCGAGCTGATGAACTCGACGCCTTCCAACGCGACGTCCGGGGTGGTGCTGGATTCGGTGACGGCGCGGAATTGCCCTGTCTCACCCGCGTGAATAGGCGTATGGTCCGGTTGCAGGGTGAACTGCAGCGGCTCGCCAGAACGGAATTCGACAGCGTTGGACCTAGCACCGCCAAAAACCGCGGTGACGCTCAGCGGGCCCATGCCGGGCTTCGTCGCCCGCACCTTGGCGACGCTCTGCTCCAACTCCAAACCGTCGCTCTTGGTAGGGCTGACGTTCCATTGGAGACGCTCCGGCGTGATCTCCACCCGCCGGCCCTGGGCATACTGGGCCCAGACCTGGAGCTGCGCCGCTTGGCCGACCGCTAACCGCACGGGGCCTGGGGGCGTGAGTTCAATCCGGCAGGGCGGTAGTCCCACGTCGATCCGAGCCTTGGCCCGGAGTTCGCCCCAGCGGGCCTCGACCTGCTGGGGGGTATCACCCGTCGGCAATCGTCCGCGAACTTGCATGGTCTTCTGGTCGAGGTCGGCGAACGTGAAGCTGGGCAGCTTCAGCCAGGTCACGCCTTCGGGATTCAGGTCCGCCTCTTTGCCCTGGCTGTCCACCCCCACCAAACGCAAGGTGAACTCACCGTCCACTGGAACCGAGATCCGGTCCGGGACGAAGTGAACGGATTTGACCTCTGGCAACGATACTTCGACGGTGACTTGGCCCTGGTTGGCTTCCTGGCTGACCGTCACGACCGCTTTGCCTGGTGTGCGGCCGGCGATCTGGAGACCAGACCGAAGCTCGACGATGCCCGGATCCGAGCTCAGGACTTGGCACGGCTCGCGGCTGGCAGAGACGACCTGTAATTCCGCCATCTCCCCGCAGACCAGATGGAGTTCCTTGGGCACGAGTTGCCACGCGGGTCTTGGCCCGGGCGGTGTCACCTCGAACGCTTGAGAAACCTCGAAATCGCGGTACTTGGCTTTCAACTCGCCCTTGCCCGGGCGCACGGCCCGCAGACCGTCGTCCTCGATTTTCACCAGTTCGCCGGGAACCGCCTCCAGAGTTAATGGCGACGAGGCCCAGACGGAGCGTGTCTGTCCGTCCGCCAGCACGACCTGTGCTGCGACTTTGGCGACCTCGCCCTGGCGGAAGACGCTGGGGGTGATCGTCAACTCCAGACGCTTAAACTCTTCATCGAGCACAGTGACCTTGGCTGTGGCGGTCAGATACTTGGCATCGGGGGTGGCGCGATAGCGGACATTCAGAGTGGCCTGCCCGGCGTTCACACCCTCCAGGCGGCCGCGTTGGCAGTAAACGATACCCTCCGGCGTCGCCGTCCACTCGACCCCGTCGATCAAGTCGACCTTGACATCGTCGTCAAACTTGCCCCAGACCCGGACTTGGGCTGTGGTGTTGATTCCCAGTTTGCTATCCGGCGGATCGAGGCTAATTTCGAGCGGATTGGTCGGCGGTTTGATTTCGACGGTGGCATGCGCAACCTTGTCGCCGTAGTAGAAATGGACCGGGGTCTTGCCGCTGGCCAACGCCCGGGCGGTGAGGCCGTCCAGACGCAGCACGCGGGGGTCTTCCGCCACCGCCTGCACGCGTCCCGAGACCTCCTCTTCCTGTTCTGCGTGGCTCTCGCGCGAGACCGCCCGGTACTGCAGTCGCCCGCCCACAGGACCGGCCCAATCCGTCGGAGAAACCGCGAAGATTGGCTGGCCAGTCGGGTCGTGCGGCTTCCCTTTGTGAAAGCTGTCCCAGAGGTAAACGGCAGCCGCCCCCAGGATTGCCGCGACCACGGCGACCAGCGCTGTCCGCCGCAGAGTCGACCGACCGCGACCGCCCCCTGCGACCGCCGCGCCCGCGCCGGTCTTCTCACAGGCAGGGCAACTCCGCTTGCCGTCGGTGCCCCGGACAAACAACAGCGAGCAGTTGGGATTCGTGCAAATACAGGGCGGAGACGGGGCCAAGTCCTGGCGTTGATAGCCCCAAGCCCACACCAGCCGCCAGACGGCTCCGTCGCGATACTTGAAGAAGTAGCACTCCTTATGGGTCGGCCCGGATTCGGCGGTGACTTTCTGAAAGTGGCGCAGCAGCGACTCGTGCAGCTTCACTTCCTTGGGTTCAGGCCGGATCAGTTTCAGACGTTTTGCCAGCTCCTCCAGGTCTTGCCGGAGTTCCCGGCTACGCGCGAAGTCCTCGGCGGTGGCGGATTCGCAGTGCACGTCGTTCAGCCGAGCCTGTTGGTCATCGCACACGAACAGGTCGACCGACTCGCCGTGCCACTCGGGCATCGCAATCAGTCGTCCCAACCACCTCTGCAACACGCGATAATTGGTGTTCGACTTGTCCAGCAACGCCAGGCCGGGCTCGACGGCCACGGTCTGAAAGTCGCGTGTCTCGGCCGACAAGTCCACTCGCAGAAACCGTTTAGCCATAGACCAAGCTCCTCATCGAAGAGGGGTTCAACGCCACACCCGCCTACAAGCCAATCGCAAACGGGGTATCAGGACCGACATGCTTCGCCATCCCCCATTCCAATTTGGACCAAGGTTATACTACTCGGGCCGGTTTGGCAACTTATCTTCTGCCCGTTATCTTCTGCCCGACGGATGGTTGCGGAGCCGGCCGAGAGGGTATAATACCGCTTGGCGGAGCGTTCCTGGAAACCGGCTCACTGCGCGTCGTGTGCCTTGCCGACTGGCGCCGGCTGTGGTGCGGACACGCAACGAATTTCCCCCTGACAAACCTAGGCGACGCGGTTATGGAAAACACGGGATCGGTGACGCGTTGGATGCGGGGCCTGCAGACAGGCGACGAGGATGCCGTGGCGCAGCTCTGGGCGCGGTACTTTGGCCGCTTGGCCGGGGTCGCCCGCGCGCGGCTGGGGACCTTGCGAGCGGCTGCGGACGAAGCGGACGACGTGGCACTGAGCGCTTTCCACAGCTTTTGTCGGCGGGCGGAAGAGGGCCATTTCGTGAAACTGGAGGGACGTGAGGATCTGTGGCGGTTGCTGGTGGTGATCACGAAGCGGAAGGCCATCAGCTGGATCCGCCACGAAGCGGCCTTGAAACGCGGTGGCGGCCAGGTCCGAGGCGAAGCCTTTCTCGCGGAAGTGATCGACCCTGAGCCGACGCCGGAGTTCGCGGCGGAATTGCTCGATGAACTGCAGCATCTCCTGGAAGTCTTGCGCCACGAAGACCCCGCGCTGGCGTTGATTGCGTTGCGGAGACTCGAAGGCTACAACAATGCGGAGATCGCCGGCGAACTGTCGCTGGCGACGCGGACTGTCGAGCGCAAGCTCCAACGGATTTGCATCTGCTGGGCGGCGGACGCTGATCAGCGAACTCCCGCGGACGGGAAGTAGGACTCGCTGGAGACGCGGTGATTCAAGAGGAATTCGCAATCGTGAAAAGTATCGGCGCAGCCGGCTAGGTTGCCTCGCAAGAATAACTTGATCCAATAGGAATTTGTAATGCTGGCGAGTCTGGGATGGTTTCGATGAAGGGCGTCCGAATCTTTCGCCCTAATCTTTCGCCCTAATCTTCCTCCGGCTGCATGGGAATGGAGGGAGAGATTAAGGGGAGAGATTAAGGGGAAAGATTAGGGCGAAAGATTAGGGTTCCGGCGCAGCCGGATAAGTTCAACGATTGACCGCAGGACCGATTCGCTAGGTTATTTATTTACAGCCGCTTACCGATGAAGTCCCATGAAGACCGATGACGCACTGCTGGTGGTCGCAGTCCTGCACTTTCGCGATTTGTCGCCGGAACAGGCCAGACGCATTGACGAGCTCTGCGACTACTTTGAGCACCAGTTGTACGTCGAGGGTCGGCCCCGCATGGAAGGGCTGCTCGGCGGGCTCTCCGAGCCCGAACGTTCGGTGCTGCTGCGAGAACTCCTGTTGCTGGAACTGGAGGCGTGGCTCGTCCGGGACGCCGTGCCCGATCAAGACAGCTATTTGCGGCGGTTCCCCGGCCATCAGGATCTGGTTCGCGAGGTCTTCGCCACGGTCTTCCCGCAGCCACCCACAGCTCCGGCGAGTGTCCCGCCGGAGACCACGGACGCCGACACCTGGCCCAAGATTCCCAACTATCGGATTCTGGGCGTGCTGGGCGTGGGCGGGATGGGGAAAGTTTACGAGGCCATCCACACCAAACTCGGCACCCGGGTCGCGTTGAAGGTGATGCGTGAGACTCAGGCCCACGATCTGGAGGCCGAAACCCGCTTCGAACGAGAGATGCGCGTCATCGGTAACTTGGCGCATCCCAATATCGTCTCGGCGCGCGATGCCGGCACGGCCGATGGGCAGCACTATCTCGTGATGGAGTACGTGGAAGGTCTGGACCTGGATGGGTTGCTGAAGCGGGTGGGGACGCTCTCGGTGCCCGACGCCTGCGAGGTCGTCCGGTGTGCCGCCCTGGCGCTCGAACAGGCGCACCACCACAAGTTGGTGCGTCGCGACATCAAGCCCAAGAACATCGTGCTGGGACGTTGCCCGCCCAACCTGGGTGAGGTCCAGGTAAAGGTCGTCGATTTCGGTCTCGCCTCGCTGTGCGGCTACGCGAGCTTGCGGGACCCCGCGATCCCCTACGGGCGAGTCGCCGGCACCTTTCCCTACATGGCACCCGAACAGTACTGGCAACAGACCTCGGACATCCGTTCGGACCTGTACAGTCTGGGTTGCACACTGTACTGCCTGCTGCTCGGACGTCCGCCCTATAGCCGGCCCCAATTCGAAGACTACCAGCAAGTGATGGAGGCCCACCGCAGCGCTCCGGTTCCGACCTTGCGGAACTCCCGTCCTGACGTGTCCGAATTCCTGGAGCAATGCGTTCTATCGCTGTTGGCCAAGGCCCCCCAGGACCGCGTGCAGCGGCCTGCGGACTTGGCCGAGTCCTTGCGGGATTTGGCCCAAGGGCACGATCTGGCGGCTCTGCTGGATCACGCCGAAGCGATGCCCGCCCCGGGCGACCACCACGAGCTACTGCCAACCCAGCCGCTGGCACAGGCCGCGTCGGCAGGCCAGGCAGCCGCACCGCAGGATGTGGGCGGGTCCAGCGCTAAGAGCCAATTGGACGATACCGTGCCGTGGACTGCGCCGCATCAGGCCCAGGAGGAGTTTGCGAAGTCCGCACCCCAAGTCCCGCTCGCGACGAGCCCCGCACGACCGCCAGCCTGGCGTTTTCGACCCTGGCTGCAGTGGCCTCCTCGTCGGCGGGTGCTGGTCCAGGCCGCTGTCATCGCCGTCGTGTTGCCGAGCCTGGCGGGCCTCTGGCTGATTCGCAGCCTGCAACCGGCCCCGGTGGACCTGCTGGCTCTGCTGCGTCCCGATCTGGAGAAGAAGACCGGCGGCTGGCGATTCGACGGTCGGACCTTGGTCTCGCCCGACGAACCATACGCGCGGGTCAGACTGCCGTACACGCCGCCAGAACAGTACCGGCTGGAAATCGTGGCCCAGTGCGCCACGGTCGGACCGTTGGTGGCCGGTCTGATCTGGCAGGGGCGACAGGTGCCCGTGGCGTTGGGAGCGACTGGAGTGGATTCCGAGACGCAGCAGAAGGACGGCCAACGCGGGAAGACCAATTCCGCGGCGTCCGAGTTCGGCTTCACCGGTGGAGCACCCAACACCTACACCTGCATCGTCCGCCGAGAAGGATATCTGGTGGCCTACGAGAATCGCGTGCAACTCGTACATCACCGCGACGAGCTGTCCTCGCCGATCGACGAGCGCTGGCTGCCCCGCGACGCACGTCCCGGGATCTTTCTCGGCACGCACAGCAGCGTCTATCGCTTCACCAAGATTACGCTGACGCCTTTGCGACACTGACGCGACCTGGGACCACCACCAAGTAGGTCAGGCTTTCCAGCCTGACACCAAGTAGGTCAGGCTTTCCAGCCTGACACCAAGTAGGTCAGGCTTTCCAGCCTGACACGAACCGACCGTCAGCCTGGAAAGGCTGACCTACGACAGGCACGCATCCAACAACCTTAGGCGCTAGCGACAAACGTTATTTTCGCCCTTGCGAGTAAGGAATGAGACTTAACGGTTCAGCAGGGACAGGGCGCGAGACAAGGGGTCAGACGTACAGATTTCAGTTTTCGCGGGCAGAAGGCTTTTTATGGGCTTGGGCACACGACCGCGAAAACTGAAATCTGTACGTCTGACCCCAGCCGACGATCCGTCTATGCGAAACCGTAAAACCCCATTCGTGACACCGACAACCCCGAAAACCGTTTGGTGCTAGCGACAATGGCTTGGCCGCAACCAACTGAGTACGCAACAGCGATCCAGAACCTCCACGCTTCGCTCAGCGACGAGGAGTTGCGTGCGGGACAGGTGGCGCTGAACGCCTTGGGCCTGCCCATGGCCTACTCCGGCGGCTTCGCCGATGTCTACCGGGTGCACTGCCCGGCCACGGGCAACACTTGGGCCGTCAAATGCTTTACCCGCGAGGCGCCCGGCCTGCGGGAGCGATACCGTGAGATCAGTGCCCACCTGCAGCGGACCGGGCTGTCCTTCATGGTCGATTTCGCCTTTGTGGAGCCGGGCATCCGGATTAGCGGCCAGTGGTATCCTTGCTTGAAAATGCACTGGATCGAAGGCCGGAGCTTGAACCAGTTTGTCAGCGGCTCCCTCAACCAGCCCAAGACGCTGAGCGTGCTGCTGGGACTGTGGGTGAAACTGGCGGTGCGACTGCGGCAGGCGCGGATCGCACACGCGGACCTGCAGCACGGGAATGTCCTGCTGGTGCCGGGCTCGCGCGCCGGCCGTCTGGCGATCAAGCTGATCGACTACGACGGGATGCATGTGCCCAGCTTGTCGGCAACGCGATCGGGGGAGTTAGGCCATCCGGCGTACCAACACCCGCAGCGGCTGCGCGACAAGCTCTATAGCGTTGAGGTGGATCGATTTTCCCATTTGGCCATTTACACGGCGATCCGCTGTTTGCTGCTGAATCCGCAGGACCTGTGGCAGCGGTTTGACAACGGGGACAACCTGCTATTCCGGGAAGTGGATTTCCGGAACCCGGGCGAATCGGAAGTCTTCCGTACGTTGTGGGCCTTGGGAGGCGAGGAGGAGCGCGGGCTGGTCGGGCGGCTGCTGATTGCTGCGCAGTCGCCGCTGGACTGTGTTCCGCTGCTGGACGAGATCGTCCAGCATGGTCGCGTCCGGCCATTGCTGCCCGCCGACCAGCAGCAGGTGGCCGCGATGCTGGACGGCCGGACTCGCCAGACCGGCAGCGGCACGTTTCCCGCTAGTGAAGTGTTGCCCGAGATCGTCGTGCCCGCCGTGATCGTGCCAACCGTGGAGGTGGTGGAGGCGGAAATCGTACCAATGGTCGGGCTGGCGGAGGTTCTCACACGCCGTGTCGTCACCCTCGTCCGCAGGCTCTCGGGAGCGATGGTAAGGCTGGTACAGTTTGCGGATCGCGGTTTGGGCCGATTGGTGGGCGCAGAGAATCTTATTCTGCACAACTTCCTGCGCGTCGTGACACCCCTGTTGGTGCTGGCAGGTCTGGCGTTCACGATCGGCATGGGAGCATCCTACGTTTACGAGTCGCAAGCAGCGGCGAGAGTCCTGCAGGCCGCGAGGCAGGCCGAGCGAGACCATCGGCGGAAACGGGTGGAGATCGTCCAACAGGCGGCTCTGGATGCCGGGAAAGCCGTTGATGCAGCCTCTGAAATGCGTCAAGCTCGAGACGCTTGGGTGGACGCGTTTGCCGAGACGGACGAGGGCCTGCTGGAAAAACACGCCCGAAAGAACTTCGAGGCGGCGCAGGAAATTTTGGCGTAGGCCCATAACCAGGCATCGGCGGGAAA
>JAPLNJ010000259.1 GCA_026692885.1 Planctomycetota bacterium | reverse complement strand
TGCAACATGTTGAGCCTGCCAAGCAAATCGCGGGGGTCGCGGCGGATTCTACCGGTGGCGGCGTGTTGCGAGATCTGTAGGCCGTCGGCTTCACCAACCACGTGCCGCCCAGTCCTTAATAAGAATGCGGACGCGCGGAACGTTTTCAGCAGGCCCCTGAGGCGATGGCCTAACTTTACCAGGACCCCCAGCCATGTATGCTTGTCCTTACTGTAGTCATCGCGTGCAGGACTTCGAAGAGCACTGCCCCCGCTGTGAAGGCAACGTCCTCCTCATCGCGCTGCTGCACCAACTGCCGGACGTGCACTTCAATCAAGCCTTGAAGGCCGCCCAGACCGGTGATTGGGTGACGGCCATGCAACGCTTGGGGCTGGTGCTGAGTGCCCGTCCCGGAGACCGCGAGGCCTGGTTGCTGCTGGGCCTGGTCTTCGCGCGGCGCGGAACCCTTGACTTGGCCCGGGATTGTTGGAACATGGTGCTGATGTTGCAGCCCGGGGAGCCCCGGGCGTCGCAGGCGCTGGGCACGCTGCGACAGCTTCTGGAGGCGCGCCCCACGCCGGAACCGAGTGCGTAATCCCATGCCAGCCTCTGCCCTCATCAAATCGACTCGCGCTTTCCAGAGCCGTCTGGGCACGACGGTCGGCCACTGGCAGCAGGCGATCCAGGACTGGCAGCCCCCCGCAGTGTCCGACGCGGCAACGTTGGTCGAGACACCGACTCTGCCGCTGCAACGCGTTGCCGGGCCAAGGTTGGACCTGCAAGAGCTGGTGCTGGCGACGGACCAACTGGTGGCTGTCCCGGATCCGGAGTTCCAGCAGCGAGTGCGGCCTCGTCGGCAGGCGCTGGTCGTCGCCTTGCTCGGTGCGGATGCCGGCTTGCTGCGGCAACTCAGTGACATCGCGTTCGAGGCGGCGACTTACCGCACGCTGCTCACCCCGCGGGATCGTTTTGACGTGTCCGCCGTCGCCGTTCTGGCGGCCCTGGCCCTAACCAACTACGCCGCTGCGTTGGACCATTTTCGGACCCGTAATCCACGGCCTCTGGAGGAGTCCGTACTGCAGGCCATCGCCTGGCCCTTGAGCTGGCTCCTGGACTTCGACGGTCCGTTACGCCCGGGTGACTTCTGGTTTCTGGATTTGGCAGCCCGCACGGTCTGCCTGGGGGAGCC
Organism: Planctomycetota bacterium; assembly: GCA_026692885.1. The sequence goes on along the minus strand of JAPLNJ010000259.1, from coordinate 10,396 downwards.
ACGGCTCCCTACCGAGTCGCCGCCGCCGCGCGAGGCATCGGCCGCCGGAGCATCCAGCGTCCAGGAATTGGTGCAGTTCGCAGCGCCGCGGTTCTTTGCGGTCAGCCTGCTGTACAAGCTGCTGGGGGCCGGAGGCACGCCGGCGTGGGTTCTGCAGGAGGGACATTACCGGGTCTGGCCGGGCCTGCGCGGGTTCGTGACCGATCCGGGAACGGAGTCGTTGCGGACGCTGGTGGCCGGCGAACTGGCGCGGTGTTTGGCCACCGACGGCACCAGGTTGAGCCAAGCCGCGGCGTTGCGTTTTCTGGCCGCGCTGCTGGCCCTGGACGGAGCGGACGCGCAAGTCAAAGCGAGCCTGCTGATCGCGAATCTGTGGTGGGAGCTGTTCGGGCTGGACGACCAGCTGTTGGGGCAACTTTATAAACACCCCCAACTGGCCCCCACGTTGAGTGCGGCCCTGAGGGCCGTAGCCCAGCCGCTGGAACGTTTTGCCGAATTTCCGGAGGACTGCAGCCGGCTGGCGGAAACCCGCCAGCTGCTGCGAAGCATCGACCAGTACCGAGCGTGCGAGGCCCTCGCGGCCCCGGCCCAGAGGCCCTGCGTACCTCGGCGCCCGGAATCAACAGTTAGGACAACCGGGCCGCAAGCCTAGGGGCCGGATCCGCCAGCCGGCCAGGATGGTCCGCCAGACCGGTCCCTAAGGGGGGCGGATTGGCAGTGCGCCGCGGGTTAACCAAGGTGAGGGATTTCGCATGAGCAAGCATCAAGACCAAGTTCTGGAACTCCTCCGCCAAGGTCTCGGCGCGATCGCGGTTCAGGAGGACGACTTCCGCTCCTACATGGCCGCCTTCCAGGCGTCCGATCCGGCGGGTGCCCCGGAGCCGCGCCCCGTTCTGACGTGGGACACCGAGGACGGTTTCGTCCCGCCGGTCGGCTACCCGGAGGACCTGCCGACGACCATCGACTTGGTGGAGGCACTGGAGTTTGTCCTGACCTACCGCGGGGAGGCAGTCTTTGTGCTGGATTGCCGCAATGTGGATTGGACCCAGGGCGAAGCCCGGCTCCGCCGGACGCTTAAACAACTGAGCATGAAGCTGGTGAACAAGCCGTCGACGATTGCGCTGTTCGTGGTGGCGCAATCGTTTCCGACGTCGCTGGCGGAACGCGTGACTTGGATCGGTGAGGAGACGTCGGCGGAGTCGGCGCGAGGCGCCCCGGCGGCTGAGGCGGCCCCGGCGAAGCCCTCGCAGACCGAGGAGTATCGCGATCTTCGCGACCTCCGGCGGTTTGACACGCCGGAATGGGAACTGCGGCTGAACAGCATGACGCCCGAGGAGGTGGACAAGCTGATCAGCTGCGGAGCCTACCGCGATCCGCTGGAACGCATCCGGGAATTGCGGACCTCGCTGAAGGGCCGATTCGCCCGCAAGGACGCTGTGGTGGATGCGCTCTGCGCTGCGGCCATCGCCCAGGTCCCTACGGTTCTGATAGGTCCGCCGGGCACGGCCAAGTCCAACTTGATTCGCGCCTTCTGTGAAGGTCTGGGGTTGACAGCTCATCACCAAGAGGACTCTGCTGGGAGCGACGGTTTGGGGAGCGGCCGGCGTTACTTCGAGTACCTGCTGACCCGATACACCACCCCGGAGGAGATCTTCGGGCCGATTCACGTGCAGGACTTGATCGATCGGCAGACCTATCGCCGGGTTACGGCTGGCTACCTGCCCCAGGCCCAGATCTCGTTCTTGGACGAGATCTTCAAGGCCAGTTCGGCAATTTTGAACACTTTGTTGACGTTGCTGAACGAGCGGCTGTTCTACAACGGCGGCCGGGCGGAGCGGGTGCCGCTGATGATGGTCTTTGCCGCGTCCAACGAGGCCCCCGTGGACGAGAACCTGCAGGCCCTGTACGACCGCTTCCCACTTCGGCTGGACTGCCCCTCGGTGGCCGATGAACACGTGGGCGAATTGCTCAATTGCGCCTGGCAGCAGGCCTACGATCGGCAGTTCTCGGCCCAGCAACTCAGCCTCCGGTCGTGCGCGTGTACGAACGACCTGCGGCTCTTACGGCACGTGATTCGGGTGCGCTTCGGCGGCCGCAGTCCTGGCGAGCGTGGCCGCGGGCAATTCGATTTCGAGCAGGAGTTTCTGCGTTTCTTTCGTTCCTTGCGTACCGACTTCAGCATCTCGGATCGCACCTTGTCTTTGCTGCTGGGCTACTGCCGCGCCCAAGCCTTGCTAAACAATCAGTCGGAGCTGACCTCGGCCGAGCTGGACGTGTTCAAGCTCGTCGCCTGGGACGATGCGGGCACCGGCGAATTGGAGCGGCTGGTGAACAATATGAAGCGGGGGATTAACCGGTGACGGTTCAGGATCTGGCCAAAGTCGACCTCCGACTGTTTACGTTCCAGTCCCTGTATTTCTGCGCGGTCCCTGTGGGGCAGCTGTCTGGCGAGCGGTTCCGGATCTGCGTGAACGAGTGGTACATGCCTTTGATCCGCGCCGGCTGGGCCGTGCCGCTGTCGTTTGTGCTGGACCTGGGCACACTGCTGCAACGCCCCGCCACGGCCCTGCGGAGCCGCTGGAAAGAGAACGTGCGGGACGACATCAAACAGCTTGCGTTCCGCTATCACCAAATGTTGGCAGGTCTGCGGCGGCAACCGCACTTTGCCACCATCGCCGATCGTCTGTCCCGGACGCCGCAGCAAACGCAGCGAGACCAGGCCACCCAGTTGTTCCTGCGGTTCCTGTTGGCGGAACTGAGTCACTTCCGCAACACCTTTGCGTTTGACTCGCGCGATCTCCGCTTGCTGGCGGCGCGGCCGGCGGCCGATGGCATCCGGGACGTGGTGCTGCAGTCCCGCGGCAAAACCCACCAGGGCACCATGCTGTTCGGCGACCCCGGCCGATTCGAAGGCAGGAACGAATTCGGTACGATCTACGATCTGCTGAGCAGCATCACGGATTACTACCGGACGCACCTGCTGCACACCTTCATCTCGCCGGAACAGCTGTTGCTGGTCGAGTTGACGGCCCGTACGCCGGCCCAGGCGGGCCGCCTCGATTATCGCTTCCTGCATGAGTTACTTGGCCGGGGCGAACTGGAGGACGTGGAAGAGCAAGAACCGCGCCCCCCGCGCGTCGATCGCATCCTGCCGACCGACTCCTACGAGGTGGATGGGCAGGTGGGGGGGTACATCGACGTCAATCGCCGGCGGTTCAGCGGCAGCCTGGCGGAGATCCTGCCGATGGAACTATCGCTGGTGAAACACCCACCGCTGATGTATCAACGGCTGTTGAACGAAGGCGCCTTGCACTTCGTGCGGGAAGACGTGGAGTGCATCGAGCGGGAAGTGCGGCTGCTGTTCTGTTTCGTGGTGGACGTCAACGAGCGGATGCTGGCACCGCCGACCGACGTCCATCCCAGCTTCGGGAAGGGGATGACGCCCTACATCCGTGCCCGCACGCTGGCCTCGCTGCTGCTGATGGACTTAGCGCAGCACTTGCCCCGCGAAGATGTCCACGCGGATTGCGCAGTGTTCTTGTGGTCGTCCCAGGCCCGGCACACCTACCGCACGGAGTTCGACTTGTTTGAGGCCCTGTCGCCGGCCACCGCCAGACAACGGTACACGTTTGCCGCCGCCTTTGCGGAACGGGTGCCGTACATGTTTGTGCACCGGGTCTCCCAGACGGCGGACAAGGAAGGCCTGGCCTTGGATCGGGACCCTTGCCAATACCTGGTCCGGCGGAGTCAGACTCGCGTGTACCACTGCCGACACATGTTTTTTTTCACATCGGGACATTCCATGCGGCACGCCATTCCCGACACGGACCCGGGCTTACAGACGTGGGAAGGGGCGCGGGATTCGTTGTTCGCCGTGTGCTGCGACGTCCACCAACCCACCCTGGGTGTGGCCCGGCCGCGGCATCCCCGGGATGCGGTCGACGCCGCGCGCCGCGGTGATCTGGGGCTGATGAATGAGGAGCGTTTGCGGGCCAAGATCGTCGAGACCGTACTGCTCAAGGCCGCGGATCGCGTGGCACGCCTCGATGACACAGCTTTGAGTGACTTATCATGAGCACGGTGGCAACCACGAAAGAAGATCGGCAGTTGCTGACGTTTTCGTCCACGGCTGCCTACATCAGCTTCCTGCTGACCTGTCGGGACACGGCGGATTTGGGGCGAGACACGGAACTGTACCAGCAGCACCTGAGTCACGTCTTTATCCCGCGGTCGGGCCCGCGTGACTTACAGGTCCTGCTGCGCTGCGATGCCGAACGGGCGCAGCAGGCCAGACACGTGGCGTTGGCCAACGGAGGCACCTCCCAGCCGGCGCAGTCGTTGGATCGTGCGGCGTTTCACGTGTTGACGGTGTCGCAGTTGTTGCGGGCCATCCGCCTGCAAAGCCTGCCCGCGCCCACCGCTCGCTCCGGCCATCTGCTGGTGGCGTTGTGGAACGCCAAGACCGCCAACTTGAGCCGCTTCCTGGAGTACGTCTGGAACCTTGGCTCCGATGGTGTGGAAGTGGCCTTCTTGCGGCACGCCGGCCAGGCCCTGCCCAGCCACATCGTGCGCATCCACTCCCTCCAGCGGCCCGCGGCCTTCCTGGCCTTCTGCGAAGGGTACGAAGGCCACCTGGAACTTTATGCGCCGGTTCGCACCGACCGGCGTGAATCGCGGTTCTACACCCGTTGGGGCTACCGCTTTCCCGTGCCCGGCCTGGAGCAACTGTGCGATCTCGATCGTGAACTGGTGCTGCTGCGTCCCAAGGAAGATGGCAAGTCGAAGGGGACGGAATGGCTCGCGTTCGCCGCTGGGGAAGTGAACTTCTTCCGTCGCGCGTTCGAGTTTGTCGATGTGCAGGTGACACTGACCGAAACGCCACTGGTCCAGTTGCAGGAGGACGTCTCCCCGCCCTCGGTTCCGATCGAACTGGCGCTCGTCACCAGGCCTAAGACGGCCACCACCCGTCTCTGGCAAGTCGATAAGCAAATCGACAAGCAGCGTCGCATCCTGTTGGACATGGAGCGACTGCGGGCCAATCTCGCAGCGGGGCAACTGGAGGAGGTCTATTTCGCCTACCGGTTCGAGCAGCCGGACGAGGACTATCTCAACCCGCGGTTGGCGCGTCTCCTGCAGCAGCGGATCGGCACCCTGAGCCATTACGGCTACGCCTTTTGCCGGCCGCTCCACGGACCGCCGTACCATGTGGTGATCGCCAACCGCACCCAGCGGCAACTGGGCTTCTCGCTGCAATTGGCGGATCGGGTGTACTACCAGCCAGCCGCCTGGCGCGGTTGCGGCGTGAATCTGTTCCTGCCTTTGCACGCCGAATTGGCGCCGCAGATCGATGACAACGATGCCCTGCCCCTGCTGCAACGCATCCTTGACCACAGCGAGAAGACGGGCGGCCGCGGCGCGGATGCCGCCGAATGCGCCGCCATCCTGTGGGAAACCGGCCGCGAAGGCGAAATCGAGGAAACCCGGGTCAGCCAGTCGACCCCCTTGCTGTCGCAGTTCCGGCTGCTCAACCTCTTCCAACGCCGCAGCGCACGGGAAGTTGGGCAAGCCAGCCGCAACCAACTGGCGGAAGGACTCCGCGAAGCCCGGCAGCACGTCGAGGATCAACTGGACCTGCTGACCCGCGAACTCTGGGAATACGTCAGCGGGCGGACGGCCAAGCTCGAAACCAGCTATCACGAATTGGAGGAGGATCTCCAGGCCGCGGAACTGTTGGTGGCTCGCATCGAACCGCGCATCACGGAGATCCGTCAGCTGGTGCTGACACTGCCGGGCGAATGGTTCGAGTTCGTCAACGCCGTGCTGGCCCTCCAGCAGTCCCTGGCCGATCCGCAACTGGCAGCGCTTCGCGAGTTGCGTGAACAACGGCAAGTCGGAAGGCAGCAACTGCAGGCCCTGGCCGTGTGTGGACGTGATCTGACGGCGACGGCCGAGAAACACCGCGAGCTGTTCGTCGGCCAGTTGGCTGAAAGCGAGCCGGCCATTGCCGGTGATCGGGAACTCCACGAGCAGTTGGAACAACTGCACGCCCGCGCCATGCGGGTCTTCCGCGAGATCCGCACGCTTCACCAACAGTATCAAGAACGGTTTGCCCGGACGAAAGAGATGGAAAAGAAGGCCAACCAGATGCAAGCGGAGATCGACCAGATTCAAGCGCTGGAGGCCAAGGTCAAACGCCGGTACGCCGAGCTTGTGCCGCTGCTGGCCGAGTACCAGCAAAAAGCGGTCGAGATCAACAACCAGCAGGAAGAGGTGACCACCAAGGAGCAGCTGCTGCTCAAGCAGGGGCTGGAATTCGCCCAGCGGCGAGAGGAGTTGAAGCAGCGCGCCCTGCAACTCGCCGGGCAACTGCAGCAGATCGAAGTCTATCTCAACCTCCACGCCGCGCGGAGCGAACAGATCAGCACGGCCGCGGCGGAAGTCACCGAGCAATTGGATCTCGCCCGGGCGTATCGCGAAGCCGTGGAGATGTGGGAGACGCAGCAGAAATCCTGGGAGAATCACCTGGCTACGGTTCAGGAGGAAGAGACGCGCCAGATCGCCCGAATCCAGAGCCGCCTCGACGAACTGGGCACCGACGACCAGAATACGGCCGGGGTCCGCGAGCAACTGGATCAGGCTCAACAGCATCTCGCTAAGGCCGAAAGCCTACGCGGGAGACGGAAAGGCAGCCCAACGCCGTGAACGCCCGTCGCCGGACCCCCAAGCAGCGCACGCCAGTCGCGCCACCGCAGGTGGACCCGATCGCCCCCGAGGCGCCGGGTATCGCCACCCTGCGGCCGGGTGACGAAGTCACCACCGGCCTGCCGGCGGAAACGCTGTCGGCTGCGGCAGGTCCTGCGGAACTCCGGGGCGCTGCCTCCACGGAACTGGAATCCAGCGGCGTCGCCCAGAAGACGGACGAGCAACTCCCGGCCGAAGAAACCGTCCCCCCGGAACACGAACAGGGAACCCCTCACGCCCCGCCGAACCCTTCCGCAACGACGGAGCCGGCCGAACCACCAGAGCCAGCCGAACCAGCAGGGCCGACCGACTCGGAACAAACGCCGAACGCATCGTCCTCTGCCGGCCCCCCACCCCTGGGCCTGGCGGAACTGGAGACACAGATTCGCGCCCGCTTGGAAGCGGTGACTGAGCGAGCCCAGAAGATCGGCGACTCGACCAACCACTTGCTGGAATGGGGGCAGTCTTTGGATGATGTGCGCGTGGCTGCGCGGGATTTTGTGCAACGAGAGAACCCCGAGCTGGAGCGGCTGCTGGAACGGGCGCGGCAAAGGGCCAACAGCCAGCTGGCCAAGATCCGGGAAATCTCGGCCGCCATGGCTCACGATTTAGAAGTCCGGGAATCGATACTCGCGGCCCGTGAGGCCACGGACAAGAAGTATCAGGCCGCACTGACTGCCGCGAACGAGTGGTCCGCGGAGACCGCAGCACTGCGCGAGCAGCTGGACCGGCAAATCGCACACCTCCACGACTGGCTGCAGGCGGAGGAGGAACGCTGGCTCCTGCCGCAGGCGGCCCAGGGCGGGGACGAAACATGAACCTCATCGAGCTTCACGATCGGTTCTTCCTGTGGTTGCTCCAGGAGGTCGTCTATGCCCACGAAGGCGGCTCGATCACGGTCTGTTTTTTGGCTCTGCTGGGCCTGCCAGCGCACCGGGTAAGCGCGCGGGTCATCCGTTGGCTGTGCCTTCTGGCGGGCTCGATCTGCCTGGTGCGGTACAACGCCTTTCAAGAAACGCCGCGGTTGGCGTGGGTCCTGGTGGCGGTCGCTGCCTACCTCTTTCTGCGTTGGGTGCTGTGGCGACTGCCGGGGCGAGTGGCGGGGCGGAAACTGGTGGGCTGGACGGCTCGGTGGCGGCCCCGGACCGCCTGGACCAACTGGCTGGTGCGGGACTACTTCCGCGCGGATCCGCGTGGCATCTACTGGCTGGATTTGGCGCGCGCCGTCCGCGGCTTGCCCCTCTCCCGGACGGCGGTCCAACGCCGCACTGGGGCGTTCGCCGACGACCATTTGCCGGCCTGGCGGAAGCGGTGCTGGCAGGTCATCTTCCCACTGGTGGAGGCACGCATCCAGCTATTTTGCCGGCTGCCGTCGTATTGGTTACGGCCGCCGTGTCTGAACGATGCAAGCCGAGACCGCCGTCCGCGTCTGGAGCTGGATGAACCGGAAATGCGCGGCCTCCTGGAAGAAGAACTGCAAGCGGCGCGGCGGTTGATGCTGCAATGCTGGGCCGGCCACGACTTCGAGGACTACCTGCAGTGGGATGCGATCAAACGGCAGGAGGCGGCTCGCCAGGCGGCGCTGTGGGGCCGGAAGAACGTGCAGCACCGCGAGGCGCTTGCCGAGTACTTGACCTTCCGTACGCCGTGGCAGGCGAAGGAGGGCGGCTTGTTCCAGGTCGCCTGGCGGGTCTACGGCATTTGGCGACACCGCCGTCAATACGATTTCCTGTGGTTCCCTGACAGACTTCTGGCAGCCGGGCTTTCGCAGCAGGACTTGGCGCCGACCAGGCCCGCCCAACCCGCGGACGCCGAAGGCTCCTCCCAGGAGGCAGCCGGGGCCGAGCCGGCGCCGGGCCAGCCAGACGGCGCGGCGGTGGGGGCCATCGGCGATGGCCCGTGGTCGGCGGAAGGCGAGCTGGAGCCCGCCTCGGCCGGCCTGGAATTCCAGACCGTCGACACCCCGGCGGACGCTGCCCCGCAGGAACCCGACTTTTCCACAGGATTCATGGGGGTCGACACCGAGGAATCCGGGCCGGCCCCCTCCGGTGACCGGGATCCCGTGGAAAGCACAGGCAAGATGCGCACCACCCCGGTGGTTCACGAATCCTCCCCTGGGGTCCCAGGTGTCTCTGCGGGCGAGTACGCCCCGGAAAAGACGCTCGCCGTGCATCGCGTCCCGGACTCCGACGCAGATCTGTTTGGTGCCACGTCCCAGACGGAGGAGATTTCCGCGGCCGCCTCAGCGGGTCCTGAGTCCGCTCCTGCCGCCGGGGAGATCCGCACGCACGAATCCGTCCCGGCAGGAACGACCGCGGCGTCTCGCGTCCCGGATTCCGACGCAGATCTGTTTCGTGCCATGTCCCGGAAGGAAGAGGTTGCCGAAGCCGCAGATGTGGCCGACACCGACGCTCCGTCCGCGAGCCACCTGTCCGACAGGGATCTCGCCCGCCTGGGGGACCTGCAGTGGGCCAGTCGCCTGCTGGAGGCCTTTCTGGGGGTGAAATCGACGGGCGAATTTGCGCGTGACGCGGCGAGCTTGGCAGTCTTCTTGAACCAGCCGACCCGTCTGACCGCCGCCGTCATGCTGTTGATGTTATATGCCTTGCGGCGGGACTATGCGGGGCGGGGGGTGGACCGGCAGAAAGTCGATCTCATCCTGCAGCTCGGCGACCACCTGGAACAATTGCCCGCGGAGGGCCCCTCGCACGAGGCGCGGCAGGTGTTTCGCAGCATGCTGACCGATTGGCGGCTCGAACGTAGGGATTACTCACAATTGGTCGAGCGGCTCACCGAGTATGGCCAGTTGACGCAGTATGAATGGCAAGTCCTGGCCGACGCCGAAACTGCGTTGGCCCGGGAATTGGCGAGTCAGGAAGAACTGAGTGACATGCTGCGATATGACGCGATTGGTCACTATTTTCTCGCCGGCCACAGTGCGATGTGGACGCTGGAGTACGCCCGGACGCTGCTCCACCAGATCACGACCATCGAGGAATACCGCGAGCTGCTGCGTGCCAATCCTGTCGAGGTCACGTCGGCCATGTCCAAGGACGTGTCGGTGGTGGCCCCCAGTGTCAAGACAGCCTCGCCTGGCCGCCGGCCTAAGCTGCCGTCCATGAAACGGTAAGGGAGTCGGGAAATGGGTACGCCGTCTAATCACGATCGCAAGACCGAGACCGCGGACGGCGGACGGCTCGGCAGCCGGGAACGCGTTCGTCATTTTCACAAGACGTGCCGGCTCCTGTCCATTGAATGTCCCGCGCCCGATGACGAGGAGGTCAAAGGCGGCGACCGCGATCGCAACGGCCCGACGCCACCCCAAGGCGTTTCGCCGCGGGCGTTTCCCAAAATGTTGGTGGCGTGCTCGCTGGCCGCCGCGTTTCTCGCCGTGATCACGCTGGTCTTCCTGATCCGCTCGCCGTTGCGGCGTGTTTCGGACTATCGACTTGGAGCCGATTACCAGGCAAGTCCGGCGGCCACGATGATCCACGAGCCGCGGGAGAACAGAGTCTATGTGGCGACCCACGGCGACGGCGTCCACTCGCTGGATGCCCGGACTGGCTACTTCCGGCAATTCACGCAACGGTCGACCGGTGGATCTCTCTTTACCAACGACGTTCCGCAGTTACAGCGCGATGACGAGGGCCGGATC
>JAPLNJ010000258.1 GCA_026692885.1 Planctomycetota bacterium | reverse complement strand
CCCACTCCATCCCCGTTGATCGACTGCGGGATATTGTTTGCCCCGGCCATCTCACACAATCTGGCACTTCCCGTCTCAAAAAATCCGGGGCGCATCAGCGGCTGAGGATTCGCCATGGTGGACGTGGCTCAATCGGTGTCTCTTGGCGGCGGCCTTTCCGGCGCACGCCCCAGCCCCGAAGCATTATCGCAACGGTTGGGTTAACGACGACGTCTATCGCGTGTGTCCCATTTGTCAGGCCGCCGACAAACGACCGCTCCCGTCAAATCTGCTCGATGTCAGGCTCTTCCCCAAGGAGACCCGTTTTCGGTCGTGTGCTTTCAATTGCGGTCGATGTGGCAACTACTGGGTGGCGAAAGACCCATCCAACCTGGACGAATCCTGCCCTCGCTGCAACGGACGGCGAAAGAGCGGCATTACCGGAGTTTGGACCCAAAGACGGATCTTTGGCGGAGACGCTTTAGACTACTGGAACGATAACGGTGAGGATTCCGATCATGACAAACTCAACCCTTGAATACCCTACAGAGCTACTCCAATCGCTGAGTGACCTGCGTCTGACTCAGGGCCGCTCCGCATACCACGAACTGGAAGAAGGCTTCTGGATGGTGACCACGCGGCAGCGCCCGGATCAACGGCTGGAGCACCTGGTCACACTGTCGTTGGGGCCCCATCTGCGGCCAGCCGCCCGAAACCTGGCCTGGGGGCTGGAACCAAAGACCGCAGCGGGGGGGTTCTCGTGGTGTGGCCGTACCGATCACCGCGGGCAGTTCCGCGTGGCCGATTTAACGCCCGGCCAGCACCGCTTGAAGTACGTGCTCGAGGTGCGCGGGGAGGAGGATGTGCAGCTGCTCGAACAGTTGGCCGATCCTTGGGGTTGGGAGGCCTTAGACGAAGCGCAGCACGACGCGTCACTGCCCGTGGGGTTGCGCAGGCTCGCAGTCGCGGCTCTCCAAGAGCACCGCGCGGAGGTCGCTTGGATTACCGATCTGCTGACGGCTTATCGAGAAGGAGGACCGGAGGCGACTACGGCGGTCGTCGCACGGGCACCTCGCCACGCACCGTCGGCGCGGCAGGCAGCTCCCAGCGGAGCGCTGTCCGGGTCGAGTGCGCCGCCGGCCCGGCCGTCGACGGAAGCCCGGTCCACGAAAACCGGGCAAACGGTCCCCCCGTTGGAGGACGTGCCCGACCTCACCAGGATTGAACCGATCGGCCACGTACTCGAAATCCGCCAGCCCGCTGAAAGGGTTCCGTTCGGAGTGGCCCGCATCCTAGCGCATGGCGCGTCGCGAAAACAACTCCTGGGGACGCGCTTGGTATGCCTGCCCGAATATGAGACCGCACATGGCACCGTGTTCTGCTCGGCCAGCGTCAGGTGCGACGAGATCCTGGGAGCCGAACGCGACCCGTTGGAGATCCACTATTATCTACACCCGGCCCAACCGAAGACACTGGCCTATTTCCAACTGGCTGAGGTCGAGCAATTGCTCGCACAGCCGTCCGTCGCCAGTGACATGAAGCTCAAAACCAAGATCGAATGCTTGAGGAATCTGCTGAAGCGGTAGCCGCCATCTGACAGCCTGGGAGTGTGCCGATGACCAAACTCGCGGATCTTTGCCATGTCGTCAGCGCGGGAGTCTACGATCCGACCGTAGGCAAGCGTCGCTTCTTCGGAGAGGATTGTCTGTTGTTGTCGGCCGCCCGCGAGGCATTGACGACGGGGGCCGGTGAGGCGTTCAAGAAAACATGTGAAGCGTTGCTCACGGTTGAGAAGGACATCGTCTGCCAAATCTACGGCGTAAGCGACCGTGACCAGGACGTGTGGGACCAGGGAAATCACCTGCTGCACGGTCTGACGGGGGCCGCTCTGGCGGCATGCGATGCGGGTGGGGATGTGGACTGGGACCGGCTCAAGAAAGCAGCCCAGGAGTTTGATGCTGCTTGGCCGGGGCTGCCAGGTACAAGTCTGCCGGCGTACCACGTTGCGGACTACGGCGTCTTGAGACGCTATTGCCAAGAACTAGGATGCCTTCAATCCACAGGCTTTTGGGTTGTGTGGGACATCCTGGATGCTCTGGTTCCGGAGTACACATACTCCTCCAAGGACTTGCGTCCAAAGGTGAGAACCGCCAGTCTGCCGATTCTTCTGTACAGACAGGACGACAGCGGCCAAGTGGCGCGCTTGACGGTCGATTTGATCCTCGACGGCGGGCAGGGATTTCGGCCTGATCCGCTGAAGCTGGGGCTGACCGCGTTGGGGCCCGAGGGCAACGGCAGTTTCCTCGCCGCGATGGGGAATGCCTGGCGTTATGCGGGGCTATCGCAGAAATGTCGCGGCCGCTGGGGAATCACGAAGTTTTGCCCACCGGAGAGAGACGAGAACAAGGTCGAAAACTTTGCGACGCCTTATCTTTTTGATCGATCGGTGGAGGTCGCCGCCTGCTGTGCGATCTGGGCGGCCTGGGGTGCCCTGCCCGGAGACGAACGAGACGAGCATCTCCAGCTCGATCCGCTGGGAACGGTGACGGCGACCTTGGCAGGCGAGCCCGGAGCAGACGTGCGTCTGGGGCCGGTCCGCGAACTCCGCGCGAAGCTTCAAGCGGCACGCGAAGCGGGGCTTCAAGAGGTCGTAGTGGCTGATGAACACGCGAAGCAGGACAAGAAGGTCGTCGTGGACTATCGTGACGACCCGGAGGTGGTCCCGTTGAAGACGCTTCGAGACGCGTTTGAGCAACTCCTCTCGTATCACCGCATCCTGATCGCTTACCAAGAGTCGGTGAAGGCCAAGTGGTTGGAACAGTGGCAACCAGGGACCGCCGATGTGTAGAATCGTACTGCGGTTGCTGGAATCGGCGACCGTCGGGCCGTCGGGCGACGTTGCACGCGCCGCGCAGCTCGCCGCCAAGGTCAAACTCCGCTTGGCGGCGAGGAGGCTGCGGCGCGTCGGGTGAAGGACGTCGCCCTTGGCGCTCAGGAAACCCCGCCCTGGTCAGGACGGGGTGGTGGTTTCGTCCGCCGGCATCTCGCCTTCGTCTTGATGTCGGACGAACGGGGCCCAGCCGTCGACGAAGTGACGCACGTCACCGACCAGTTGTTCGCCCGACTCTCTGATCAACCCCGCCGTGATGCGCCCCTGTGCCGCCAACAGGCTGACCAGACAGATGCAGCTGGATCCCGCGGTGCGAGCCAGGTGCTTACCCAGCCAGCACCAGGTTCGCGGCAAAACGATCGATGCCGCGGGAAAGCCGCCGACCATACAGGCCGAGACGATGATCCCCAAGACGATTGCCAATTCGTCTTGGATACGCGCCGATATGGCCCGCTCTTCACGACTGGGGAACTAGAATCTGCGTGCGACTCGCGATAATAACTGGTGTGCCATCGCTCCGCGGCCTAATTCAACAGACTGCCATGCCCGAAGATATTCACATTCATGAATTCGACAATGGTCTCGTGCTGCTGGCCGAGCCGATCGAATGGTTTGAGTCGGCGGCTTTCTCACTGTTGGTTCCCGCCGGCGCCTGCCACGACCCTGCGGACCAACTGGGGCTGTCCAACTTTCTCGCCGAGATGGTACAACGCGGGGCTGGCCGCCGGAATTCCCGCGAGTTCGTCACAGACCTCGAGTTGCTCGGTGCCGACGCGAGTACATCAGTCACCAATGCCCATGTCCATTTCGGCGGGGCGATGCCGGCCGAGAGTCTGCTAGAGGTGTTGTCGATCTACGCCGATGTTGTGCGACGGCCTCAGTTGCCGTCCGATCAACTGGAGGACGGACGAGCGGTCTGCCTCCAGGAGATTCGCGAGATCGAGGATGACTTGGGGCAGAGAGCGATTCAGGAGGTGAAACGGCTGCAGTACGGGGAACCGTACGGCCGTAACGCGTCCGGGTCGGCGGAGTCGATTCACACCGTCCAATTGGCGGACTTGTTGCACCATTTTGAGGATTTCTATCGTCCGGGCGGCGCGATTCTGAGTGTCGTCGGAAAGATTGATTGGCCGCGCGTCACGGAGCACGTGGAGACGCTGTTCACAGATTGGCAACCGAAGGCGGCGGCCCCTTTGCTGGAGGTGCCCAGCGCAGACCGATATCGACACCTCACGCACGATTCGAGTTGGACGTACATTGCCATCAGCAATCCCGCCGTGCCGTACTCGGACAAGCGATACCCCGAATCGCGCGCCGCGGTCGGAGCCCTGGGTGACGGGCTGCGGTCCCGGCTGTTCACTGAACTATGGACGAAACGCGAGCTATGCGATTGGGCCTCCTATGCCACCGTGCACACTCTGCGGGATAGGGGCTGCGTCACCTGCTACGCGGCGGCCGAGTCGAATCGCGCCCAGGAGGCGCTAGCCGTGCTCCTAGGAGAAATCCATCGCCTAGCTCACGGGATTGAGACGAACGAACTGGAGGCCGTGAAGGCAGGGCTAAAATTCTCATCTGTCCGTCAACTCGAGTCCAGCCCGGGACGAAGTTCTTCGCTCGCCGCGGACTGGTATCACCTGGGACGGGTCTGTGGACGGCATGACTTCCGGGACGCGGTAGACGACCTGACGTGCGATCGAGTCAACGCGTACTTGGCCACGAACCCGCCACGTGACTTTCGCGTCGTCACCTTGGGCCGGCAACCATTGGAGACGAACCTTGGAATTCCGTAAAGCGACCCTGGAAAACGGGCTGGAGATCGTGGCCGAATGCAACGCCCTTGCCTGGACGGGTGCCATTGGTTTCTTTGTGAAGGCCGGCCCGCGCGACGAAAGCGCGGAGTTGCACGGTGCAAGTCATCTTATCATGTTCTGTTCGTTGCAGAGGACCCCCACGCGTACGGCGGGGGACTTCCAGCGCGACATGACCGGAATGTATAATTACGCCTACACGAGCGAAGAACAGACGGTCTATTATGCCGTGTTTCTGCCGGATGATCAGGATCGCGCCTTGGAATTGCTCTGCGACGTCCTGCGGCCCTCGCTACGGCAAGAGGAGTTCGAGTTCGAGAAGAAGTTGGTTCTGGAGGTCATCGCCAAGTACGACACTACCCCGCCATTCGGCGCCCACGAAAAGTGCATGGAGGCCCACTTCGGCGACCATCCTTTGGCACGCAGTGTTCTGGGCACACCTGCCAGCGTCATGGCGTTGAAGCGCGGCGACATGCTGGATTATTTCCGTCAGCGCTACAGTCCTGGCAACATGGCTTTGGTTGCGGCGGGCAAAGTGGACTTCGATCGCCTGGTCCGCCAGGCCGAGCGTTGGTGCGGACGCTGGGCACCGTGTGAGACTTCCCGCTGGACGCCGCGCGCACACGGCACGAACGTGTTACGCGTGATTCACAAACCGGAGGCCGGGAAGCAGTATGTGGTGCAGATCGCCGATGGCCCGGCTGCCGAGGACGAGCGACGTTACGCAGCGAGGCTGCTGGCAATGGTCTTAGGCGACTCCCGCGGCAGTCGCATGTACTGGGAGTTGTTCGACACGGGTCTCGCCGAATGCGCAGTCCTGGAGACATGCGACTACCAGGGCGCTGGGGCTTGCTTCACGTATCTCTGCTGCGCATCAGAGCATACTCTGGAGAACCTGCAACAACTTCAACAGATCTACGTGCAAGCCGAACGCGAAGGCATCAGCGATGCGGAATTGACGCAGGCCAAGAGCAAGATTCGTTCTCATGTGATCCTCCAGGGCGAACGCCCCGTCAACCGCCTGTTCAGTGTTGGAAATAATTGGCTCCAGCGAGGTGTATACCGTACCGTGCGCGAGATCGTGGATTGCTACGACCGCGTAACTTGTCAGGACATTGCCGACGTACTCGCGTGCTATCCCCTCAGCACCCACACAACCGTCGCGCTCGGCCCGCTTCAGCGGGCAGAACACGTGACCGGCGGCAATTGGACTTGAACTGCCATGCGTTGCCGCAGGGTGGAGCGGGATCTGCCCTGCTTCCCGCAGGCTGTGTTTCACGCTCCGCTTACCTGCGTCTTCAAGGACGTTCCCCCGGTTGGACTTGGCGGCCTAACAGATCCGCTGCCACCCGAAAGCCCACATGGAGGCTGCGAAACGACGGTGAGCTTCCGTTGCGAGACGCCGAGCGGCATTCTTCCAGCGGGCTCTTCCAGCTCCCACCGCGGAACACCCGAACCATGGTCCGTCCGTCATACCAACTATCGCACCACTCCCACACATTGCCGTGCATGTCGTAGAGGCCCCAGATGTTGGGAGTCCTGACGCCCACCGGGTGCGTGTGGCCATCGGCGTTTCCACCGTACCATGGACGGATTATTGGATGATCGACACCGTGAGAGTACATGTTCCCCGAGTACCACGCATAGTCTTTCAGCCGGCGATCGTCGTCTCCGAAACACCACGCTCCCGCCGATCCGGCCCGACACGCGCGTCCCCACTCCTCATCCGTGGGTAGTCGGCCGCCTACCCAGACCGCATAGCACCATGCGTCGTACCAGCTGACCTCAACGACGGGACAGGTGTCGTCGGGACTCGCCTCCCCGCGTTGATGCTGATGTGCCGGATCGAACAGCTCGTACTGGGCGTTGGTCACGGGCATCGCCCCCAGCAACAACGGTTCGATCTCGACGCTGAGCGTGCCCTTCCGCTCGCTGCCGGGACCTGTGCGACTGCAAGAGTCGTCTGGCGGTACACGAACCAATCCCCGCTCCAGCTCCTCCGCCACGCGCTGCGCGGTGGTTCCCCGAGACCCTCGCGCGATCAGGGGGAATTCGCCCAGGAACTGCAGCAACAGCTCGCGAGCGGTGTTCGCGTCGGACAAGTCCCGATTCAACTCCACGTACCGCCGGGCCTCTCGCTGAGCGGCCCATGTCGCGGCCTTCAGCTGGCTGTCCGTCCAGTCCAGTTCACTCAAGTAACCCGCGATTTGCAGCAGGTTCGGCCAACTGCGGTAGATCCACTCGGTCCAGCGCCGACGCTGAGGCAACGCTTCCCTGGGCGGCACGGCGTCGTTAATGACTAAGGACATCGCCTTCACATACGTCGACTTGGGCTCGGCCAGTGGCATCTCGACCGCCAACTGGCAGAGTTCGCGGCTCGCACGCTCTCCGAGTTGCTGATGGAACCAGCGGTAGTCCGCCTGCTCGCTCGCATAACGCGTCAGCCAGAGCGCGGCGAACATGTCCATCAGGGCCTGATTTCGCCAAAGGAACTGCACGATCTCCGGTCTCCCGTGACCTGCCAGCACCGGATCCGCCAGGATCTCGTTCACCGCCAACAATTGCACCAGGTGCTGTTCCAGTTGAGTCCGTTTCTCGATGTCCAACCAACTGCGCAGCAACGGGCCTTGGGCTGCCAGGATCCTGGCCATGAAGCTCGTCACATCTTCGCCGCCTTTGATGCCGGCCTCGCCGGCCCGATAGCCGCAGCGCAGCATCTCGAAGGCCAACAACGCAAACAGCCTCCGCGTCTGGTGCAAAGGCAAGCCAACCTGGTCCGCTTGGTTCTTCAACGCCTCCTCGAGCATGCCCTCCAGCGATCGCCGATACACATCGCTTTTGGTGCTCAGGCTCGACAGGAACTTGACCGGAATCTGCTGAATCATCTCCAGCGCACGGGGCACGGCAATCACATCGGCCCCCAGACGCGTGAGGTGGGCCAGTCGCTCGGGGCCGACGAACTGCCGGCATTCGTCGTGGGTGAACACATCCACCTTGACGAATCGCCACGTTCCCAGGGGCTCGAACAACAGATCCCAATAGCGCCGGATAGCGTATGGCCGACCGCTGACCACGCAGCGCACCTCCGGATAACGCACCAGGAAGTCCCGCAGCGCGCGGCACGACTGTTTCGCCGCGCTGTCCGCCTCCAAGGATTGGTCGAGTGCATCGACGAGCAGGGTGAAACCCTGCCGCCGGATGAGCCGTTCGATCAGGTTCCAAAGTTCACCCGCAGCCAGCGTTCGCGTTCGCGGAGTGTTCCGCAGTTGTTCCATCAACAGCTTGGGGATTCCATTCGCTACCGTGGGCAGCCCCGCGAACTGGAGCAGCATCGCCAGGCAGTCGCCGTTCACGCCCGTTTGCCGGAGACACTGCATTTGTTTCAAGGCCGTGGTCTTGCCCACACCGGCGTCGATCGTCACGCACAGCCGGGTGACGGACATGTCGCCCAAGAACTCACGGCGTTGGCGGGCTGGGTCAGCGGGCCGGTTCGGGCCCGCTGGAGACGCGGGATTGATCAGCTCCCAACGGCACTCGCCGCTCGGTAGTCCGTGGACGGGGATCCGTTGCACGCCGGTCGAATTCCCGTCATCGGGCAGCACCCCCAAGGGATCGGCCGCCAGGCAGTCCCACTGGAAGTTGGGCGGGCAGTCAAGCCGCCACAATCGCTGCGTGGCAATAAAGGGTGGGTGCATCGAAGACGTCTCGTGGGGCGGAACAAAGCATCGCGAACGGCAATATATCGTCCGCCACTGCCGTCGTCGACACACGGCGGTCGACGACTGCCCCGCTCACGCCTAGCCGGGATGGCTCCTGTCCATCACGCTCGCCTCAGCCCTTGGCGCCTCGCCGCCAGCGGCGACGCCCAGCCTGCAGGAATGGCCAGCGCTTATCGAGCGCCGATGTAACAGCCAGATTACTGGCTCGATGCACCGTGTCTACGAACAGGACCGCCGTGGGTCCTCGGGGCATGAGCCGGGACATGCAGAGCCGGCCGGGCAGTGCGTTCCCAGGCGGGGCCAGGGACCGAAAACGCGAAAAGCGTTTCCAGCGGTTCTGCAGAAGCCCCCGCATCAGGACTGGGAAGCGGCCTCGTCCGCCGGCACCACGCCTTCGTCTTGGTGGCGGAGAAACGAAGGCCAGCCGTTCACGACGTTACGCACATCACGGACCAACTGCTCCCCGGACCCCTGTACCATGTCGGCCGTGATGCGCCCCTGGGCCGCCAACAGACTGACCAGACAGATGCAGCAGAGCCCCGCGGTGCGAGCCAGGTGCTTTCCCAGCCAGCACCAGGTTCGCGGCAAAACGATCGCTGCCGCCAGGAAGCCGCCGGCCATACAGGCCAAGACGACGATCCCCAAAACGATTGCCAATTCCTGCGACGTGAGATTCAGTACTAACGAATGCATGACAACCTCCCCGATAAATGAACGGTCGTTCTTGCCCACCCTCCCTGGCATCCATTCCTCGCTTGCCTTCTGCAAGACTAGAGGCGCCGGAAACGGTCCTGCCGGCGTCATTGCCCGAAAAAAAGATCGCCGTTGGCCCAGCGATGCAATCGCCGGACCACAGCCCCGTGTGCCTGTTGCAACCGGCCGAGGGACGTCTTGGATTCGCGCCGAATATGGCGTTCTTCACGACCGGGGAACTGGCATCCGCGTGCGACTCGCGATAATATCGGGTGAGTCCTCACTCCGTGGCTCGATGGAACCCGAGATACGTTGGAAGGCTTGACCGGGGTGCGGATCAACGCGTATCTCGCCGCGAATCCGCCTCGCGACTTTCGCGACGTTGCCTGGGGCGTGCCACCTCTGGAGAAAAACCTTGGAATTCCGAAAAGCGACCCTGGATAACGGGCTGGAAATCGTTGCGGAATGCAGCCCACGTGCATACTCGACGGCCCTCGGCTTCTTCGTGAAGACCGGCTCGCGGGATGAGAGCGACCAGGTGCATGGCGTGAGCCATCTCTTACAGTTCATCGTGTGGCAGAGGACTCCCGTGCGTACGGCTGTAGACGTCAACCGCCAGTTGGACGAAATTGGGAGTCACAGCAACGCCTTCACCAGCGAAGAGCAGACGGTCTATTTCGCCGCGTTTCTGCCCGACTATCAGGATCGAGCCTTGGAATTGTTCTGCGACCTCCTGCGGCCCTCGTTGCGGCAGAAGGATTTCGACCTTCAGAAGCAGGTGGCTCTGGAGGCCATTGCGAAGTACGAGGGTTCGCCGCCGTTCGGCGCCCACGAAAAGTGTATGGCGGCCCATTTCGGCGGTCATCCGCTGGCTCGTAGCGTGACGGGTACGCCCGCCAGTGTCGTGGCGTTGAAACATGACGACATGCACGATTATTTTCGTCAGCGTTACAGTCCTGGCAACATGGTTCTGGTTGCGGCGGGCAACGTGGACTTCGATCGTTTGGTCCGCCAGACGGATGGCTGGTGCGGACGCTGGGAGCCGTGCGAAACTTCCCGCTGGACGCCGCGCGCGCACGGCACCAATGCTTTTCGCATGATCCATAACTCGCTGGCCGCGCAGCAGCACGTGGTACAGATCGCCGACGGCCCGACAGCCGAGGACGAGCAACGATATGCGGCGAGGTTGCTGGCAACCATCTTGGGCGACTCCAGTGGCAGTCGCCTGCACTGGGAGTTGTTCGACACGGGTCTCGCCGAAACCGCAGTTCTGGAGACATACGACTATCAGGGGGCAGGCATTTTCATGACGTATCTCTGCTGCGCACCTGGGGATACTCCGGAGAACCTACGGCGAATTCAGCGGATCTACATGCAGGCCGAAAGCGAGGGCGTTAGTAATGCAGAACTAACTCTCGCCAAGAGCAAGATACGTTCTCATGTGATTCTCCAAGCCGAACGGCCCGCCAACCGCCTGTTCAGCGTCGGTAACAACTGGATCACCCGCGGTGTATACCTTACGGCGCGTGAGATCGTGGAGCGTTACGACCGCGTGACTTCTCAGGACATCGCCGACGTCCTCGCGTGCTATCCCCTCAGCACCCACACGACCGTCGCGCTCGGCCCGCTGCAACAGGCGGAACAGGTGACCGGTGGCAATTGGTGGGATGGGTTGTGGACGGCCCCGCCCCGGATTCCGCTGCGATAGGCTGGAGCAGGGTTCGACCTAAGCGGCGGCTCAAGAACAACTTCGTCGTCTCGGCGTGGAGCGGACCGCAGTCCCCTCGGGCGGAATGAATTCCGTCCGACGACGTTGTTCCTTGATAGCCGCTACCCCCCCGGCAGGCTACATTCCGCGATCCGCTGGCCCGCCTCCTTACCGGCGTTCGGCCGGCCCGATTTGACGGCGGGCCGGAACCGCTGCCACTCGAAAGCCCACGTGGACGTTTTGAAACGACGGCGAACTGCCGTTGCGGTACGCCGACCGGCTGTCCTCCAGGGGGCTCTTCCAGCTCCCGCCGCGAAACACCCGGATTGTGCGACTTTCGTCATACCAGCTGTCGCACCACTCCCACACATTGCCGTGCAAATCATGCAGCCCCCAGATGTTTGGAGCCTTGCTACCGACCGGTTGTGTCTGCCCACCGGCGTTGGAGTAGTACCACGCATAGTCGTTGAGCCGCTGATCGTCGTCTCCGAAACACCAAGCTCCCGCCGAGCCTGCCCGGCACGCATACTCCCACTCCTCCTCGGTCGGCAGCCGCCCGCCGGACCAGACGGCATAGCACCACGCGTCGTACCAGCAAACCTCGATGGCGGGACACGTGTCTCCGGGACTCGCCCGGCCGTGTTGCTGTTGATGTGCCGGATCGAACAGCTCGTACTGGACGTTGGTCACGGGCATCGCGCCCAGCCAGAACGGTTCGATCTCCACGCTGGGCGTAGCCTTTCGCACGTTTCCCGGACATGTGTGACTGCAAGCGTCGTCCGGCGGTACACGAACCAGCCCCCGCTCCAGCTCCGCGGCCACGCGCTGCGCGGCGGTTCCCCGAGACCCCCGCTTGATCAAGGGGAATTCTCCGAGGAACTGCAATAGCAGCTCGCGAGCGGCGTTCGCGTCGGACAACTCCCGGTTCAACTCCACGCACCGTCGGGCCTCGCGCTGAGCGGCCCACGTCGCGGCCCTCAGCGCATCGTCCGTCCAGCCGGGTTCCCTCAGGTAGCCCGCGATCTGCAGCAGGTTCGGCCAACTGCGGTAGATCCACTCGGTCCAATGCCGTCGGCGAGTCTTGGGGGCTCTTGTTGTTGATGGCGTTTCGACAGCCGCAGCCGGCGGCTCGCGGTCTCTGAACAGGACGGACAGCGGCTTCCCCCAATAGCGGAGCGAAGCGGCGGTCCGGCGCCGTGGGGAAGTCTCAAGCTTGTTCCGTGGAGGCAGCGGCTCCGGCGGCCGCACCGCGTCGGTGAACACCACGGACATCGCCTTCACATACGTCGCCTTGGGCTCGGCCAGTGGCATCTCGACCGTCAGCTTGCAGAGTTCGCGGCTTGCCCGCTCACCAAGCTGTTGGTGGAACCAGCGATAGTCCGCCGGCTCGTTTGCATAACGCGTCAGCCAGAGCGCGGCGAACATGTCCATCAGGGCCTGGTTTCGCCAGAGGAAATGCACGACTTCTGGTTTCCCGCGACCGGCCAGCACCGGATCCGCCAGAATCTCGTTCACCGCCAGCAATTGCACCAGGTGCTGTTCCAGTTGTGCCCGGTTCTCGATGTCCAACCAACTGCGCAGCAACGGGCCTTGGGCGGCCAGGATCCTGGCCATGAAGCTCGTCGCGTCTTCGCCGCCCTTGATGCCGGCCTCGCCGGCCCGATAGCCGCAGCGCAGCATCTCGAAAGCCAACAGCGCGAACAGCCGTCGGGTCTGGTGCAAAGGCCATCCGACATGGTCCGCTTGGTTCTTCAACGCCTCCTCGAGCATGCCCTCCAGCGATTTCCAGTACACATCGCTCGTGGTGCGCAGGCTCGGCAGGAACTTGACCGGAATCTGCTGAATCATCTCCAGGGCCCGGGGCACCGAGATCACATCGGCCCCCAGACGCGTGAGGTGGGCTAGCCGCTCGGGTCCCACGAATTGCCGACATTCGTCGTGGGTGAACACGTCCACCTTGACGAATTGCCACGTTCCCTGGGGTTCGAACAACAGATCCCAATAGCGCCGGATAGCGTATGGCCGACCGCTGACCACGCAGCGCACCTCCGGATAACGCACCAGGAAGTCCCGCAGCGCGCGGCACGACTGTTTCGCCGCGCT
>JAPLNJ010000257.1 GCA_026692885.1 Planctomycetota bacterium | reverse complement strand
GCGACAGCCGCAGAGCGCCGCCCTGGGTACGGTATCGATTTATCCCGGTAGCCCTGAAGGGGCGAAACAAATCGGTTCCTCTCACGCGCATCGTTCGTCAGATGGGCCAAGGCTTGTTTCGCCCCTTCAGGGCTGGCGTTCCTGATACTCCCCTAACCCAGGGCGACGCTACGCGGCGAACGCCGCTCCGCTCTGCCCTGGGCTGTTATGTGGCTGCCCCTATCGGGGCGAAAACTTGTGTATAACGACGAGGGGCAAGCCGGGGGCATTCGTCAAATGCCAAAGTGAATGCCAACACCTGAAAAAACCGTTTAATGCTAGCACTAAACGGTTTTCGGGGTTGTCGGTGTCAAGAATGGGGTTTTACGGTTTCGCATAGACGGACCATCGGCTGTGGTCAGACGTACAGATTTCAGTTTTCGCGGGCAAAAGGCTTTTTGTGGGCTTGGGCACACGACCGCGAAAACTGAAATCTGTACGTCTGACCCCTTGTCTCGCGCCCTGTCCCTGCTGAACCGTTAAGTCTCATTCTTTACGCGCAAGGGCGAAAATAGCGTTTGGTGCTAGGCCATCTCCCGTCCACGATCCCAGCCACGTGCCACATCCGACGCGATGTCGCTCAGCACGTCATCCAAGTCGGAGAAGACCTCGGAGGCCAAGCCCGACGGTGAAGCCTTCCTCAAGGCTGGGCCTGTCGCTGACCGATGCACCCGAACCTGCTCTGCCGCAACTGGCGTAGCCTGCACCCATCCCGATCCTCCCGACGGTCGTCCGTCTCCATCCGGTGCCGTGAACGGTGCAAAGCTCAACAGAGCCGGTGGGGCGACAGGGCAACTGCACTCGCCGCCGACGAGTCCCGGTTCGGCCACACGCAAATCCCCCGTGTCCGTCTGCCACGCTGGCTGCCAGTCTCCCCAAGTCGCCGCGATCCCGTTCCTGGCCGACTCCCCTTCGCCAGTCGGGGGCGAGCGCCGGTCCAGGTAGTCGATCACCAGCAGCACATCCAACGAAGTCAACTCGCGATTGCCGTCGATGTCCACATAGATCGGGTCCGCACCGGGCACTGCCGGCGCACGCGGCAGCGGACCTGCCCCATACGCATTGATGCAATTGATGATCACCAGCACATCGAGCGGCGTCACCAAATAGTCGTCGGCCGCATCGTAGGCGACCGGGTAGTTCTGCCACGGATTCCCCCAGAACATGACCGTATCGTACTGGCTGGTCGAGGCTTGGCTGAGGTTCCCCGCTGCGTCCATTGCCGCCCCGGCCACCACCGCCGCGGTCACGGTGCCGTTGCCCGTCAAGCCACTGACGGCCACGTCGTACGTGGCCGCATCCACCGGCCAGACGGTGACGATGAGTGTCCCGGGAGCGGTCCCGCCCAGCAGCATATCGGCCGCCTCGAAACCGGAGACCGGTTCGCTGAACACTACGGTAAAGTGAATCGGAGCCGTCCCCGCAGGATCGGCCTGGCCCGCCGCCTGGTCGATCGTCACCGTCGGCGGCGTCACATCGTAGGTCACCACCGCGTCGATGCTGGTCGAGGCCGCACTCAGATTTCCTGCCGCATCCACGACGGCGCCGGCCGGCACGCTGGCCGTCACCGTGCCGCTGCCCGCCATGCCGCTGACGGCCACATCATACGTGGAGGCGTCGACAGGCGTGACGTTGACTATGAGTGTCCCCGGAGCCGTCCCGCCCAACACCACATCAGCCGCCGTGAAATCGAGCACCGCTTCGCTGAACACCACCGTGAAGTGGAGCGGAGCTGTCTGCGTCGGATCGAATTGATCTGCGGCCTGATCGATCGTCACGGCAGGTGGCGTCTCATCGTAACTCACCTCCGCATCCGTGCTGGTGGACGCTCGGCTCAGATTGCCTGCCGCATCCGTCGAGGTGCCGGCCGGGACTCGGGCCGTCAGCGTACCGCAGCCCGTCATGCCGCTGACGGTCACGTCGTAGGTCGTCGCATCCACAAGCGTGACGGCGGCGGACAGGATGCCCGGAACTGTGCCGCCCAGCAGCACATCGGTGGCGGTGAAGCCGATCACTGGCTCGCTGAACGCCACGGTGAAATGGATCGGAGCCGTCCGCGCTGGGTCGGCTTGACCGGATGCTTGGTTGATCGTCACCGTGGGCGGCACCACATCGTAGGTAACCACCGCGTCCAGGCTTGTCGACGCCAGGCTCAGATTGCCCGCTGCATCCAGGGCCGCGCCCGCCGGTACGCTCACGGTCACCGTGCCGTTGCCGGTCATGCCACGGACGGCCACATCGTAGGTCGTCGCATCCACCGGCCAGACGGTGACTGTCAGTGTCCCTGGAGCCGGTCCGTCCAGCAGCAAGTCGGCGGCCGCGAAACCGGTCACCGGTTCGCTGAACATCACCGTGAAGTGGAGCAACGCCGTGCGCGTGGGATCGGCCTGTGTAACTGCCTGGTTGATTGTCACCGTAGGCGGTGTCACGTCATAGGTCACCGCCGCGTCCGCACTCGTGGAAGCTAAGCTCGGATTCCCCGCCGCATCGAATGCCGCGCCGGCCGGTATGCTCGCCGTCACCGTGCCGCTGCCCGTCAGGCCACTGACGGACACCTCGTAGATGGTCGCATCCAGGGTCGTGATCGTGGCGACCAGCGTCCCCGGAGCGGTGCCGCCCAGCAGCAAGTCGTCGGCCGTGAAACCGGTCACCGCTTCGCTGAACACAACCCTGAACTGGAGCGGCGCCGTCCGCGTCGGATCGGCTTGGCCTGCTGCCTGGTTGATCGTCACCGTGGGCGGTGTCATGTCGTAGGTCACCACTGCGTCCGTGCTGGTCGAGGCAGCGTTTAGGTTTCCCGCCGCATCCGCGACGGCGCCGGCTGGCAAAAACGCCGTTACTGTGCCGTTGCCCGTCATGCCGCTGACGGACACATCGTACGTGGTGGCATCCACCTGCGTGACTACGGCCGACAGGGTTTCAGGTGCCGTGCCGTCCAGCAGCAAGTCGGTATCCGTGAAACCGCTCACCGCTTCGCTGAACACCACGGTAAAGTGAACCGGAGCAGTGCGAGCGGGGTCAGCTTGGCCTGTGGCCTGGTTGATCGCCACCGTGGGTGGCGTCACGTCGTAGGTCACCACCGCGTCCGTGCTGGTCGAGGCGACACTCAGGTTTCCCGCCGCATCCGCTACGGTGTCAGCCGGAATGCTCGCCGTCACCGTGCCATCGGCCGTCATCCCGCTGACCATCACGTCGTACGTGATCGCATCCACCGGTGTGACTGCGGCTGCCAGCGTTCCCGGAGCCGTGCCCCCCAGCAGTACATCGTCGGCTGAGAAACCGGTCACCGCTTCGCTGAACACCACGGTGAAATGGATCGGAGCCGTCCGCGTCGGATCGGCTTGGCTGGCTGCTTGGTTGATTGTCACGGTGGGCGGCGTCACATCGTAGGTCACCACCGCGGCGGTGCTGGTGGACGCTTGGCTCAGATTGCCCGCCGCATCCGCGGCGGCGTCGGCCAGTACACTCGCCGTCACCGTGCCATCGCCCGTCATACCGCTGATCGTGACGTCGTACGTGATCGCATCCACCGGCGTGACCACGGCTGTCAGCGTTCCCGGAGTCGTGCCACCCAGCAGCAAGTCGTCGGCTGAGAAACCGGTCACCGCTTCGCTGAATACCACCGTGAAATGGATTGGGGTGTTCCGCGTGGGATCGGCCTGGCCTGCTGCCTGGTCGACTGTCACGGTGGGGGGTGTCACGTCGTAGGTTACCATCGCGTCCGTGCTTGTGGACGTCAAGTTTAGATTCCCGGCCGCATCCATTGCGGAGTCGGCCGGTATGCTCGCCGTCACCGTGCCGTCGCCCGTCATGCCGCTGATCGTCACGTCGTACGTGGTCGCATCCACCGGCGTGACCGCGGCGGCCAGCGTTCCCGGAGCCGTGCCACCCAGCAGCAAGTCGTCGGCTGAGAAACCGGTCACCGCTTCGCTGAACACCACGGTGAAATGGATCGGAGCCGTGCGAGTCGGGTCGGCTTGGCCTGCTGCCTGGTTGATTGTCACTGTCGGCGAGTGAGTGTCGATGGTGATGTCCTGCATTGCCGTCGCCGAACCGACGACAGGCACCGTAAACGTGGCCGTCACAGGGTGCAAACCGTCCGTCAGGTCGAAGGCCGGAGTGAACGTGTAGGTGCCGGCCGCAGAGACATCTTGTGTGGCGTCCGTCTGGCCATCGCCATCGAAATCGATAGCGATGCTGCCGAGTTCGTTCACGGTGACGTCAAACGTGGGCCGGACGAGCCATGTCAGGCCATCGCGATTCGAAATGCCCGTATCACTGGCCGTCTGCAGCTGGATTGAAACCACAGGCGGAAGGAGTATGCCCCAGTGGATCGTTCCCGGTGCGCCGGCGCCGCCTGGTCCAGCCCCCGCCCCGCCCGTCGCCGTGGAGCTGGAATAACCCGTGAAGCCACTTCCGTCCCGGTAATACACAGCGATCCTGCCTCCTCCGCCACCGCCCCCACTCGCATAGCCGTTGCCCCCATTGGTCTGCACGGCACCGCCACCGGCCAGCGTACCGGCCGTCACCCAAACCGAGCCCCCCGCGCCGCCGACGTCCGGACCTTGCATTCCGCCCAAGCCGTTGGCCGTAATCGATCCGTCGAGCGTGAGCCGGTCGGTGACAATCAATCGGATCGCGCCACCGCCGTTCCCACCCGTAGCAAAGGTGC
Source organism: Planctomycetota bacterium (assembly GCA_026692885.1). Next base: position 1,985 of record JAPLNJ010000257.1, on the reverse strand, counting down.
CGCCTCCGCCACCCGAGCCTAAGTCCGTCGGCGTCAACGACGAATCATACGCCACCCCGCCAGTAGACCCGCCCCCAACCCCGCCATGTCCGCCACCGCCGCCACCGCCGCCCGCCCCCGGCCCTTGCCCCGAACCATAATATCCCCCCGCGTATCCCTGGCCATCCGCCGTGATACGCGACGCCACGTCAATAGCCAGATCGCCAGAAATTGTCAGCTGCATTCCGGCCGTACTGAAAGCGGCATGGGTCACCGTGCCGGTGTTGACCACGTACAGGCTGTTGAACGTATGCTGCCCGGTCACGGTGAGCGTTGCGCCGCTGACCACGAGATCCAGGTTCTCGTAGGTCGTGTCTGTCTCGCTGATCGTCGTGGTCGACGTCAACCAGGTGGCATCGACCAGTACGGCGAAGTGCTCCCGGGCCACGTCTTGGCCAGCTTCGCCGTTGGTGGAGTCGCCGTCCTGATTCATCAGGTTGCCGGCCAGGTCCGTCACCTGCGGCCCGACGTTGAGTTCGTAGTCGCTCTGCGCGGTGACGGGCGCAAAGCTGAGCTGTAGGTCGTGTCCGCACCCACGACATCGGTCACCGACACCGCATCCCCCGCGACGGCGGAGAACGCCACGTCGTCCACCGTGAGGGACGCGGGATCGATGTTCTCGTCGAAAGTCAGCGTCCGCTGAGAGTAGGGCGCCGCGACGACGATCGGGCCGCGAGCCAGTTTCGGTCCCTGGGTGTCGATCGTGACCAGAACGGAAGCCTGCTCAGCATCTCCGGCCAGCGGAGTAAACGTAGCGGCAATCGTGTGATCCCCGTCGGCCAGCATCGAGGAAGGGAATTCGTAGGTGCCCGGTACGTCGACCGATTGGTCGACATCGCTGGTGCCGTCCGCGTTGAAGTCGACGCCGATCAGGCCGGGTTGGTCGACCGTGACCTCGAAGCGCGGTTGCGTGACGTTGGTGATGCGGTCGGAGCTGGACCAGCCGGAGTCGTCGGCCGCCAGCAGGTTGATCCCGATCGCCAACATCCGGCGATCTTCCAACTGCTCGATTTGGAGCGTGCGGCGGAATTGCCGCACTTGCCGAGCCTTCACGTTCCGCCGTGAGCGTGACCGGGGTCGAGAAGACGCGTTTGGAAGTTGCTGCAGCATGACGATTCCCCGCTGGCGATTGAAGTGATGACTGGCCCTTAGAATTATTCCGGCCCTTTCTATCTGAAGGGCGAGTGAGAGTCAATCGTGGGGGAGTTGTCAGTTGTCCGTTGTCCGTTGTCCGTTGTCAGGGGGCAGGGGGCAGGGGGCAGGCGGCAGGCGGCAGGGGGCAGGGCCGACGACTCAGCATCAGCCAATTACGTCCTCCAGGCGGTCGGCCGTCAGTACGCGCTCACCCCAGACGAGCAGACGCTCGGCGTCGGCCCTTGTGATCCGCTCCCGCACCACCGCCTCCAACGGGCCGAACTTACGTTCCAGTTGTCGCAGGAGAAGCCCCGCTTCGCCTCCTTGCCGGCCTTCTTGCCGGCCTTCCTCCTTCCACTGTCGAGTCCATTGCTCCGCGCGTTCTGCCAACATCGTTCGGACCTCCTGCAGATTCTCAAGTTCTGGGATCTTAACTCCGGAAAGCCATCGTAACACCACCCGCTGTATCCAGCCAGTAAATGCGCGAGACAAATCATCTGTCTCCGCGCCCGCTGGCAGGCACACCATTAACGCTTCGATCGCCCCGTCGATATCCGCGACCCCCCAGCTGTTCTCCAACCGAAACAACGCCGCCACCAGATTCCGCATGGGGGTCAATTCTTCGTCCCGGTAACGACGTTCCTCCAACAGCAGATAACGCAACCGGGGACGGTACTGCTCCAGGCCGCCTGGCACCGACTCGATCAGTTCTTACACTCGGCCACCCAAGGTTGAATGGTACGAGGTTAAGCATAAGTCGTTGTCATTCCGCCACTTTCCCCACTGGGCTTGCCCCAGTGGAAAAAGGGTTT
>JAPLNJ010000256.1 GCA_026692885.1 Planctomycetota bacterium | reverse complement strand
CGGGGCGAGCCCGTGGCATCCAACTCGCAGAACCGGAACCTTCGGCCAGCGATCAACGGCTGGCTTGTTGGAATGAGGAAGTTATTTCGTGAGCGTTGCTAGCACCAAACGGTTTTTCGGGTGTTGGGTGTAAAGAATGGGATTTTACACTAGCCCGACGCGCAAGCGAGGGACAGCCGTGGTTCCCTCGCTTGCGCGTCGGGCTAGTGTAGCTTCTCAAACTTAACGAAGAACCACCGAAAAGCCGTTTGGTGCTAGTCTGGTTGGCCGTCTTACTCGGCTCGACGTTCAGCGATTCAAGGCGTCTGACGCGATCCGCCGAGGGTGGATGGGAACGGAAGTGGTTCGTGATCTCGACCGCTGTTTTCTGCGAGGCGTTCTTTGGATCGCGCTGTTCCGGCTCCAGCCCCTTTCCTTTGACGTAGTCCACCAGGTGGCGGCTAAGCGACAACGCTTCGTCGCGGCTGCGATCGATTCGGAGCAACGTTCGGAAAGCCCAGGCGTCGGCCTCGAACTCGTGGTCCTTCGTGTACCCGGTAGCGATTGCTCTGTAGGCCAGTTGTGCCAGGTTGCCGCCCAGATTCCCTCCCAATTGACTGGCTCGCGCGGCATACGTCACCTGCTTGGCACAGTGCTTCAGGTCCCCGTGGGCGATCTCGTGCGCCAACACGAATTGCAGCTCCGCGTCGTTCCTGACGAACTTGAGCATGCCCCGGTTCACGTACACGTAGCCGCCCACATGGGCAAACGCGTTCACTTCGGCACTGTCAATCACCAGAAAACTGTACTTGAGGTTCTTCCGGGTACGGAGCTCCAGCAAGGGTTGGGCCAGCTGCTCCAAGCGTCGCACCATGACCGGCGAGTTGACGATCTTGCACTGTTGCCGCACAATCCGATGGACCTCGGGACCCAGCCGTATTTCTTCCTCGGGGGATAGCCCGAGCATGTCCTGGCCCACTTCGTCGATCGACTTGCTCAGCTCGTGTCCGGCTTCAAAGAGGTCGCCGATGATGTCGGTCGGCTTCTTCGGGGTCGGTTTCGTTGGTGCGGCGGGAGGTTCGACGCGATCGGCGGCCGTGTCCGGCGCCGGCTGCTGGCTGCCACTCACGGGCCGTGATTTCGGCTTCTCCATCACGGTCTCGGGCGACTCGACCTTGTCTGGCTGGGACCGTACATCGACAGGTTTTTCGATAGGGGGCTGTTGGGCAGCGGGTTCGTCACCAGGGGACTTGTCGGACTCCACCTGGCTCGGAGCGGCCGGCTTCTCGACGGGTTTCTCGGCGGCAACGGGCTTTTCGGCAGTTGGTTTGGCGGGTGTTTCTGCGGGAGGGAGCGAAGGCGGCTGGCTGTTGGCCGGTTTCTCCGGGGTGCCAAACAAGACATCCTTGGCGTCCCGCAGGACCTTGCCGGGCGCCTCGGCAGCCTGATCGATCAGCGTCCTGGGCCGCTTTTGATCCGTCTTGCCGGGGCGTTCTCCGTTCTTGGCCTGGCGCCCGTCGCCCGTGTTCTCGTCCCCGGCTGGTCCCGAGTTCTCATTTCCGACGAGGACGTCTTTGACGTCACGGAGCACCTTGCCAGGCATTTCTGCAGCCTTGTCGGCGGCGTGATTCACGCCTTCCTTGATCCCCTCACGAACCTGGGCGCCCGCCTGCTGGGAAGCCTCGCGAAGGGCCTGGCGCGTGCGTTCGCCTTCGCTGCGGACCAGCCAGATCACCGCACCGAGGAAAGCCACCGCAAACAGGCCGGCCGCGAGGTACTTGACGATTTCATGGTTCTTCATGGTCCTCCTCCTCAATCAAACCTCGCGTGTCTCACACCAGCCCGACGCGCCAGCGAGGGAAAGTACATCGACGCGCCAGCGAGGGACCCCACACCAACCCGACGCGCCAGCGAGGGACCCCACACCAATTTCCCTCGCTGGCGCGTCGGGCTAGTGAATCCGCCTCGCTGTCACCCCTCGCGGGTGTGCGGCGACGCACAATTGCGGCCAGTGGAACAGAAGCTTACTCGACCGTCAAGTTGACGCGAATCGGCATGATGTCGGGCATGAAGCGACTCGACAGCACACTTGCCCGTTCCACGGTTCTTTTCGGGAAGTTTTCGGGATTTGGGGAAAATGGCCCCAAATTTAGCTCAACTTCCCGAACATAAGGTCAGTCCCAGAGTGAACGGCCAAGACGTTCCAAACCGACCATTTCTATCCCAAGGAGACCGACCATGACGACGACCACGATGCGCACGAAGAACCGGACCATCAAGCAGGCCTGCTTAGCTGCTGCCTTTGTCGGCACCCTGCTGCTTTCCGTTGGGTCCAATGAGTCCCTGGCCCAGTTCAACAGGCCCTTCCAGCCTCCGACACCGCCCCCGTCGCCGCCGATGCATATCCCGTCGCCGCCGATGCATATCCCCCAGCCGACATTTCAGCCGCCGCGTCAACCGGTGTTCACCCCACCGCCGATGCATACCCAGTCGCCGACCTTCCAGCAGTCACAGACGAATGCGTTTCGCGACCAGATGCGGACCAATCAGGCCGCCACCGATCACATGAATCAGACTCGCAACCAGGTGCAGATGCATCAGACGTTTCGAGAGCAAGGGAACCAAGCTCAGACTCAGCGGCAGATGAATCAGAACTTCCGCAGTGACCAGCAGGCACGGCAGTTGCAACAGTTGACACACCAGAACACGATGCGGGGGTTTGACGCGATGCGTGTTCAACAGGAGCAGTTCGATGCCCAGCGGCAGCAGTCGCAGTCGCGCCAGTCGGCGGATCAGCAGACCATCAGGACAAACCAGCAAGCTGCGAGCCGCCTGCCGACGCAGTCGGCGCAACGGCCGAACGTTGGAGCCGCCCAACCAGTCATTCCGCTGCCGCTGGTTCGTCCGCAAGGCTTCGCCGGGCAAGCCGGTTTGACGCCTGCGGAGCGTGTGCGGTTGCGAGCCTTTCAGAGGGAGTTGGAGTTGCAGATGCGACTCGCTCTCCGGCGGTTTTGACGATCAGTTGACCCACGCGGCCCCACCCTAGCCCGACGCGCCAGCGAGGGACCCTCGCCCGACACGCCCACGCGGCCCACACTAGCCCGACGCGCTAGCGAGGGAACCACTCGCGACGCGCCAGCGAGGGAAGGCGGGGACTGGCGGTACGTCCCTCGCTTGCACGTCAATCTCCCTCGCTTGCGCGTCGGGCTAGGGTGTGCATCTCGCTTGCCCGTGGCGCTGGTCGATCTCCTTCGCTGGCGCTTCGATCTCCCTCGCTTGCGCGTCGGGCTAGGGTGTACATCTTGCTTGCCCGTGGCGCTGGTCGATCTCCTTCGCTGACGCTTCGATCTCCCTCGCTTGCGCGTCGGGCTAGTGTGTACATCTCGCTTGCCCGTGGCGCTGGTCGATCTCCCTCGCTTGCACTTCAATCTCCCTCGCTGGCGCTGGTCGATCTCCCTCGCTGGCGCGTCGGGCTAGGGTTATTGCCCGTCGCGGACGTAGACGATAGCGGCCTCCAGGCTCTCTGCGTCGCCAAGATGCCGTTGACTCCCTCGTTCCGTCCACCAATTCTCGCGGAGCGGCTCCGAGCGACTTCGCTGCAAGTCCTTCAGCTTCCGTGTGCACCAGGCCTTCAATTGGTCCCGCAGGTCTTCGGGATCGCGATGCGCCGAGACGACCACGTGGACGTGGTTCGTACGGCAACTGACGGCATGCAAGTGCCATTTTCGAATGTCGCAATGCTCTCGGATCGTCTTCTCGACCAAGTCGCGTTGTTCGTCATCGAGCGTGCATGCCGGTTCGGTCATGCGTTTCCGAGCGGCTTGCTTGAGGATCGGGTCGGGCCACTGGAAACCGTGCCCCTTCCAGACCCAGCCGCGTTCGTCTCCAGGCAGCCACGTGCCGTACGTGGTCCAGGTGAGCAAGAAGCCCAAGGGATCTGGCATCGGTGCCTCATTGGGCCGGGTACGCCAATCGCCGACTCGTCCCATTCGATTGCCCTCCAGATTGCCCCACCAATCGCTCGCCTCCGACAACAGCCCAACACTCGCCCGACGCGGCCACACTAGCCCGACGCGCGAGCGAGGGAACCCACGCCCGACACGCCCGCGAGGCGGCCACACTAGCCCGACTCGCCAGCGAGGGACCCACGCCCGACGCGAGCGACGGAGAACCGTGTTATCACGGGCGTCGTTGACGCCCGGGTCGTCCCTCGCTGGCGCGTCGGGCTAGGGTCCAAAAAAATAACTCGCCGAAACCCGCAAGCGGGTTTCGGCGGTAAAGGGGTAAAGGAATTCAGGGGTAAGTCCTCGCCACACGGAAACCAACGATCGTGCTCCGATTCCCAGGCCGGTTGCGAGAACGTCTGGCGGTTCTCGCGTCCCGTGCTCCAATGTCGAATGAGCCGCCTCGCAGCACACGACTCGCGACGTCGCTAACGGTCGCGCCATCTTCGAGGTCTATTCCCTCACCAGTAGGGTAATCGCCGAAGCTATTGTGGCACCATTCCAACGCATTCCCCAACATACCGAACAGCCCCAAGTCGTTTGGCTTGAGATTCGCCACCGGCCAAGCCTGATCCTGCGAGTTGTGATCGTAGTACGCGTAACGGTCCAGCAGTCGCTCTGTCGCGCCGAAATAGCGGCTGGTGACCGCTCCGGCCCGGCAAGCGCACTCCCATTCCGCCTCGCTCGGGAGCCGATAGCCTGTACGAGTAACGTAGCCTGCCGCAGGCTTCATCCCGTTTGCGTGCGACCCGTAAGTGTCCGGTTCGTAGCACCATTGGTGCATGGACAATCCCTCTTGGACACTAACCCAGTTACAGTACAACGTAGCCTAGTACCACGTGATCCCGCAGTGGGGACCGGCAGCATCGGGGTAACGCCGTTCCCGGTGTTCCGTATTTGCCGCGAAGACACGGCCCAGCTGGGGATTCGCCTTCAGAAATCGGTCCCACTGTTCAACGGTAACCTCCGTGGCGGCGATCGCAAAGCTCCGATCGATGCGCCGCTTGTGGGGCTTCTCTTCAGGTTCCCGGTCGGCGTCGTTGGCCGGGGAACCCATCATGAACTCCACCGGCCCGTGCACGATCACCATCGTCTGTCCCTGGCCGTTGATGTACCATCCCCGCTTGGCCTGCGCTCGGTCCTGGGCCAATTGCTCATCCAACGCCTTCAAACGATTCCCTTGATGCCATTGCCGCAACAGCCATTCCACCGCCCCGTGAAGGCCCGGATCCGGGTCATCGCGGTACAAGTCGAACAGCGTC
>JAPLNJ010000255.1 GCA_026692885.1 Planctomycetota bacterium | reverse complement strand
CCACGTCCCGGCAGCCGATTTTCCGCACAACCGAGAAGTCATGCTGGCGAAAGAGCGGATGAAACAGGTAACAAACCGAAACTTTGCCCTGGTAACGGGCATCATTGCGTGTTGGCTCCGCCGTGACGACATGTCATCACGGCGGAGCGTGATGACTACTTTGAAAACCCGACAGTTATTGATGCGCCGATCCTAAGTCCTCGCCAGCCGCGGTGGGGTGCGTCTCGGTGGACATAGAATACCTCCCGAAATCGCGTCGTCCTGCAGTGCTACTAACGACGATCATACCGCGTTCCGGACTTCGTTGGCCAGTCCGCCGCGAGCCACGTGGTGGGGTCATTTGAGAAAAAGCAGCCCCACACCCGACGTACTGGGCGTTGACGAGACGGTGTGGCTGACGAAGGAACCGACGCACGGCACGAACCCATTCACGCCTGCGGAGTTTGTCTCACGGTTCCCGGAGAATGACATTCTCCGCGTCTTCGAGTTCTTCTTTGCGTCGCCCGTAGCCATGTTTCTCGATCAGCCGCCGGGCCTCGGCCAGATCGTGTTCCGGCGACTGCCACGGGTACGCCTGCTCCTCCTCCCTCCCCTCATCTTTCTCCCTAATCCTTTCACCCTTATCTCTTGTCCTTCCAAACAGCCGTACTCGGCTGAGCAGGATATCGGCCAGGAACAGCGGCATCGGGCCGCGTTCGGCGATTTCCCAGGCTTCGTCCAGGTCGCTCTGCGCGCTGTCGGGGCCGGTGCAGACGCCGCTGAGAAACCGCTGCCAGGCGCGGCTGAGGAGGGCCTTGGGAAGTTCGTCGAGTTGGCCGGCGCGGCGGAGGCCGGACACGGCCTGGTCAAATTCGAAATTTGAAATTTGAGATCCCTGGAGGATCGCCGCGTAGAGCGCGGCGCGGCCCAGCGTGAGATGGTCGAGGGCGTTGTCGAGAAGGCCGAAGTGCTGCTCAGCCCACTTGAGCGTCTGCGTCGCGCGCTCGGACACGGCGCGGCAAACTTTGGAGTGCGGCGACTTGTCGCCGCTTTCCTTTTCGCCGCGACCTAGCGTCTCGCTCGCTCGGTGACGGGGCGCGTTGTGGCCGGTCTCCGACCGAGCCACGGGCTCGGACCGAAGGTCTCCCGCGACTGGGGACCCGTCGGGAGACCTTCGGTCGTGCGTTTCGGCGGGGTCAGAGACCCGCGCCGAGCGCGAGAAAGAAAGCGGCGACAAGTCGCCGCACTCCAAGGTGGCAAGCCACGCGGCACGCTCGGCATCGGCGAGAAGCAGGTCGCAATACCGGAAGCCCCGCAGGGAATACAGCAGCGGGTAGTCGGGCTGGCTCTCGGCCTGCAGGGCCTCGGCCTCGCGGAAGAGCGCCTCCGCCTCGGCCCGGCGGCCCGCCTGGTGCAGGACGTCGGCATGGGTCGTGCGCGAGTACAGCTGCAGAAACGCATCGCCGCTGCGGTCGGCGAAGGTCACGGACTGCTCGGCGTCCCGCACCGCCCCGGCCACCTCGCCCAGCGTCAGCTCCAGCTCGCTCAGGTTGCTGGCGCTCTTTGCTGCCTCAATCCAGTTCTCGTGCTGGATGCGCATTTGCAGCCCGGCCCGCCTCGGTTCGAGGGCCTCAGTCAGGCGGCCCAGGGCGCGCAGGCGGAAGGCGGCTTGATTCAGTAGCCAGGCCTGGTCGGCTTCCGCGAGCGAGGGTGAGACGCGGCTCCACGGAGGATCGAAGAAGCACGCGACAGCTCCTAACTCGGAACCAAACGCACCGAGTTTTCTCACGGCGTACGCTTCGTCAGCTCGCGCGATGCGGGCGAAGTAAACGTTGTCACACGCCTCCTGCTGCAACCCTGCCTGGCAGCCGTGGGCCAGGGCTTGGTAGAGCGGCTGGAGGTCTTCGAGCGTGGGCTGCGGCTTGTCCGGCGTCGTCGCACAGAGGTATTCGTACACGCGCCGGTGTCCGGCCCGCCACGCGTCGCAGATGGCACCTTCTGTGAGCGGCAAGGCGCTAGCCGCCGGTGTAGCGGGACGAGCGCCGGCGGCAGGACCGGGCGTAGCGAGACCGGCCGTAGCAGAACCGGCGGCTAGCGCCTTGCCGTTCACGGCGCGCAGGTCCGCGGCGAAGTGCTCGCGCAGCAGCGGATGGCAGTCCAGCACGTAACTCACCGCGCGGCGCGGTCGCGCGGCCTGACCCGAGGTAGCCGAACTCGTGAGAGTTCGATCCGAAGTCTCACGACTTCGGCTACGAGATTCGCCGGCCGGCAACGACAGCGGTTGCCGGCTGATGAGGCTCAGTTGCTGAAGCTGGTCCAGCGTGGCCAGCCAGTCGTCGTCGGGCAGCGACACAAGCGACTCGGTCAGGCCGGGGATGACCGGATCGGCACGCAGTTCGTCGAGCAGATCGGAACGGACCGGGCGGTCGAACAGGCCGAGCAGGCGAAGGACGGCGACGCTGGCTTTGCCGATGTCCGGGCCATCGCCCGGAATTGGCCCCTCACCCCGGCCATCTCCCCGGGGTACCGGGGCGAGGGAGGAAGTTTGTTTCCGCGGTCCCACCGGGGCGAGGGAGGAGGATTGTGTGAGCCAGCGCTCGTAGGCCCGCAGCATCCGGCGGCCATGTCCCGCGCGCTTCCCGCTGGCGTCGGCGACGGGATGGATCCGCTCGTCCTCCTTTAGGATCGGGAACCGCTCCCGCCAGCCGCGGATGTCGAGATCGGTGGTGCAATTCCCCAGGTAGTAGCCCAGCAGGTTCAGGTCATAGGCGTGGCGATGGAACCAGTCGATCGCCTCGTCGAGTTCCCGGTCCGGGCCGAGGACGCCCAGTCGCCGCAGCAGGGCGCGGGCGGCGGCCGGATCGAGCGCGTCGAGCGGGTGATGCAGGCACGAGCCGTCCGCGTGCTCGTACGTGGCCAGGTCCGTGATGTCGGCGCGGCTGGTCAGCAGGCACAGGCCCGGATTGTGCAGGGCCAGTCCGCGCAGCAGCGCCTTCATCGCCGGGTCCTTGAACTCGCCGCCGAAGCCGCTGCTCGGCGGCTGCTGCAGCGGCTCCAGGCCGTCGAGCACCAGCAGCGTCCGCTCGGCGGCGATCAGTTCGGCGAGCCGGCCCCCTTTGGTCCACGGGTCCTTCGGCACCTCGCCCACGTGGCCGAACCACGCAAAGGCGGCGCTGAAGAATTCGTCGGCGCTGGCACTGCTCTGGTCGCTGCTCCCCTGGCTGTAGAAGCTCCAGTCGAAGACCCGCCGCGCGCCCTGCCAGCCGTGCCGCGAGCGGCGCGAAACCCAGTTCAGCACCAGGGCCGTCTTGCCTTCGCCACCCTGCCCGATCAGCGACACGATGTTGAACTTGTCCCGCCCGGTCCGCTGCCACGCTTCGTCCAGCAGATGCAGTTCCTGCTCGCGGCCCACGAACTGCGTGCCCGTGACGTTCAACCGGCTCGGCGACACGCGCGGCGGCGGCTCCGGCGGGCCCGGGGAACTCGGTCCGAACGGCTGCGGCGCGACACCCAGCACCCGCGCCAGGTGCTCGATGAGTTGCCGGACGGAGTCCTCGAAATCCGGCTCGGGCCGCAGGGGCTGGGCGTTGCGGGCCGCGAGTGGTTTGAGCGAGTCCGGCAGGGCCTCCGCCTGCGGCGGCCGCTCGCCACCGAGCAGCACGGGAATCACCGGGATCGGCTGGCCCGCGGGGGTCTGCTGCTGCAGCAGCGTCTCGACTTCGATCCGCACCCAGTCCTGCGGATCGTCCAGCCGCCGCTGGCCGGTGCTGCGATCGGCCTCGAGCCACAGCGCCCCGACGACCACCAGTCCGACGGCGGCTTCCTGCAGCGCCGCGCGGATGTCGTCGGGAAACGCTTGCCCTTTGGGGATCGAGCGGACGTCGCGAAAGACGGCGTGCTCGCCAAACGCCTGCTTCAACCGCTCATCCAGCCGGTCGACGGCATAGCTGGAATCCCGGATGCGGTAGCTGACAAAGACGGCATGGGGTGGAGCGGTCATGGTTCGTCGCTGGGCGCAGCCGAAAAATAACTCCCTCGCCCCGGTACTCCGCAGATTGTCCCACTTTTAAGCTGCCATTTCTTCCAGACTTACGTCACTTTGCGGCTGGTTGATTGGGGTCGGCCGTGCCTTCGCGATGGTCAATCCGTTATGTACCAGCACCAGCAG
>JAPLNJ010000254.1 GCA_026692885.1 Planctomycetota bacterium | reverse complement strand
GGCAAAGTCGCCAAACCGCCAATTTTGAATTCTGTACGTCTGAGCCCTCGCGGCAAGCCCCGTCCAGGCGACAACATTAAACCTCATTCTTGCCACTCCCACCGCAAAAAACCGTTTGGTGCTAGCATTTCGCAAGGTTACGATCGAGGCCGGCGCGCCGGTGCCCAACTCTTCCCAAAGTAGCACTTGTCGCCCGTCCAGCGAATACGTCTTCTCGTCGGGTCGCGGTGAACATGCTTTCGACACTGGACGCGAGGCTCCGCCTCGTAAGCAGGCCGACGGAGCCGGCAAGGCAGTGCGTTCCCAGGCAGAGCCTGGGAACGAGGGGTTCCGAGATGTTCGCCGCAGTGGCCGTGACGATGCCGTCGATGCTGTCGCTGGAGCCGTTCGTCGGAGTGGGACTCAGGACCAGATCATCAAGGCTGTTGTCGGTGAGGCTGGTCGTGGTGCTGGCGAATCCCTGCAGGAGATTGATGGACCAGGAACCGTTGCGCCGAACCAAGGCCAACCGGTAAACCAAGGCGGCCGGCGCCAGCATCAGGATGGTGATGAGGCGAGCGGCAGGAAATAGCTTACCCGACTTAATGTAGGATGGTCTTCCAAGACCGTCCCGATCAGCCTGGACAGGCCGACCTACGGGTAAGTTATTTCCTGCCGCTCGCCTGAGGTCTCTTCCGCCCGACGACCGAACCGCCCATTGCACCGCAGGTCGTGCAGCGGATAATAATCTCCCGATCACCTCGGTCGCCGAAACGCCGCGCCGCAGTCCGATCCCGTCCCTGTCTCTCGCCCCCACGAGGCCGACCTGTGACCGATGCCCCGCTCGACATCGCCATCGTCATCGCGTTGCAAGAGGAATTCGAGCAACTGCACGCGCGGATCAAGGACCGCTGCACGCCGGTCAAGGACTCCGAGACGAACGACTACGATTACGTCTTCACTTGGCCCGCGGCCTCCGGGCAGCCGTATCGCTGCGTGGCCAGCTTTGCCGGCAAGATGGGCGAGCGGAAAGCGGCCCTGGTCACGCAGCGGCTGCTGACCCGCTGGCAGCCGGCCACGGTCGTCGTGCTGGGCATCGCGGGCGGGCTCGACAGCGACGTGCGGCTGGGCGATGTTGTGGCCGCCACGGCGGTCGAAAGCTACCTGGAAGACGCTCAGGCCGTCGACGCGGCCGTGCCGGACCGGTTCGACTTCCGCCTGGCCGGCGACACGTTCCGGCCCAGCGGCGATCTGGCCAAGGAGATTCGGCATTTCAAGTTCGCTCACTCCCGCCAGTTCGAGACGTGGCAGGAGGACGGCCGGCGCCGCTTGCACGACGCGTTGCCTGCCAACTTGCGCAACCGCAAAGCCTATGCTCCGCTGCTGGCCGACGGCCCGCGACTGCTCGACGGCCCAGTCGCCTGCGGACCAATTGTCGGAGCGGCGGAATCGTTCGTCGACTGGCTGAAGCGGCAGAACCGCAAATTCATGGCGCTGGAGATGGAATCGGGCGGCGTGCTGGCCGCGGTCTTCGAAGCGGCCGATCCCGCCCGCACCTTGGTGCTGCGCGGTATCTCGGACCTGGCCGACCACCGCAAAGCCGACCTGGACCAGACCGCCGGCGGCGTCTTCCGCCGCCTGGCCATGAACAACGCCATCGGCCTGCTCGATGCGCTGCTGGCGGCTGGCTGCCTGCCGCGAGCGGAATCCAGTGTAGCCAGCTCACTCCGTGAGCCGGCCTTGTCCGCTCGCGGAGCGAGCGGACTACACTCCACTCTCCGCCTCACGCAGACGGGAGATCAGGTGCAGGCCGTGCTGGAAGAACCCGGCCAGCCGCCCCTGCGAGCCCACGCCGCGTTCGATTTCGCCCTGACGCCGCAGGACCACGAGGACCTGCGCTGGTACCTGGAAGATTTCCTCCAGCACCCGTTCGAGCCCGCGCCGACCATCGCGGCGCGAATCGAGGCGCGGATGGCCGAGATCGGCGGCGAGTTGTTCGACCGCGTGTTCGGCTCCAGCGAGCAGGGCCGCCGGCTGTGGGTCCGCGTGGCGGAGCGTCTGAGCGGCCTGCGCGTCGAGGTCGTCGCCAGCGTGCGAGACGCCCAGGCCGTCCCCTGGGAACTGCTCCGGGACCGCCATACCGACACGGTCCTGGCCCTGCGGGCCGCGGCTTTCGTGCGGACCCATGACGAATCGCTGGAACCGCCGCAAGCGGTGCGCGCCGAGGCCGGCCCGATCCGCATCCTGCTGGTCATCTGCCGGCCCCGGCAAGCCGACGACGTGCCGTTCCGCTCGGTCGCCAGCCGGTTGGTCAAGGCGCTGACCGCCGAGACGCAGGCCCTGTACCAATTGGACGTGCTGCGGCCGGCGACGTTCACCGCCCTGGCCGCGCGGTTGCGGGCGGCGCGGCAGGCCGGTCGGCCGTACCACGTGGTCCACTTCGACGGCCACGGCATGTACGCCGAAGTGGCCGACAAGGAGACGACCACCCAGTGGCTGCGGAAGCTGGGTCCGCTGCTGCTGTCCGGGCCGCGCGCCGGCAGCCACGGCTACCTGCTGTTCGAGGACCCGCAGACCGAGGACAACCTGCAATTGGTCGACGGCCGCGATCTGGGTCGGCTGCTGAAGGAGACCGACGTGCCGGTGCTGGTGCTGAACGCCTGCCGCAGCGCGCACGCCGAAGCGCCGCCCCAGCCGTCGGCCGCGTCGGCCGACGAAGTCCACGCCCAGGTGCGGGCCTTCGGCTCGCTGGCCCAGGAGGTGATCGACTGCGGCGTGACCGGCGTGGTGGCCATGCGGTACAACGTGTACGTCGTCACCGCGGCCCAGTTTGTGGCCGACCTGTACGCCGCGCTGCTGCAAGGGGCCCCGTTGGGCGAAGCGGTCACGCTGGGCCGCAAGCAACTGGCTACGCATCCGCAGCGGACGATCGCCTACGACCCGCGGCCGCTGAGCGACTGGTGCGTGCCGGTCGTGTACGAGGCCCTGCCCACGCCGCTGTTCCCGCCCCGCGACCCAGGGCGGTCGCTGGCCGTCACCATCGCCGCGGCCGAGTCGACGGCCGGGGCCGGCGGACTGGACCCCGATCTGCCCCCGCCGCCGGACGCCGGCTTCTTCGGCCGGGATGAAACGTTGCTGGCCCTGGACCGGGCGCTCGACACGCAAGCGGTCGTGCTGCTGCACGCCTTGGCCGGCAGCGGCAAGACGGCGACGGTGGCCGAGTTCGCCCGCTGGTACGCCTTCACCGGCGGCGTGCAGGGTCCGGTGCTGTTCACCTCGTTCGAGCACCACACGCCGTTGGCCCGCGTGCTGGACCGCCTCGGCCAGGTGTTCGGCGCGACGCTCGAACAGGCCGGCGTCCACTGGCTGGCGCTGGACGATGCCGCACGGCGGCAGGTGGCCCTGCGAGTCTTGCAGCAGATTCCCGTGCTGTGGATTTGGGACAACGTCGAACCGATCACCGGTTTTCCGGCCATACAAGCACGCAGCGCAAGCAAGTGCGTCCCCGATGAGTGTTCAACCGAACCTCAGACTCACTCGCTTGCGCATCGTGCTTGTATCGAACCGGCCGCCAACGTCTCGGACTACTCGCCCGCGGAACAGCGCGAGCTGGCCGATTTCCTGCGCGCGGCCGCCCGGACCAAGGCCCGCTTCCTGCTCACCTCGCGGCGCGACGAACGCGCGTGGCTGGGCGACCTGCCGCGGCGGATCGAGGTCCCGCCGATGCCAATGCAGGAGCGGGTCCAGTTGGCCCGAGGCCTGGCCGAAAAGCACGGCCGGCGGCTGACCGACGTCGAGGACTGGCGGCCCCTGCTGCGGTTCACCGGCGGCAACCCGCTGGCCGTCACCGTGCTGGTCGGCCAGGCGCTGCGGGACAAGCTGGAGCGACGCGCGCAGATCGAGGCGTTCGTCGAGCAGTTGCGGCGGGGCGAGGCGCGGGTGGCCGACGACGTGGCCCAAGGCCGCAGCCGCAGCCTGGCCGCGTCGCTGCAATACGGCTTCGAGCACGGCTTCACCGAGCCCGAACGCCGGCGTCTGGCCCTGCTGCATTTCTTCCAGGGGTTCGTGGATGTGGACGCGATACAGATGATGGGCCATCCCGACGCCGACTGGAGCCTGCCGGAGTTGCGGGGCCTGGACCGCGAGTCGTGGATCGCGCTCTTGGACCGTGCGGCCGAGGTGGGCCTGTTGACCGCGCACGGCGGCGGCTACTACACCATCCACCCCGCGCTCCCCTGGTTCTTCAAGGGCCTGTTCGACGAGTACTATCCCGCCGGAGAAGATGCCGCCGCCGCGACTCGGCCATCTGAAATCGCTGATCTCAAATCTCAAGTTTCAGATTCCGAATCTCAAATCTCAAATCTGAAATTGGCGATTTCAAATCTCAAATCCGCCGCCCCCCGCGCCTTCGTCGAAGCGCTGGGCCAGTTGGGGGACTACTACCACAACCAATACGGCGCCGGCAACCGCGACGTGATCGGATCGCTGACCGCCGAGGAGGCCAACCTGCTGCACGCCCGCCAACTCGCCCGCCGGCACGGTTGGTGGGCTCCAGTCATCAGCACGATGCAAGGCTTGGACGAGCTGTACGGTCACACCGGTCGCCGGGCCGAGTGGGCACGGCTGGTGGCCGAGATCGTGCCGGAGTTCGTCGATCCGCAGACCGACGGCCCGCTCCCCGGCCGCGAAGAGCGATGGAGCCTGGTGACCAACTACCGCGTGAGATTGGCCCGCGAGATGCGGAATTGGCCGGAGGCCGAGCGACTGCAGCGCGTTTGCGTCGACTGGACTCGGCGGCGTGCGGAGGATGTGGTCCGTCAGCGGTCTTTGGAGTGCTCCGGCTTGACGGAGCTTTCTTCTGCGGCGCAGCCGCTTTCCACGGGCCTGGCAAGCCCGGAAAAGGAAAGCCGCGGCGCGGCCAGCCAAAGCGGCGTCGAGCCGCCGCACTCCAAAGGGCTCGACCTCCCGGGGGCCGTCTTGGCCCGGCTGACCGGCGCGGACCGAAATACGATTCGCACGCTGGCGGCGTCGCTACACCAACTCGGCGAAATCCAACGGGAATGCCAGCAGGAGACGTGTGTCGCGGCGTACGAAGAGACGTACGTGTTGGCAGAGCAAATCGGCGATCGCCCCGCTGCCGCCATCGCGGCATTTAACCTGGGCACGGCCTACAAGGACATCCCCGCCATCCGCGACTTGCCGCAGGCCGAGCGTTGGTATCGGCGGAGCCTGGAACTGAGGGACGAGCGTGATCGGCTGGGACGCGGCAAATGCCACATTACACTGGGCTCCGTGGCCTTCAATCGTTTCAAGGAAGCCCGGTCTGCGGGCCGGCCGGAAGCGGAACTGGTCGGCCACCTGAACACGGCCGTCGGCTTCTACCACCAGGCGCTCGACCTGCTGCCCGCCAACGCCGTCAACGACCTGGCGGTCGCGCACAACCAACTCGGCATGATCTACGATACCGCCGGCGACATCGACCGCGCCCTGCCGCACTACCGCGAGTGCATCCGCTACGATGAAGCTTCGGGCAACATCTACGGTGCCGCCCAAACCCGCTTCAACGTCGCGTTGGCCCTGGCCCAATCCGGCCGCGTGCCCGATGCCCGCGAGTACGCCCGCGCCGCGCTCCGCAACTTTGAAACCTACGGCGCCTGCGCCGCGGAGATGATCCAACGCGCGCAGCAGTTGCTCGCCACGCTGGACGCGTTACCCCAGTAGTGAGCGGCAAGGCGCTAGCCGCCGGTTCCGAACGCCACCGGCGGCTAGCGCCCAATGCCATCTACTTTGGGACCATTGGCGGCGTTTTCTGTTAGCGGAGCGGCGCAAGCCGCCCGGTTTTCCGACGGTAATACCGGACGGCTCGCGCCGTGCCGCTACAAAGTAAGTGCCATTGGGCTAGCGCCGTTCCGCTGACAACCCACGTAGCAATCCCGCTTGGGTGCGGACGCCAGACCGTCGCCCTGAGCGTCCGCGCAGGAATAAGTTGAACAAATTGTAGCAGACACACTCCGTGTGCCGTCCGCATTTTACGGCACACGGAGTGTGCCTACTACTTTGAAATTGACCAAGTTATTTCTGCGCGGACGCTGAGGGTCAGGAAAGGCCCGGCAAACACCGAAAACCACCGTTGGCACCGGAAGACCATGTGCGTAGAGTCCGGGGAGGAGGCCGTGATGATGCTGACAACAGAACAAAGCTTGGCGACGATCCAGCCTTCCAGCAGTTCCACGGGATCGTTCTCGGTCAGTCGGTCAGCACGCCAGCCTAGGCCATCCGGTGGTACTCGTCCACGGTGAAGCGACGAACGGGGAACGGCGGGACTTGAGTCTTTGAAGTAGCGCATATTGATGGTCCCCACCCGGCCCCGTGCCGGTGGAGGTAGGTTTGGCAACTAGGCGCCGCCCGCGCCGTGGCGTGCACGTTCCGCCCTTGCCGCCGGACCGCCGCCGCTGGCGGCGGTCCGGCGGCAAGGGCGGAACGTGGGCAGTTCTGTGGGGTTCCGCATAGTTTTCAA
>JAPLNJ010000253.1 GCA_026692885.1 Planctomycetota bacterium | reverse complement strand
ACGCACGCTGTCTGTTTCTGGAAGGACGGCGTTGCCACGTTCCGCCTTGATCATAAGGCGAGCGGCAGGCTTTGATCGTAAGGTTGCGCACTGCTGCTGGTGCTGGCAACAGGCCGGGTGGCTGGTGGCTGAGCCTAAGCGAAGCCCCAGTCCACTGTTGCTGGGGCTTCGCCGAGGCTCAGCCACCAGCCACCCTGCTAGCGTTTTGCGCAAGGTTCCGATCAAGGCCTGCCCTCGACAATGGCCGCCAGCAGGGCTTGGTAGTCCGGGTCGGCGGTGCTGGCGAACTCGAAACCCTGGGCCGCAATCCCGCGACCGTTGGCGGCCTTGGCCAAATGCGCCGTCAGGGCCGGGCTCCATTCGGGTTTGGTCAAGTCGATCCAGGCCCCCTGGCGAACCGAGGGTAAGCCTTGCTCGTTCGTGTTGCCGTGGCAGGCGCCGCAGCGCCGGTCATAGACGGGGGCAAACCCCTTGGTGAACCAGTCCAACAGATCCTTGCGATCGGGATGGGCCCATTTGTCACGGTTCGACTGGGCTTCCCGGCGTGCATAGTCCGTGGTCGGGTAGTAGGGAATCATCGCATCAATCCACTCGTGGATGCGGCGGAGATCTTCGAGTGGAACCGTGTACCAGGTGCGGTTGACCGTCTTGGGCAGTTGCTCCATGATGCGGAGATACTTGATCCGTCCACGCCGGACAGCGGGTTCCAGGCCGTGGTAGACGTCGGACACGATGAACCGGCCCAAGGGCACGTCGGCGTCGGCCAACTGGCCCGGCGGAGCGGCCGGGACATGGAGCGTGTCAACGTGCGCACGATGCACCAAGTCCGGCACCGTGGCGGGCAGCGGGCGGGGCCTCAGCAGCTGCGAGTAGAAGCAACTGGTGGCGGGGTCGTCGTAGATCAGTTGCTTGTTATCCAGGTCGTCAAGCAAGTACAGTCGATAGCGGTTCACGCCCCCGCCGCCATACGACACCAGAAAACGGTTCTCGCCCACTGGGTATGGATCGCGGTACGCCCAGAACAGGTTCATATCCAAAACGGCGGGGAATTCCTGCGTGATCCAGCGGAAACCGACGTCGCGCGGCGCTTCCTGCCCGAACCGGTTCTTCACCAGACCGATCGCCCCGTAAGGCGAGTGATGATGCGGCGCCAGCGTGCAGACGAGGGCGTCACGGCCGGGGATCTCACGGGCCTGCCAGAAGGTCGCGGGATCGATGATCGTGTTGCCGAAGTAGAGTTGGAACTGGCGGCCGTCGGGATACTGCGTCCACAGGCTCTGACGATACGTCAGCGTCACATCCACGTATTCCCACCGCGTAAACAGCAGCCGGCCGTCCTGAAGGATCGTGAGGCCGAAATCGGTGAGCGTGTTCGTGCTCAGGTCGCGCGCGTCAGAGCCGTCGCGGTTCATCACGTGGACGTGCATCGACGGTCCCGATTGGCAAACCGTGTGATAGCCCGGCGTGCGGCTGGACAGGAACGCGATGCGTCCGGAAGCAGCACCGGGCAGACATTGTAGTGCGGCCCGCTGGTGATCTGTCTGAGTCCCGAACCAGCGACGTTCATTTCGTAGATCTGCCAGCACTGCGCCTTGTGGCGGCGCATGGAGAAGAAGACGGTTCGGGCGTCGTAGGACAGGTTCAGATCGAAGTTCAGCGAGTCTGCCTCCTCGAAGATTGTCTTGGCCGGCGTGTCCGGGTGCGCGGGATCCCAGATGCGGATGCTGCAGCCCCACCGGTTGCCCTCCGGCTGACTCTGCCATACGTAGTTCGGGACCGCACCAGACCGCAGCGGGGCGCCGGTGAAAAAGATGATCGGGGGCAGGGAGCGTGTCTCTGCCCGGAAGAATCGCTCCACCTCCCGATCCGTCGCCCGAGCGTCTGCCAGCAGCGACTGGAACCGCGGGTCCTCGGCCAACTCGAAGTGGAAGGCCTCGGCGGCCGCCAGTTGGCTGTCGATGCGTTGCTTCAAGGCGGCCAGTCGTTCCAGGTAAGCCTTCGTGTCCGCGTTCGGCTTCCAGCACTCCTTCTCCCGCCTGACCATCACGGACGGCAGCGGCTCTGCACGCACCGAGCGCATCCGGCTCGTCGCCGTATCCAGTTTCTGCGATGCCGTCAGCAGTTCCTCCATGCGGCGCAAATCGCCAGCGGTCTTCACGGTCGAGGCCAGTTCCGTCGCCCGCTGCCGCCAGCCCTCGCCGCCGCGTAGGGCGTCCGCGATGCGCCACGCCTGTTGCTGCGATTCATGGCCGGGGATTTCCGCCGCGACAAGGAACCCGATGACCGCCACCTTGGTGCCGCCGCCGGACTTGGAAGGTTGCCCCAGATTGGCCAGCGTCAAGCGGTGGCGGCCGGGCGTCAGGCCGCGCACCAACGGTGTCCGGCCGGCGCCTCCGTATCCCTCCCCCAGACGACCTGCGACATCCGTTAGTCTGCCGCGACTGGTATCAATCACCGCCCGACCCTCCGCATCAGTCCCGACAGCGTCCGGAATTGCAGCGGCGGGCCGGCCATCAATCTCGACACAGGCCAAGCCGAACGGCTGGTTCGAGTCGGGGCAAACGACGCCCCAAGTGTCGTGAGCGCCCACACTGTGGACGAGTTCCACCGCAGTTCCGAGGAAGTCGAACTCCACCTTGGCGCCGGCCTTCTCGGAGCACCGCCCCCAGCGCGTCTTGCCACTCACGCCCGTGTATTGCCAATCCGGGTCGAAGCACACAGTCCGGTCGTCGTAGCGGTGCAGCCCGTCCTCGGATTCCGGCGGACTGCCCGGAGCAGGTTGGGCCGCCGGTTGCGGCGCATCAGCGGCGTACAACGCGGTTAGCGGCGCGAACAGGAGGACGGTGAAGAGCGTAAGTGTCGGTTTCATTGGTTCTTCTTCCGTTGTGATCGAAATCCCTCGAAGAGCGCGCCGTCGTAGCCGATGTCGCGCGCGATGTGATCGGCACACGCGAGTACGGATTGTTCCAGCTCGGCTTGTTTGTCCGGGTGCGACACGCTCACGAACCCTGAGACGCCGACGCCGGCCACCACCTCGCCGTTCACGTCGAATACCGGCGCCCCGATGCAGAAGAGGCCCAGCATGTAGCCTTCCCGGTCGTAGGCGAGTCCGCTGGCCCGAGTGCACGCCAACTCGGCAAACAACTTTTCGCGATCCGTGACCGTGTGCGGCGTGAGCGCAGATAGCTTGCGCGGGAGCCGCCGGCGCGCCTCGTCCTCTGGCAGGAACGCCAGGATTGCCTTGCTGAACGCACTGGCATGGATTTCCATCCGGCTGCCGGGCAAGACCTGGAGGAATGAACTGGCCGCGGGCGTCACGCAGTCCAGCACCAGCGCGTGGCTGCCCTGCAAACTGTAGAGCTGCACCGTCTCGCCAGACTGCTCGCAAAGTCGCTCCACGTGGGGACGCGCACGCCGGCGCAGGTCGAAGCGTGCCTGCAATTGCATGCCGAGCGTGAAGAACTTCGTGCCGAGTTGGTAACCACCAGCCGGATCGGCCTCGGCGTAGCCGCGCTGGGCGAGGCACCTCAGGATGCGGAACACGCCGTGGGTGGAGATCCCGAGCTGGCGTGCCAGTTCGGTGATGCCGTAGGTGCGGTGGTTCTGTGCGAGGTGCTCCACGATGTCGAGCATCTGCTCGACGGCGGGCACGGCGTATTTGTTCGAGGCGGACGCCTTTCCTGAGGTCACGAGCGAAACTCCCGTGGTTTGATTAGCAAACTGCAATGTTATACATCAAACGTCCGGAGTGTATGCCGCCGATCGCTTCCCTGTCAAGATCCGGGGCTGGCAAAGCCGGCTCCACCTCCGCCGGATTACAGGCTGGCGACCGGGATCACCGCCAACTCGTTCGCCGCGTGGCTCTTGTGTGTGTAGCCGATGTAGAGTTTGTCTTCGTGCTCGACGGCGTAGGGATAGCTGAAGTCCGCACGAGGATCGGATACGCCGGGGCCGCTGGGGAAGACGGAGGGGCGAATGACGAAGACTTTGCTGAAGACGGCTTCGCCCGGCTTGCTCACGGCAATCGTCAAGGGTGAGCGCCGGCCGCCGCTGTCTGCCGTGGTCGTGCAGATTAGAAAACGCTGGCCGGTGCTGAGCGTGCCCGCGTAGGGTTTGCTGGTGGCCATCGGGAGGTTGGACGGCGTTGATGGCGTCCAGGTGCGGCCGTAGTCGTCGCTGGTGGCCACCAGCGCTAGAGGCTTAGCTCCGTAGCGGGAGATGTTGATGATGCGTTTGCCTGCGACGATGACCGTGGACTCGCCCCAGACCTTCCCGAGACCTGGCGCCGAGGGAATGACAACCCTGTCCCATTTGGTGAAGTCGTCGCCTCGACTGATGGCCACCGCGGGCAGGTCGCCGACAACATCGTATCCGTGGGAGACCCGCGCGCCGGCCATGATCCAGTTTCCATCGGCCATCTTTTGAGGCTCCTGCATCGGCCAGAAGCCACCATCAATGACCACGCCATGCGGTTCCCATGTTCTAGAGGTTTCATTCAACGAGTAGGCGCGGGTGTGGGTGCGCTGGAACGTGTCATAGAACGCGCCCATGAAGGCCCAAAGCTGACCGCCGTGCGAAAGGAAGACGCCGTGACTCACGCCGAGATTGCCCTCGCCGTGATCCATCACGACCGGCACGCCCCAGGTCTTGCCACCATCGCTGCTCGTGCGGACATGGGCTTCCTCGGTGGGGGTGTTCTCCGCGCCCTTGTTGAAGCCATACGAGGCATAGAGCTGGCCCTTGTGCCAGACGAGGCCGACTCCGAGCGTCCAATTGCAGCCGTCGGTATCCGGACGCTGCTTCTTCAGGATGTGAAACTCGACGCCCTCAAGCAAGGGGATGTCAGCAGTCTTCGGAACCGCGCCACCGCTCCAAATCTTCACCGGCTCGACGATCTCGATCTTGTGCGTCGTCGTCGGCTTGTCGGCCAGCGTGCGGATTGCCGCCGACGTCAGCACGCCGCGATAGAGCGACACCTCGTCGAGTGCGCCCACGAACGTCTGCCTGATTCGCGCGCCGTCCTGCACACCGCCAATCGTCAGCGGCGCGTCGGTCACCGGGATGGACGAGGCTAGCTCGCCCTCCGCTTCCTGCTTGCCGTTGACGTAGAGGCGAGCGAGTCCTTTCTCGACCGTCACCGCGACGTGATGCCAATGCCCCGGCCGCGGCTCGCTCGGCGAAGCGAGAGTCTTCCATCTGTTTTGCCAGAGGTAGAAACGGAACCGGTTGTCGCTGTCGAGCATCAGCCCCCACTCGCGATTGTCCGCTGAATAGACGTTCTTCGCAACAATCATCTGCTGGCGACCGTCGAGCGCGTAAGGATTGACCCACGCGGCTACGCTAAAGGTCGCATCGCCGAACTGCAGCGTTGACGCCGACGGTACACTCACAATGCCGCCGTCGAACTTCAGCGCCTGTCCGTCCACGCCCGCCACCTGCTGCGGCGCGCCTTTTGCGGCGCCCGCATGGTTGCCGACCGCATCCGGCACCGTCTGCCCGCGCACCTGCTCGAACGACCAGCGCGCCACGGGCGACGCGTCCTCGGCGGCGCGCAATTCAAGAACGGTGAGTATTATCGCCACCGTCGCCGCGAATCTGACCGTCGTTCTCATCTCGCCTGCCCCTAACGCGGCCTACAGCCGCAACGAAATTCTCTACGCGAACAGTCCCACCTGCACAGGGTCGGACTGCTCGTGATGGCACGCTTTGCGGACCCGCTTCGTGATTTCATACCGCCCCCTGCTCGCCTTCCCGCGGAATCGTTCGCCGCCACCAGGACGCCAGCACCGAACTGGTCACCGCGCTCCACGGCCCGAACACCGCCGAGGCCAGCGCGGCGGCAGGACTTTTGAGGACATCGAACGCCAGCCCGGTGGCCATGCCGCCGTTCTGGAGACCCACTTCCAACGCGCAGGTGCGGGCGTCGGTTCGATTGAGGCCGGCGAGGCGGCCGCCCCAGTAACCAAGCAGATAGCCCGTCGCGTTGTGACAGACGGCGGCGGCGAACAACGCCAAGCCCATTCTCAACAGTTGTTCGCGGGAGTGGGCGATGGTGACACCGATGATCGTGCAAATCGCCAGCATCGCCAGATAGGGGAGTACGCGGACCAAGCGGGCCGTCACGGCGGGCAGATACCGGTGCATGACCAAGCCGAGCACCAGCGGCGCGACGATCATCTTCAGAATGGAGAGCATCATGGCAGTCGCCGCAACGGGCGCGTAGGTCCCGGCCAACCACTTCATCGCGAACGGCGTGACGAAAGGCGAGATCAGCGTCGAGACGGCGGTCACCGTCACCGACAACGGGACGTTGACGCGGGCGAGCAACGCGATCACGTTCGAGGAGGTGCCACTGGGGACGGAACCGATCAGGATCAAGCCGGTCGCCACCGCGCCTTCCAAGCCGAACAGATGAGCGAAGCAGAACCCGCCAATCGGCATGATGGTGTAGTGAAGCACGCAGCCGAGCACCACACCCCTCGGCATCGTGAGCACGCGGCGGAAGTCATCAGGCGTCAGCGTCATGCCCATGCCAAAGATGATCACCTGAACAAGCGGGCTGATGACCTGCTTCAACTCAAAACCGCCCCACGCCGTGAATAACGGCGGATACGCCACCGCCGCGTTGCCCACCGCAAGCACAGCGAAGGTGAACGCCAGCCCGTGCAGCGGCTTCACGAACCGCGTGCAGACCGCCAGCGCCGCGAACAACAACGCCAGCGTCAGACTGAAGGTGCAGAGGTTCATGCGAAACTCATCTTGGCGACGACCTGATTCACCAGCGTATCCACTTCCTCCGTTAGCGGCAACATCGGCCGCCGCACGGGACCGACCGCGTGGCCGCGCAGATCCAGCCCGCGTTTGATCACCGCGATCCAATCGGGCCGCTCGCCATGCCGCCCCACGGTCACCAGATCCACGAACGGCATGATTTCGTCCCAGAGCGTCCGCGCCGCGATCAAGTTGCCGTCGTCAATACACAGGTGGACGATCTTCGCCCACCGCGCAGGATCAAAGTTGCCTGAACCGGAAACCCAGCCCGTCGCGCCGAAAGCGAACGCACCGAGCGCATTGTTGTCGTGGCCGTAAAATAGCCCCAACTTGTCGCCCAACTTCATGCCGAGCCGCGTGATCATATAGGGGTCGGAATTGGCGTCCTTGATGTACTGGACCGTCCTGTTGTAGAGTGATGTTCGCAATGCCATAAAGCCAGCCGGCGGTGTGATTCTGACGCAGCGGCCGTTATTGCGTCAATCATCAATGCCGCGAACTGACGAGATTGCCCGAACGCACATAGTCCAATGTTCGATTTCGCATAGTTTCCAGGCATGCGCCTCGCCGAACAACACGACACCGCCGGCGTGCCCAGCGCCGACGCACTCCAACGCGCCACGGCCCATGTCGCCTTCCGCATGCATTGCCCGCTGCGCCTGACGGAGGTGGCACACAAAGTCGCCTTCACCAGCCCCGGCAATCTTTCCCGTCTGTTCCGCCAACACCACGGCGTGAGCTTTCAGGGCTACCTGCAGAAGGTTCGCCTGGAAAAGGCTGCCGAACTCCTGCGCTCCACGCGCCTGCCCATGGCCCGCATCGCGCGCCGCGTCGGCTACCGCGACGTTTCCCGCTTCGGCCAGCACTTCAAGCGGCGGTTTCAGGCCTCACCCACCGCCTATCGGCAGGATTCGCCACAATGAGTGTGACCGGAAAAGGGTCAGGAAGTCCTCTCAGAACGGCCCGGAGGGTGCTTCGCAGAAGAAAGGTCCTGCCCCATTTCGGACGGCCCGTGGCGCGCAGCGCGGCCCGCGGCGCTAGCAGCAGGGCGGTGAGGATAGTGAGGGTGCGATTCATGGGATGGATGCTGCGAGTGTGGGTTTCATGGGAACTTTCGGAGCAGTGCCTGTGCGCTTACTGGATTGCCGGGATGGGCCTGGGCATGGCGCCGCCGACTCGGGTGCGCCATTCCTGAAGCTGCTTGACCAATGCGGCTGCTTTCTCGGGCAGTTGCTTTTCGACTCGCTACGACACCTCTAAGGCTAACACTAGACGCGCCCGTTCTCCTACACCGAGTCGAATTTTGTTTATCTATGCGTAGTAGCACCGAGGCAAGAAAGCCATCGCTAAGAGACGCCGAACTGGTAACCCGCTTGGACTTATGGGCTAGACCGGTATCGAGCGCCGCCTGACCCTGGCGCGCCCGGGTGTTGGCCTTAGAGGGGAACAGACCATCGCGTCCTTGTCCAGGATGCGCATCACGCCTGACCCTCGCGCGCCCGGGTGGAACGTCCTGTAGCACGCCGTCGATGCGGTAGCGGATCTCCTGACCCTCGCGCCCGATGGTGGAACCCTGACCGCCCCTACCCGTCAGCCGTCAATCCCCGCTTCAAAGGCGTTGGCGAATTCGGACAGCTCAGCGAAGACCCTGCGTGGAATTCTGCCAGGGCGGCGAAACTTGCGTGAGACTGCCAGCAACTGAGCGATGACTTCATGGTCATCGGTAAGCGTGGTCAGGTAGACCAGATGCGCCGCAAGTTCGCGGCGGCAATCTGCCGGCTGTCGCCTGACCTGGGAATCGCGGCGTGTTCACGTGTCCCCGCCCGCCGCCTTCCATGCCCGAATCATTGCCGAGACTATCCGCGGCATACGTGGCAGGCTGTGGGGGCTCGCGCGGATGCCGCAACGGTAAACCGGGGGCAACAGCCACCGGCATAGGCCGCCGCCGGGTCGATGGGGCCAAGCGTAGGCCGCACAACTGCAAGGCGTCCGGTGCGTCTTGGTCGATTTCCTGGGGCCGCCGTACTTGCCCCGTCGATGCCGCCCCGCGTGGTTGCTGGTTGATCTGGGGGCCTGTGCGTCCTGCGCGACCGGCGGCCGTGAACCAACCCCGGGCAGGGAATTGGCCCGCTACCAGCCACAGTGCCTGATGGAAACCCGCCGGACAGCATGGTTACAATAGGCTCCCGTCAAGCCGAACGATTCAGCCTCGCAGCCCCAGGACAGCCACCATGCCCGAAACCGTCCGCATCATCCGCGTGTTCGTGTCCTCGCCCGGCGACGTGCAAGCGGAACGTGACGTGCTGGACGAAGTTGTCGCGTCCATCAACCGCACGGAAGGGCAGGCCCACGGCGTGCGACTTGAACTGTTCAAGTGGAAAGAGAACGTCACACCGCAGATTGGGCCGAAGCCGCAGCAGGTTATCGATGACCAGACGCCAGCCTACGACATCTACCTGGGGATCATGTCCACGCGATTCGGGACGCCCACGGGCCGGTACGGGAGCGGCACCGAAAAGGAGTTCAAGGACGCTCTGAAGAAGTGGAAGACAGCGGGGGAGCCGTGGATTGCGTTCTACTTCGATGATGCGCCCAAATCGCTACGGAAGCGGGACGAGATTGAGCAGTACGGGAAGGTATGTGACTTTCGTGACGATCTCGAACACCAAGGAATCGTCTGTGGCTATGTCGGCGTCCGAGGCACGAAAGACGCCTTCTTCGAAAAGACTGCGGAGCACTTGCGACAGATCGTACACCGACAGGCCCCCGTGCGGCTACAAAACGGGGTGCCGATTGGGGGCAAGCAGGCGGTCAAACCCACGATCCCTGGCCAGTACATCGATTGGCTCCAGAGACAGTGCGGCACGATTGAGCTGTTGGGATTGCGACTCAAGCACGGTTCTGGCGTGCGTCTAAATCAGGTCTATACGCCTCTGTCGACCGGCGATGGGAAGCTCCTGCTGCATCAGTTTGCCGAGAATTCTCTTTACGTTTCGGGTGACCCTGGTTCGGGAAAATCCACGTTCTGCCGCTGGGTCGCATGGCTGGCGTGCAATAACGGAATGCCTTCCACAGATGTTGCTGCGCCGCCGGAGTACCAGGAGCGATTTCCTGTCTCGCTTGGTGGTCGACTCCCGGTCCTCATCCGCCTTCGCGACTTCTGGCGCTGCCTGCCGATCTTACCTGGCGAGCAATCGATGACCGTTGAAGAATTCGCGGAGGCCCTCAGGAAGTGGCTTGCCCACGAAGCACCTCCCGGCCTCGAATGGGACTGCCTGCTGGCACATATCGAAAGTGGTTCGGCGCTACTAATCTTTGATGGATTGGACGAGGTGCCTTCAACATGGGGTGACGAGCGACGTCTGTGTTATCCCCGCGAACTGCTAATCAAGGGCGTGGCCCTGGCCATGGAGAGGTGGGGCAAACGATGGCTGGAGGAAGAACTCGAAGTGCCACAAACAGAGGATGAAAGAAGACTCTTCAACGACTTGACCGAGGCCGCGAATAAAAGAGGCAAACGAGTCAAGGAGGTCGTCGAGGTGTTCGAATCAGAATACGAGAACAGACTCCTCAAGAAATTGAACACGGTTAAGGAAAGCTGGCTCATGCCGCACATCGAGGCCGTCATTGAAGTACTCGAAGCAGGAAACGTGAGGAAGCTGCGTCAGAAGAATCTTATACCTTGGAACCGCATCTTGGTAACTAGTCGCCCGTACGGCCTGAACGAAGATCAGCGTCGCCAAATTGGCCTTCCGCACTACCCCATACATGGCCTACAACGCCCCATACAAGACCTACTAGTGCGCCGCTGGTTCTATCGGCTAAAAGAGGACCATGACGAGGGGTTGCGGACAGCAAGTGAGATGGTGGCACACATTCACGCTGAGCGAAGCCTCGACTACCTCACTTCTAATCCTCTGCTCCTCACGTCCATGTGCATCATCTACGATGAGGGAAAACGACTTCCCCAAGACAAGTACGAGCTGTACGACCGGATTGTGGACACCGTCCTGCATAAGCGTTACCCGCCGGTCAAGGAGCGGGTCAGCGTGATTCGCGGACGACTGGGCGCTGTCGCGTTGGGCATGCACACCGGCGGTAAGCAAAAGAGAATAAGGGTCAATCCAGAAGCGATCGCGTCCGATGCCGAAATTGATGTCTTTCTGCAAACCTACCGTCAGCAGGACGGAGCAACTGAGCGGGGTTGGCGCGAACTCGTCGAGGTGCGAGAGGATTTGCTTTCCCAAAGTGGTCTTCTGATGTCGCATGACCACGCCCACGCCGGCTTCTACCACCTGTCATTCCAGGAGTTCTTAGCCGCCGAGCGACTTTTCGTGCTCTACGGGGGACAGGAAGGCGGTTTGCTGGATTGGATGCTCGTACGGGGCGCGGCGGCCGGCTGGCGAAATACGCTTTCGTTCTTGTTCGGCTGCTTGGTCTCCAAATTCAACCTGCAAGCGGGAGTTGAGTTGCTCAACGCATTGGCTGCTCGGATCGATGGCACGGTCCATGATCCAACGGAGAATGTTGCCCTTGGCGAGTTATTCGGTGATTGCCTGGCAATTTTGGTCGGCCGCGGAGTAAACCCTGATACGCTTAGCAATACCATCGAACAGGTCCTTGCATCCAGAGCAAATGGTTTTCTCCGCAACGCAACTATGTTACGAGTGGGCCACCTCGGTGATCCTCGTATTGTCGTCGACTTGCGTGATCGGGCTGCATACGTGGAGATGCTCGCTAACGCTTGTCGAATGGTCGGCGATCGAAAGACAATCCCGACCGATGAGGCATTTCTTCTTTCTCGTTTTCCGGTTACTAATGCCCAGTACGTCTTGTTCCTCGAAGCAAACGGCTACCAGGACCCTCAGTGGTGGACAGACGACGGGTGGAAGTGGCGGTGCCAGATGAACCTGACAGCGCCATGCTACTGGAACGATGCGAAGTGGAATTCGCCCAACCAACCGGTCGTCGGTGTTTCGTGGTGGGAAGCCGACGCATTTGCGAAGTGGGCGTGCGGCCGACTGCCAACCGAAGAGGAATGGGAAAGGGCTGCATGTGGTCCAGATAGGCACGATTATCCCTGGGGCGATGAGTGGCAGAACGGCATCTGCAATAGCCAAGAAACCCGCCTTGAGCGAACGTCGCCAGTAGGCATCTTCCCGCTTTCAAGGTCTGCGCCATTTCGTTTGGAGGATATGGCGGGGAACGTTTGGGAGTGGTGCCGCGACGAACAATCTCCGTTCCGAATTCTCCGAGGTGGAAGCTGGAAAAGCGGTGCCGGGGGATGCCTCATCGCGCACAGGATCAAGCATGATCCCCGCCACCGGTCCGTCGAACTAGGCTTTCGTGTCGCCCGTAGTCTGCCTGACGCGTAGCGGCAATCCCCACACGCACCTTGATAACATCGACTTTCTTAAACTGGGGATTGTCGAAGTTGTCCGATTCGAGCTGGAGAGCGTGGCGCAGACGATCCAGGTAATCGGCCGGTAGGTCTCTCATGCGCGGCGGCGGCCATGCGGCATCGCTCGTCGATTTCGAACCATCAGCGGCGTGCAGTACGGTCAACGGCGCCAGCAGCAGGGCGGCGAAAATTGTGAGTGTGTGCTTCATGATTGTCTCGCGTTCTTGTGGACTTTGTTGCCGGGGCACCGGTCATTCCTCGAGCGTGAGCAGCGCGCGCCGCATGGACCAGCCCAGCTCCGCGGGGGCGGTCTCAAAGGTGAGCTCGGCGTTGAGGTGGAAGGAGCTCAACTGGAAGTCGGCGGGGTCGAGCGAATAGTTCGTTTCCGGCTGTTGTTCCCGCAGTTTGCATTGGATCATCCAGCTCTTCGTCGGCCCGTCGTGGGCGATGTGCTGGATCACCTTCTGCGGCCCCCCGGTCGAACGCCGTGAGAACAAGCCCACCACAAAGGAGATTTTGACCCCGCGCTGCGGATCAACCAGTAGCAACACGGGATTCACATAGGCGAGGCTGCCTTTTTTCTCGCCACATGCGGCGACCGGAATCTGCAAGTCCAGCGAGAGGTCAAGCCGGCCGTTGTCAGTGCAGAAGGGGCGCACTGCGGTCTCCGGCGCGAACCGGATCTGCGGGGTGACCATCAATTTGTATCCACTCGATCCAGCGGCACGCGCACGCCCCAGTCATACATGTTGGCCTTCGCTCGCGGAACGGGAGTGCCGTTGTCGCCCGTGACGATGACGAGGGTGTTGGTGAGTTCGCCGCGCTCGGCGAGGAGATTGAGCAGCTTGCCCAGCGTTTCATCGGCGTGCTGCACTTCGTAGAGATAATTGGCCCTGTGACGGCGCACGCCCGGCGAGTCGGGCAGGAAGCCGGGCACTTTGATCGCGTCGAGGCTCACGCCAAGTTTCTTGTAGTTGTCCGCGCCGTGCGGATGGTGCGGCTTGAGCAAACCCGCCCAGAAGTAGAACGGCTTGCCCGCGGGCCGCGCGTCGAGGAACCGGGCGAAGTTGGCCGCGTAATCAATGTTGCTCATGTCTTCGCCAGCCGGTGGCACCACGGCTTCACCCGGCTCTTCACCCTGGCGCGCGCCACGCTCTGGCAGCGCATCGACCTGGCCGGACTGCTGCGAAGTTATGGGACAGCAGGCGGCCACTTCTGCTTTGTAAGTGCCCCTCGCGAGGCGTGGCTGAAGGGAGCCCTCGAAGCGGCGGGACAGCACGGGCCCCGACGCAGACCCCGGAGGGTTGCCTGGAAACCTTAACTTCATCCCTGAAAACCGCCTCGCAAACCCTTCAACATCAACACCGCCAAGCCGGAAGATCGCGGCTGTGGGATGCTACTGAAATGTTATCTCTGATGAAAATGGCCTGACAGAAAGGTCTGGATGGTCTTTTTCCGAGAGGTAGCGATCGCCCCAGAAGAATTTCCTAAATACCACGCCTTTGACTGTATGATCCGCGTCCGTGCCCTGGATAAACGACGGCGCCTCGCCGCTGCCGTCATAACTGACGCGGTCAAAGAGCACGCCACTCACACGCCCTGGTGAATACCGATGGACACCGATTCTGAATTCTTGGGCCTTGATCATCAGGAGCGCGGTGGTGGAGGGGAAGCGGAACGACTCGATGCGGATGTCCCGGAAAACAACTCCCGAGATCGTGTTGTCAGCGGTCGCAGCGATATGGATCGCCGCAGCATTCTCCCTGTTCCATACTCCCTGGCTGGTGAGGATATCGCATTTTTCCATGGTCACGTTGCGCAGGTCGCCTTTATTAAATGCTGCCTTAATCTCCAGACTTCCTGCAAATGAAAAACGTACGAGCGATGCGGCGCATGGGCCCTGATGTTTGAGACCGACAGTTTTGGCAAACGGTTCATCAAATTCCTGGTAACCGGGACGAACCAGAGCCACGGGTATTTCCCGCCATTCGTCGGAGCCTTCGCTACGGCAATACACCGACCAGGTGCCATTGGTCGGAAAGCCTGTTGGATGTGGAGGTATCTCAAGCACGGCCGCTGAAGACGTGCCCGCATCTCCATCGTTGCCGTCGGGGGCGACATGGAAGTTGGCGGCGTGCAGCGCGGCCAGCGGCGCGAGCAGCAGGGCGGTAAGGAGTGCGAGTGTGTGCTTCATGGTTGTTCCATGCGGGCGATGATGTCGCGTTGCAGTTGCGGTGAGAGCAGCGCGAAGTGGGCGGAGTAGCCGCCCATCCTCACCAGGATGTGCAGGTGCTTTTCAGGCTCCCGCATGGCCTGCCGCAGGATGTCCGCGTCCACGCAACTGAAATGCACAGCCATGCCGCCGTTTTGGAAAAAGCCTGCGATCAACGCTGTAAGTTTGGCCGTGTTCTGTTCAGTTGGGGTGGCGACATAGGGAAGCTGGATATGCGTCAAGGCACCGCCGGCCTGCTCATGCCAGTCTAATTTGGCAACGGAGTTCAGCACGGCCGTTGGACCGCTGCGCTCCGTGCCGGAAACCGGTCCCAGACTCACCGACAGCGCTTCGCCGCGCAACCGCCCGTCCGGCGTGGCCGCCGTGTGATGCCCCTCCTTCCACGCCGTAGAGATGCCCGAACCCGTCACGAAGCGCCCGCCCCGATACCCGCCTGGTCCACGCCGCCAAGCATGAGGTTCTGATAGTTGATGATATCCGCGGCGCAAATGCGGACCTCGTTGAACTTGATCCAAAGGCAGGCCAGCAGTTCTGCGGCCTCCGCGCGGGTCAAGCGGCCGGCGGCGATGTCCCGCTGGTAGAAAGGCCACATGTATTGGTAATTGTGCTTTCTTCTGAGGCGCGAGCAGCAGGGGGGCGAGGAGTGTGAGGGTGTGTTTCATGGTGTCGCTTTGGTTGGGATCATGCCACCACACGCACGCCGCGGTCGCGCAAGTAGTCGTTCCAAGACTTCACGGTTTCACGAGACGGTGGCTTGACCGTGTCGGGCAGTTCGGTCTTGAGGCCGAAGCGCGCGAGCTTGCCCCGCCAGAGGTCATAATAGGGAAGCACCTCGACTCCCTCCAGACGCGGCAATTGGCGACTCAAGGCGACGATTCCGTCGAGGTGCTCCGGCCGCGCGTTGTGTTGTGGGATCAGGGGACACCGCACGATGATCTTCGCCCCGGCATCGTGCAATTGCCGGAGATTGGCCAGGATCAGGTCCTGCGGCTTGCCCACGTACTTCTCGTGCAACTGGCGGTTGGTTTCTTTGAAGTCAAACAACCACAAGTCGACCAACGGCACCAGGTCCCGCACGGCGCCCCATAACGCGTACCCGGAGGTTTCGACGCAGCAGTGCAGCCCGCGCTCCTTCGCACCGGCCAGCAACGC
Organism: Planctomycetota bacterium; assembly: GCA_026692885.1. Next base: position 1,688 of record JAPLNJ010000253.1, on the reverse strand, counting down.
TGCGGCGAAGGCCGGTTGGAACAAGGGCTCGCCCCCGGACAAGGTCAGCCCGCCCTCGGAGGCCCGATAGTATTCCCGGTCGCGGAGCACGACGTCGAGGACCTCACCCACGGTCACTTCGCGACCCACCAGCTCCAACGCGTGCGGGTCGCAAACCGGCGGGCAGGCGCCACATGAGTTGCAACGCTGGCGGTCGACGCGCACCTTGCCCGCCGCGTCAGCCGTCAGGGCTTTTTCGGGACACACAGGCAGGCACGCGCCGCACGCGATACACCGCTCCGGCAGGTACGAGAGCGACGGCTCGGTAGGGATGCTCTCCGGATTGCCGCACCAGAGGCAACGCAGCGGACAGCCTTTCAGGAACACGGTCGTGCGGATCCCCGGCCCGTCGTGGAGCGAAAACCGCTGGATATCGAAGATGCGTCCGGTGGTCATGCGAGTGACACGGCTGGGGTTGAGTGAAGGGCACGGCTCAGGAGAGCCATGCTGCGATACCGGCACGGCTCAGGAGAGCCATGCTACAGGTGCTCCGCTCGCGCGATGATCTCCTTCTGCATGTCCGGCGTGAGATTCACGAAGAACTCGCTGAAGCCAGCGACGCGCACGACGAGGTCGCGATACTGGTCCGGATCCTTCTGGGCCGCCCGCAGCGTGGCCGTGTCGACCACGTTGATCTGCAGTTCCTGGCCGCCCTTCTGGAAATAGACGTTGACCATCGCGCGGAGCTTGCCGCGCTGGCCCTCGTCCGCAATCATGCCGGCGTGAAACCGGATGTTGACCTGGTAGGCGCATTGCCAGCTCTGCGCCGCGTTGAGCTTGCAGACGGAGTTCAACGTGGCGGTCGGCCCGCTCCGCTCGCAGCCGGCCGAGACCGCGACGGAGTTGGCCACCGGCGTGCCGGCCAGCCGCCCATCGGGCGTGGCCGGCGTGCCGTACCCGGCCGTCACCGCGCCACTGCGGACAACGTGCGAGTTGCCAAACGGGCTCCCGTCTCGCGGGTCACGGCAAATCTCCTTCATCGGCTCGTCGCGCAGCCGCTCGACCAGGCGGATAATGTCGTCCAGCCGCGGATCGTCATTGCCATGCTTCGGCGCGGCACGCAGCTTGGCGCGGAGCCGCTCGTGGCCCTGGAAGTTCGCGGCGCAGGCCGCGGCAACTTCTTCGAGCGTGGCGTGCTGCTTGTCGTACACAATCTCGCGGACCGCCGCCAGGCAGTCCACGGCGTTGGCAAAGGAGGTGCCGCCGCAGGAGAGGATGTTGTACTTGGTGCCCTGCGTCAGGTCGCGGGCCTTATCGAGGCAGCCGTCAAAGAAGCACGAGGTGAGCGGCGTCTGGCCCCACTGCATCTGGGCCCGCAGCACCTGCATCTCCCGCTCGTACGACTGCTTGATCCCGGCCCGCAGATACCCGCCGACGGCGGCGGAGAACTGGGCGAACGACTTCAGCTCGCTCGGCGGCGGCGCGATGTCATGCCACCGCCACTGGGTCTTGTAGCCGCGGCCGTTGGTCAACGCCGCCTCGATGGCGCTCAGGTAACCCGCGTGCGCGCCCGGGTTGAAATAGAACTGGCCGGGGATGCCCAGCTCGTTGCAGCCCACCGGCACGTAGTTGTAGGCGTCCTCTCGCGAGACCCCCAGTTCCATCAGTCCCGCCGCCACGACTTGCGACTTGGTCGTTCCACAGCATCG
>JAPLNJ010000252.1 GCA_026692885.1 Planctomycetota bacterium | reverse complement strand
TGGACGATCCGCGCGTACCGTATACCAGCCACAACGGCTCGGCGTCAATCTTGCTGGAGCCGCTCGGCCATCCCGCTCACCTGGGTTTGATCCAGCGTCTGCGCGAACGCATGCAGCAGTGGTTCGTACCGGGCAGCGATTCGGGACTGTGTGTGGCGGAGGCGGTGCCGACGACGGTGGTCGATTTCGGCCGGCGCTGTCAGCAGGAACTGGTGACTCAGAAGACCGCGCGAACGTTGGCCGGCGATTGAGGAATCCATCTGGAGGGATTGGGCGGCACGAACGGCGGGGTGATTGGGGCTCTGGCAGCGGTTGGCCTGAGTGCCCAGGCCAACGATGGTCGACTGGTCCAAATCGGCAGCTGGCCCGACGACCTGACCGGGCCGCAACACATCGCCACTCTGGCCGCCCGCGATGTCGAGGTGCGTCATTTCGACACGCAAGTGCCTATTCGCCACGGCCTGGTCGACGTCGGCAAGCATCTGCGTCCCAATCTGCGTGCCGGCCGGGCCGTCTTGTTTGTGACGCCGACCGTGGGTCCGCTCGCGGCTGTCTCCGCTTGGACTGCCGTCCGTCTAAAGTGAAGACCGTTACGCTCGGTGCCGAAAACTGGCCGAGCGGGGGCACCCGCGGCTAGCGTCTTGCGGCTCACTATGTCCGAGTGCAAAGTAAGTGACATTGGGCGTCAGCCTCGCAGCCTTCGCCCAGGGGGTGGACGCGGCTGGCGGTGCCCGACTGCACCGTCAAGTTGGTTCAAGAAAAGCGATCGCCTCCCGGAGATCGGGAGGCGCTTGTCAAACAACGGCACGAAGCAACGGATTATTGGCAAGGACCGCAGGTGGCTTGGTCCCCGCACACGGACCGTGGAACGCACTTGTAAGTATCGGATTCGATCGACTTAACCTTCTTGATCAACACTTTCTTGGTGCGGACGCGTCCGCACTTGATGCAGCCCGCACCGCCGCACGCTTGGCAGACGCCGGCCTGCGCTGCGCACGCGTTGCAGTCCCCGTTCCCGCCGCAAGCGCCGGCGCTGCAGACACCGTGGAGCGAGGGTTTCGGCACACAGAAATCGACGCACTTGCTGCTGTAGGCGACTTTATCCTTCTTCTTCTTGGTCGCTTCCGGAACACAGACTTTACAGGCCGAGGTGCCGCAGGAGCCGGCGCAGCAACCCGCCGCTTCATCCGTCGTCGCACCGCCCGTCGGAGGGCCATCGCACGCAGCACCGGCAGCCCATGCGGCGCCTACCAGTACGAAACTTCCGCAGAATGTCAGGAGACAAGCTTTCATGATTTGAGTTCCCTTCCAGGTGAGGTGAGAAGTCGTCGTGGACTCCTCGACGATTGGTGCGCAGCGGATGGCTTGCGATGGATCATTAGAATTGGAATTGCACCCGCGATCCGAAGCCGTTGGTCTCGCCCGGTACGGAATCCGTCGGCAGGCCGTAACGATGGTCGTAGATCCAGTCGAAGTTTACGGTCAAGTTGTTGTTCAGATACCAGTTCAGCGCCAAGCCGAAGCCGTCCTCGATGCCGCCTTGGATGCGGTTAGTCCCGCTGCCGTTATTCAGGTTCGCAAACGAGTAGCGGGCGGCGATTTCCCAGGCGCCCCAACTCCAGTTCACACACCCATTCTCATCCTGAACCGCCCAGGCGTTGCTGAAGGGACCGTGACTGCCTAAGTAAGCCCGGCCCAGAGTGCCCATGCGTTTGTCGTAGGAGCGATTCTCGCCGGTCAGCGTGTACGCCAACTGGACGTAGCCGCCGTTGAACATGTAGTTTTGCGAAGTGGCAAAGGGAGTGAATGCGGCCCCTGGGTTTGTGTACGGGTTGAAGATGCCCGTCACGCTTTCGATCCAAGTCCAGCCATACTCGGCCTGTAGCGACATCGGCCCCCGGATATACAAAGCTTCGAGGCCCAGGAGGTATTGCGCGTCGGACGCCATCACCCCGGTGTCGATCATCCGGTTCGCATCGGAGTTGATCAGGCCGCCGCCGGGGACGTCATCGCGCATTTCGGGTCGGGCACGCATCTGGACGGTGTGGGTCGGCGAGATCGCGAGATTGGTCGTTCCGTTGCGAAATCCGCTCGAGATGCCCAGGTGCATCAGGTGCCGGCCGTCATCTTCATACAGGGGCAGACCGGTGAGGCGACCCTGCAGGCCCCACTGACCGTCACCGAAGAAAGCATCGGTGGAGGACCCTTGATCGGGACGAAAGGTCACAAACGTCCACGTCCCGCGTTCCTCGGCGTACGTGTTGCTCAACCACAGGCCGGTGACGAAGTTCTGGTTGAGTTCGATGGCTTCGGAGTAGTTGGAGCGTTCCATAAACGTCATGCAGCGGCTGGAAGCGGTCATGTCGGCTTCCAGGCCCATCGCGTTCTTGACGTGCCCCACGCGGAGCGTCCCGATGAAGGGGAGGCCCTTGGCGCCCACCCACATTTCATCGATCCCGGCCGTGTTGAATTGATTATTCTCGAAGGCCGGAATAAAGCGGTACTCGCCGGTTTCCCAGAACGTGCCCTCGACATTGGGACGGATCCGGCGGAAATAGACGCCGTCTTGCAGATCGCCGATCCCGCCTAGGGCATTGCCGGAGGCCACTCCTTGTGTAGGGCCTGCGTTGGCGCCCCTAGCGGCCTTCAAGCCGGGGGATTGGTTCCACCAGACATTATCCCATTGGAACCAGCAGCCCAGATGCATCGTGAAGTCTTTGTTGGGCGTTTCCAGCCAGGGGAACAGGCCGTCTTTAAGGCTGGCCTTAAGGCTCAGGTCGGTGCCGACTTCGTAGCCTTTCTCCGCGGCCTCCTTCTTCCTCTGCTCTTCCTCCTGCTTGATCTCCGCGAGACGCTGGTCGACGATGCGTTTGATCGCTTCGTCCGTCAGCACCCCGGCCGAAGCCTGCGGGGCGGTTGCTGCCGCACCATCCCCGTCCGCCAAAGCCAGCGTTTGATTGGGCAAACCAGGACTCACATTATCAACGGATGCCCGATACTGAGCGCGACCCAAGCTTGGACCAACGAAAACAGCGGCCAGCAGCGCAGCCAGCCAAACGAATCTGAGGATTTTCATGCGGAACACTCCGTTGCTTCAATGCGTCAACTCGACGTGTGCATCCATGCGTCGGGTCTGGATTGGAAATTCATTCGGCGACAATTCTAAATCTCCCCATTTGGATGAATCGGGCATCGCTGGATATTCCAGTATTAGGGACCAATGAAACTTGACGGAGATAGGCGATTGGAGGATCGATAGCCGGTGCAACCCGCAAAGTCCGCCAGGCCGAGACGATCACCTTTGGCAACTTGAGGACGGCGTCCCGTCGGTAGAGACGCCAGCGCCAGTTCCGGAGGATTCGACCGGCACGAGGGCCACCGCCTCACCATCGGCCAGTTCGGACAGATCGCCCGCGATGACCGCCTCGTCGCCCGTGAAGTCCGTCCAGGAATCCCCGACCTTCTTCTTCAGCACTTCGGCCCAGGCCCCTTCGCTGATGCCGCGTTGCACCGAAGTCTTGACGGCTTTGCCATCTTCCAGGAGGTAACAGTAGTTCTGGTTGCCCAACACGAGCAGCGTTTCCAAAGGCAGCACGCGCACCTGGGGCTGTTCGATGATGACTTTGCCGTATACATACATGCCGGGCCGGAGTCCGTCGCAATCCTTGGCGGGCAGATCGATTTCGGTCCGTAGCGTCCGCGACTTCACTTCCAGGCTCCAGGATGTACGCGTGACCGTGGCGGGGATCTCCAGTCCGTTCAGGGCCTCGGCACGCACCATCGCCTTCGTCCCCACCTGCACATAACGGGCGAAGGCCTCGGGCACTTCCACAAACAGCCGGAACAGGTCGGTCCGCGCCACCACGAAGATCGGCGCGCCCTTGGCCGCCGACTTGTCGCCGGAGGCCGCTTGCACGAAGTCGCCCGTATTGGCGTTTCGCACCGTTACCACAGCATCGTACGGGGCGGCAATTTTCGTATAGGACTGCATCGCGGCCGTCTGGCGCGCATCGGCCTCGGAGACGAGGACCTTGGACCGGGCGACTTCCACGTCGATCTTGGCCTTAGCCATGTCGGCCTCTGCGGACACCCGTTCCGCTTCCCGGGCTGCGACGCCGGCTTCGGCGGCATCGCGCGCCGACTTGGCCGAGTCCCGCTGTTTCAGCGACTCGTCCAAGACTTGCCGGTCCACCACTCTTTCCTGCACCATTTGGGTCAATCGTTTCAGCTCGGATTCCCAGCGGACCACTTCCGCCTGAAACTTGCCCACGTTCGCCTTGGCCTCGTGGAGGCGGGCAATCGCGGTTTGAACATCACTTTCTGCCACTTGCACCAAACGTTGCGCATGCTCGATGCTCTGCTTGTCCAACTGGACCTGGGCTTGCTTCCGCTGGAGTTCCTCTTCCAATTCGGGCACAAAGATTTCGGCTAAGACCTCGCCCTTCTTCACCTGCTGGCCGATGTCCACGGAGAAGCTTTTGATGAAGCCAGAGACCTTGGAGTACAGCGAGGTCTGCTCGTACGCCTCGACATATCCCGGCTGGGCCACCGTGTGGGTCAGGTTCCGGATTTCCGGCTTCACGGCGCGCACCTTGGGGACGACGTTTGTGGACAAACTGGGGGCCTGCGGTTTCTCGCGGCAGCCGGCCACGGTCGTCAGGAGCGCCAGCGCGAACCCGACCGACCGAACCCAGGGTAGCTGCGCAACCCTGGGCTGTGGGACATAACGCCATTGGCGTACGAACACGGAAAAATGTGCAACTTCGAAATTGGCGCGTCCGGCGTGTGGTGGCGCGTGTAGCATCATGGTGCTCCTGACGAAGATAATGGCGGGGGAGGGAGTTGTTGGCACGCGTCCGGCGATGCGGGTTCGGACCCGGTGGCGGCGGCACGTGTCCGCTCGGCCGGATGGGCCGCAGCAGCCTCACCGCCGTCGTAATAGAGGCTGGTGGGATCGTCGGGATCGAGCGAGGGCGGCATCCGTTTGGCGCCGCGCATCAGCAGCGTGAACAAAGCCGGCACCACCAGCAGCGTGGCGAAGGTCGAGACCACCAGGCCGCCGATGACGGCCCAGCCCAACGGGGCTGTCATCTCGCTGCCTTTTTCCAAAGCCAAGGCCATCGGCAAGGTGCCCAGTAACATGGCGATCGCCGTCATCAGGATCGGCCGCAGCCGGTCTTTGGCCGCCTTCACGGCGGCGCGCTCGAGCGACATCCCCTTCCGCCAGTCTGCCTCCATGAAGGTCGACAGCAACACCGAGTTGGACACGGACACGCCGATGCACATGATCGATCCCATGAAGGACTCGATGTTCAGCGTCGTGCCTGTCAGCCACAAGATCGTCGCCACGCCGGCGACCACGCCCGGAACCGAACCGATCGAGATCAGTCCCAAGCGGAGCGACTGGAAGTAGCCGGTCAACATGATCAGGATCACCACCACTGCCAACGCCAGGCCGACGGCCAGGGATCGGAACATTTCCTCCATGGGCGCGACCTGTCCGCGGACCTGAACGCGCACCCCGCGCGGCGGCTGGCCGGCGTCCGCCAAAGCCTGATAGATGTGTTGGGTGGCCCGGCCCAGATCCTCACCTTCGACGTTGGCCACGACGCTCAGATACCGTTGCATCGAACTGCGGTCGATCTGTCCGGGCGTGGTGCCGGGCCGCACGGTGGCCACGTCGCGGACCAGCAGGTTGGTGTCGGCATCAATTTTCTGCAGCGGCAGGGTCTCGATCTTCTCCGGCCGGTCCATGCGTTGCGCGGGGACCTGAACCTGGATCTGGTAATCGACGCCGCTTTTCGGGTCACGCCAATAGTTGCGGGCCACGTAGCGGCTGGAGGACGTGCCCACCAGGAGCGCATCGGTAACGTCCTTGATGGAGACACCGCTCAAGCCGGCCCGTTCGCGATCGATGTCGATACGCACGGTCGGATAATCGAGCAATTGGTAGAGTTGGACGTCGCGGAGCGTGGAGATCTTCTTCATCTCGCCGAGAACTTTCAAGGCGTGGGCTCGGATGTCGTCCCGATTGGACCCCATCACGACCACCTCGATCGGCGTCGGCGAGCCGAAGCTCATCACTTGGCTGACCACGTCACCCGGCTCGAAACCGAAGGACGTCAGCCGGGCGCGGGCTTGCGCCTCCTCGTGCGACCAGCCGGTTTGCTCCAGGACGCCAGCCAGCCACGGCACGACCTCTTCCGGCAGCGCCTTGCGCAATCGGTCTCGCAAATCGCTCAGCCGGACGTGTGTGTCCGGCTGCAACCGAACCCGTAGTTGCCCGTCGTCCGTGCCCCGCATGAACAGCAGTAGGTTGTTGGTGGCGGTATTGGTGGCGGCCAGACCGACGTAGCCCATCGAAATCGCGACCTCGTGTTTGGCTTGCTCATCGATCACTTCCAGAATCTTGGTCGCGACCTTGCGCGTCAGTTCGTAGTTCGAACCTGGAGGGGTCCGAAAGCGGAGCACGAACTGGCCGGAATCCACCTGCGGAAACAACTCTGTGCCGACCTGGCGGCCGACGAACCAAAGCACCAGGCCGCAAACGACTAGGTAGGCCGGCACCACCAGTCGGCGGCGGCGGACAATCCCTCGCACAATCCTGCCGAAACGCGGTAGCATCCGGTCCAGGAAGCCTTCTGGACCAACCAGTTTGGGTTGGTGCCTCAAGAGCCAGACCGACATGACCGGCACGACCGTACTGGACAGCACGAAGGCGACGATCATGGCCACTCCCACGGCCACCGTCAGGGGCATGAACAACGACCGGACCGGCTCTTTCATCAGGAAGGTGGGAATGAACACGGCGAGGACGCACAGCATGGACAACAACCGCGCGGATGCGGTGGCCGCGTCGCTCTGTCGCACCGCCCGGGTGATGGACGTCGCGTGGTGCATCTGGGCATGGGTGTTCTCCACCGTCACGATGCCCACATCCACCAGGATCCCGATGGACAATGCCAAGCCGCCCAACGACATGATGTTGATCGTATGGCCGAACAGCCACAGGCCGAGCAACGCCCCGACCAGCGACAACGGGATACTGACCAGCACCACGACCACGCTACGCAAGTCGCGCAGGAAGATTAGGATCATCAACCCCGTCAGTACGGCACCAATCGCCGCTTCGCTGGCCACGGTCTTGATGGACGCGCGGACCGTTGGGGACTCGTCGAACTCGTAACGAACCTGGACGTCCTCAGGCACCGCGGATCGGAACAGGGGCATGGCCTTGTGGATCTGCTGCACGACAGTCAACGTCGACGCCGTGTCTTTCTTGACCACCGGGATATAGACCGATTTGCGGCTATTCACCAAAGCGCAACCGAAATTGATGTCGGTGCCGTCCTGGACCGTGGCTACATCACGGATATAGACATTCTTGCCTGCTTGGATCGGGATGCTGGCGAGCTCCTGCGGGTCGGCGACCATGGCGTTCGTCTGGACCAAAGGCATCTGCCCCCGGGTATACAGGTTGCCGGACGGCGCCACAACGTTTCCGGTGCCCAGCGCCCGCACCACATCTTCGGGCGACAAATTGTAGGACCGGAGCCGATCGGGATCGACCATGACGACGATCGCCCGGGTGTTACTGCCAAAGGGGGCAAAGGAAACCGTACCGGGCACCTGCTCGACCAACAGAGGCTTGATGCGAAAGATGCCCAGGTCGGTCAGTTGCCCCAGCGGCCGGGTGGCACTGTCGAGCACCAGGTAACCGATGGGGACGTTGGCCGCGTCAAATCGCATCACGAAGGTGGGCAGCACGCTGGGCGGCATCTGCCCCCCGGCCCGGTTCGCCAGGCTGACCACCTGGGACATGGCCGCCGACATATCGGTGCCGGGATAGAAAGTCAGCTTGATCAGGGTCAGATTCTGGATGTTCTTGGATTCGATCGACTTCATCCCGTCGACGTACTGAAAGTTCTGTTCGTAGACGTTGGTTATGAAGCCTTCGATCTGGCTGGGGTCCATGCCGGCATAGTTATTGACCACATAGATCTGCGGCATGTTGAGGGCCGGAAAGATGTCGACCCTCATCTGGCTGAGCGCTAGCAGGCCACCGCCCACAAGCGAAAGAATAACCGTCGCCAAGGTAATCGGTTTCCGCAAGGCAAAAGCAATCAGGTTCATAACAACACGTCCCGGCGTTTCTTGGTGAATTCGTTGTCAGTAAAGCAGAAAACTACGATCGCCCGATAGGCATTCTACGGGCAGTCGCATTATCGGCGTGTTAAGGCAGGCAAGACAGGCAGGCCGGTGGAAGGCGAATGAATGCATGGCAGGATCTTGTGGAGAGCCAGCGACATAATAACCGATACGAACCACAGAGCGTGCAGCTTCGAAGCGGTTCTTGTGCGTTCTCGATAGTTCTGCTCATGCCGCGACAGTGACACGTGAGCGACCATCGCAAGGGCGGGTAGCTCTCGCTGTGGCGGGGCCTCCCTAGGGGACCGAGCTTCCACGCAATTGGCCCCCGCAACGAGGTGAGACCATGCCCCCGAGAAATTCGGTTGATGCGAGTCTGATTCTGCGGCTCACCCTGCTTCTCGCATTGGCTTTCAGCCAGGGAACGGCACTGGCTCAGGGCGTTGGCCTTCAGCTTTCGGACAGGGATCCACCGCCAACTGAGGAGATCCAGCCCCTGCCTGCACCGTTGTCCCGTTCCGTTCCGGAACCCGTCCTGGAGGGACCCCGGCTGACGCCGAATGCTCAACCGCCGACACTCAGATCTGCCGAGCCAGCCAAGACTGATCAGGTGCTCCCGATCAATCTGGCCACCGCGCTGTATTTGTCGAACGCGCGGCCGTTGGTGATCGCTGCGGCTGAAGCGAGCGAGGCCCAGGCGGCGGCGCAACTGCAGAACGCACGCGTCCTGTGGCTGCCGAATCTCAATATCGGCCTGGACTACTACGACCACAGTGGTGCGGAGCAAGCCGTCGACGGAACGGTGCTCTTCCCCAACAAGAGTTCGTTCGTGGCTGGCGGTGGCGCGACGTTGAGCCTGGGTGTCACGGACGCCCTCTTCAGACCATTGGCGGCCCGGCAGGAACTCGCAGCCCGGCAATATGACGTCCAGGCGGCCCGCAACGACGCCTTGTTGGCCGTGGCGCTCGCCTACTTTGATGTGCAATACTCCCGTGGCAAACTGGCCGCCACGCTGGACACGGTCGCCAAGGGCGAAGACCTGGTGAAAAAAATATCGGGTTTGGCCGCGGGCTTGATTCCCGAGATCGAGGTCGATCGGGCGCGCGCCTTTGTGATCGAGTTGAGACAGGAAGTGGCGGGCGCGCGGTCGATCTGGCGCGTGTCGAGCGCCCGGTTGACGCGTGTGTTGCGGCTGAATCCCAGTTCCGTCGTCGTGCCGTTGGAACCGCCCCATCTCCAGGTCACCTTGATTTCTCCGGAAATCTTCGTGGATGCCTTGGTTCCGGTCGGCCTCACCAATCGTCCGGAACTGGCTTCCCAGCGGGCCTTGGTCGACGCGACGCTGGAGCGACTCCGACAAGAACGGCTCCGGCCGCTGATTCCGAGCGTGGTATTGCAGGGTCGCGGTCCCGGCGGTGCTCTGAACGCCGGCTTCTTCGGCGGCGGAAGAAATGCTGGCCTGGAGACCTGGGGCGGCCGCACCGACGTGGATCTGGGAGTCGTCTGGACGCTGCAAAATCTCGGCTTGGGGAACCGGACCCTGGTCCGTGAACGAGCAGCCGAACAACAGAAGGCCCTCATCGCGTTGTTCAACACGCAGGACCAAATCGCCCAGGAAGTGGTCCAAGCCCAGGCCCAACTCGAAGCCGCAGTGACCCAGGTGGGCGAGGCCGAGCAGGGGGTCAAGGAGGCCCTGATAGCGTTCCAAGGCACCCTGCGGGGCCTCGGTCAGGCCCGAGGTGCTGGCGATCTGCTGCAGCTCGTCAATCGTCCGCAGGAAGCCGTGGCGGCGCTGCAACAGTTGAATCGCGCCTACGAAAACTACTTCCGGTCCATCACTGCCTACAATCAGGCGGAATTCCAGCTGTATCATGCGTTGGGATTCCCCGCGCGTACTTTGGCCGTAGAGCGACCCACCGGCGAAATTCAGCCGGTCGATACGAATCGTCCTCCGCAGATGGCTCCGGTGTGTCCGCATGTGCTCACCGATCCTTGTCGTTGATCCTGTCGTTGAGTCCGTGTGGCACGGCCCACAAGTGAGCTGTGCGGCGGGTTGCGCAGCAAACACGCGGAAGCAAATGGCTGCCGTGTGATGCGAATAACCGCTTAGGGCCAGATGCCTCGCTCCAGGGTGGTTCGCGCCACGCGGCTGATAGCCAAGACATAGGCGGCGATGCGCAAGTCGGCATTTGGCAGCGGTAACTGATCCTGACGCGATGCATGGGACTCGAGGTTGAGTTCCCGTTGTTTGTCGATCACCGCGTCGGTGGCCCGCTGCATCTTCTGCTTGAGCTTGGCCTCGATCACGTCGGGCTCCCACTCTTCCATTCGGAGGTTTTGCACCCACTCGTAGTAACTGGCCGTCACGCCGCCAGCATTCGTGAGGATGTCCGGAAGGACGGGAATTCCACGGTCGAAGAGGATCCGGTCGGCCATCGGCGTCGTCGGGCCATTCGCCGCCTCCACCAGGAATCGCGCCTGGACGCGGAGCGCGTTGTCGGACCGAATCTGATTCTCTAACGCCGCCGGGATCAACAGATCGCACGGCAGCGTCAGTAGCGCCGCCGGGTTCGTCGACCGGCCGCCCCCAAAACCAGCCACCGTTCCCGCCGTGCGCACGTGCGCCTGGAGCGCGGCGACATCCAGTCCATTCTCATTGGCTACAGCACCACCGACATCGCCGACGCCGATGACGCGTGCGCCCGCTTCCGCAAAGGCCCGGGCGGTGACCGAACCGACATTGCCAAAGCCCTGAATCACGACCGAGGTGCCCTCGACCGAGTGGAGACCGGGAACGACACCGCGCGACAGCGCCTGTTGAGCGGCAAACAGGCAACCCCGCCCAGTAGCTTCCTGACGGCCTGGCGCGCCTCCCAGATCGATCGGCTTGCCGGTGACCACCGGGAAGTTGTTCGTCTCGGGATGGGTCATCTGATAAGTGTCAAAGATCCAGGCCATGGTTTCGGCATTCGTACCCACATCCGGTGCGAGGATGTCGCTATTCGGCCCGATCGCGTTACCCAACTGGCTGATATAACGGCGCGTGATGCGGCGCAGTTCGTTCTTACTAAGTTGGGTGGGATCGCAGGCCACTCCCCCCTTGGCGCCGCCGAACGGAATATCCACGACCGCACATTTCCACGTCATGAGCGAGGCCAAGGCTTGCACATCGTCGGCGGTGACCTGGGGATGATACCGGAGTCCGCCTTTGGCGGGCCCGCGAGCCCGGCTGTGCGTCGCGAGGTAACCCGTGAACATGCGAATCGACCGATCATCCATCTCCAGCGGAAATTGGATGGTGATCATCTGGGATGTCTGCTTTAGGAATGCCACTAAGCCCGGGTCCAGGGCTGTCAGATACTCGGCAGCGCGGTCCACATGATGTTGGACGCTGTGGCAGAGATTCAGGTCTTCCGGCCCGCTGAGGCCGGGGCCGCTCCATCCGGACGGGGCAATATCGTATCCCGCCGTGCGACCGTTTGAGGAACTGTGCTTCGGCTCCTTGACGGCGAGTTCGTTTCGAGTCTTTGCTTCTCGCATAGCGACGAACGTCATGATTCTGCCTCCTCTGGCTGCCCAGCCAAATCGGGCTGAGCAGCGTTTGCGTTCGGGTGAAGAGCGAAATCCTCGTTTACATCGGCTGCCTTCCAAGTCGATGTCGGCAGTCGATCCCGCTGGTCCGTACGGCAATCTTCGGCGGTGTGACAGAGCAAAGCGAGTGCCAAGGAGAGGACGAACAGGGGACGAGGGCCGCCATCGAGGCCGAGATTCGTAATTCGGCTTCCCAGTCCGTTGGCATCGCTGATCAGAAATTGGACACGCTGTCCAGGTTATGGCCGTTCAGCGTCAGAAAACGCCGCGCAGCGACCCCCTGGTGTTCGACTACTCCACCTGCATATCCCCCAAATCATCACGGCTGAGAGTGCCCAGCTTGGCCCGCAGCGTGGTTCGTGAAATACCAAGCCACTGGCTGGCCAAAACTTGGTTGCCCTGAACGTGTCGCAAAATCTCGGCCAATAGGATTTGATCTACCGCGCCGTGAACCCGGCGGTAGATGTCCGGCGTTTGCGACTGGATCAACTCGCGAATCAACCGGGCGATGTCCAGCACGTCGGATCGCGAGTCCAACGGAAGAGCTGGTGGCGGATAGGCCGCAGGATGTTGTACGTTTTCCGGCAGCCAGTGGGCGGCGAGCACGTCGCCGCTGGCCTGCACGAGGGCGTACTTGATGGCGCTCTGCAGTTCGCGGATGTTGCCGGGCCAAGCGTAGGCTTCGAGCGTCTGCAGGGTTTCGGCCGGCACCCAACGAATAGGTTTCTGTAATTCACCGCCGAACCGTTGCCGGAAATGCTCGACGAGCAAGGGCAGATCCTCGAGGCGTTCTCGCAACGGTGGCAGACGAATGGCAAAGACCTTCAGACGGTAGAGCAGATCCTCGCGGAATCGCCCTTGGGCGACCATGGCTTCCAAGTGCTGGTTTGTGGCGGCGATGATCCGTACATCCGTTTGGATCGTTTCATTGCCCCCCACGCGTTCGAACCGTCCGTCTTGCAGCAACCGCAGCACCTTGGCCTGCGTGGCGAGCGCCATATCGCCGATCTCGTCCAGAAAGATCGTGCCCTGGTGGGCCTGTTCGAACTTGCCGATGCGGCGACGCTCGGCCCCGGTAAAGGAGCCACGCTCGTGCCCGAATAACTCGCTTTCCAGCAAGGCTTCGGGAATCGCCGCGCAATTGATCGCTAGAAACGGCTTCTGGTGGCGGCGACTGTGTGAGTAGATGGCCCTCGCGACCAATTCCTTGCCGGTCCCGCTCTCTCCCAGGATTAAGACGTTGACATCCTGCGGCGCCACGCGCCCGATGCTCTTATAGACCTCCTGCATCGGAGGGGAGAGGCCGACGATCCGGTCGACCGTGAGGTCCTCGGGGGCCGCTTGTTCGAAGACCGCGGGGACGCGACTCAAGCGGCTCAACTCAATCGCCTTGGACACCACGTCGCGGAGCACCGGCAGATCGAGCGGTTTCAGCAGGTATTCGAAGGCGCCCCGTTTCATAGCTTCGATGGCGGTTTCCGTGGTGCCGTGGGCCGTGATGATCACCACGGGGAGGCGAGGGTCGATGTGGTGGATTTCAGCAAAGGCATCGAGTCCTGACATGTCCGGCAATTGAATATCCAGCAGCACCACGTCGGGGGCGTGCTCTTGGACCATTTCGATCCCTTGCCTGGCCAGATTGTCCCACTTTGTTGGATGGATGGGGGGTTGGGGTAAGAAACTGGTCTCCAGCGACTTGGGGTTTTCGGGCAGAGTATGGGTGCAAAGAACTGCCCCCCCAAATCCGGAGATCGACAAGGATGGTAATGCAAACA